>JBMZCX010000081.1:0-11321 GCA_049613795.1 Thalassotalea sp. | reverse complement strand
CATGTACGGTGTTACAGCTAAATTCAATCATGAATTTAATGATCAATGGTCAATGAAGTATGTACTGAGTTTCCGAGATTGGGAGACTGAAAACCGTCAGGATGAAGATGGCACCGCAGATATAACACGTTATTTTGATACCTCAAATAACGAAGATTCAGACATTTTGTATACGGAATTACAATTTAACTACATTAGCGATAAAATTAATGCGGTTGCCGGGTTTTCATATTCAAAAGAAAAGGTTACGCAAACAACAGAGTTAAATTTAACCGTTGATACAGCCGCAAGATTAATTACAGGTGATTTAAATAGTCAAATCGACGGCTTAGTCGCTGAGCAAGTGGCGGGTATGCTAGGTGGTAATACAGATGCTCATGCTGCTGGCGCATTTGGTCCAGGTGTAACATTCGATACGGCAGTACAAACGCTAAAAGCGGTGATGGGCATTAATGATATGGATCATATGTGGGATCCTGACGATTGGGCTGGAGCAATTAATGGCTTAGGCTTGGCTGATCAAATTATGGCAGCAATGGGTATGCCGGGTGTACCGTTAACGGCTGATATTATTCGAGCAACTGGTGATTTAACTTACGATATTGTTTCTTCACAACTTCCGGGTTTAACAGGGATGCCATTACCTTATATCCCTGAAATATTTGGTCCAAGCTACGCAGGGCAATTTTGGCAAGAAAGCATTAATAATACAGGCGATTTTACTAACTGGGGCATTTTTGCTGACGTAGATTACGCTATTAATGACAAGTGGAATATTATTGTAGGTTTACGTTACTCTAAAGACGAAAAAGACTTTACTTGGGATATTCCTGTAAACAGCTTTTCAACAGTGCCCACTAATAGCTTAATGCCAGCAGGGGTACAAGTACCTATCGGCAATATTATATTTCCTCAGGTAGACCTAGCTGCATCAAGTTCTTGGAGCAAAGTAACTGGGAGATTAGTGACTAGCTACCAAATTAATGATGATGAAATGGTGTTTGCTTCATATTCAACGGGATATAAGTCAGGAGGCTTTGACTCATTAGCGCCGAGCATGAGTCCTTTTGAGCCTGAGGAATCAGCCAATTTTGAATTAGGTTACAAAGCTGTATTATGGGAAGAAGTGGTTGCTAATGTAAGTGCTTACTACTTAGAGCTTGATAACTTACAGCGCTCGATCGACTCGAAAGCGCCAGGTAATGCCCAAGCGGTACCTACTATTATAAATGAAGATCGAGAACTTACCGGCATTGAATTTGATTTACGCTGGCATGTAACACCAAGTGTTATAGCGGGGGTTGTTTCTGAACTACGCAGCACTGAATATATATCTCCTGAGTTTTATAATGGCGAAGGTAATTTAGTGGCGGCAGCGAAAACATCAAGTAATGCGCAAGCTAACTATACTTTTACTATTGATTGGATGCCTGATTTTGGCGTAGGTACAACCAATTTGCATCTTGATTACGTCTTCCGTGAAAACACCAATGGCGACAGAGTAGGGTTGGAAGAGTACAAAAAATCAGTAGATGCATTTTTTGAAGATACCGAGCTGCTTAATGCGCGATTGTCATGGACAAATAATAATGACAATTTAGAAATAGGCTTATGGGGTAAAAATTTACTTGATAGCCGTTATGTTAGTAGCATTGGTGGTTTAACTGCAAGCCTGATTGGTACACCTCATGGTCGAATCAATCGCGGCTTAGAAGTTGGCGTTGATGTTAAATATAACTTTTAGCATATTATGAATAAAACCTGAACTTTACTAAGCCCGAGTTATTTCGGGCTTTTTATTTTATGAATCAGCCTATAGCCTTTTTAAAAAATTGTGTCTACACTAAAATTCTTAACTAAGTTATTCGTGAACTAATACTTACATGCTTGAATTTTTTACCCATTTTGCTATTTCACAAATGGCGCTTTGTATTTTATTACTTGCCCCCTTGCAGCATAAAAACCCTTCTATTCGGCTATTTATTATATTAATGCTATGTGGCATGACTTATTGCTTAGGTGATTTGTATCCTGAAAAAATAACTTATTCGTTCTTGTGGTGGAGTAGCTTTGTTGGTGGAAACTCGCTAGCGGGCATTTTTTGGCTAGTCAGCTTAAGTGTTTTTGGTGACCATAGCTTACTTAAACGCTGGCAATATGGTCTTGCTGCGTTAACGTTAATTTTTCCCTTGTTTATTATTAGTGTTCAGCTTACTTTTGGTATGAACTTTACTCTCTTCGGCCCCCTTAAAAATATACTAACTAATGGGGCGCTATTGCTTGAGCTTGCTTTAATTCTCCATGCGTTGATTGTCGCTTTAAAATATTGGCGTGGCGATTTAGTACAGGAACGCCGCTATATTCGCGGTGGTGTTATTGCGTTATCTGCCCTTTATTTAATTTTTAAAATTGTGATTGATCAGCTGCTAAATGTTGAATGGCAAGCGATTGATACATTTAATAGCCTTTTATTAGTTATTCTAGTGACAGGAATTAACTTTTTCTTATTCCAATTAAAGGCGTCGAGCCTATTTGAAACTATTACTAGCGTAAGGGAGCAGCCTAAAAGGAATAGTAAACTAATAAAAGAATTAGATGTTATTACCAAGTCAATGATACAAGATAAGCTATATCAGCAAGACGGCTTAACCATTTCGGTGCTAGCCAAACATTTAGCCATACATGAATATAAATTAAGAATTTTAATAAATGGTGAGCTAGGCTATCGGAATTTTAATGATTTTTTAAACTTTTATCGTATTTCAGAAGTCAGCGAAAAATTAGTGAACAGTGAGTTTTCAAGTACTCCTGTACTTACTTTAGCGCTAGAGAGTGGATTTAGAAGTTTAAGCTCTTTTAATAAAGCTTTTAAAGCCATGCATGGAAATACCCCGACAGAATATAGAAAGAAACACCTAGTGGAAATTTAATCGCAACTCAGCAATTTAATTATTTGTACCTATATTGCCTAAGCAAATATATTTAATGGTTAGGTAATCGTCTAGCCCATATTTGGAACCTTCTCGCCCATAGCCTGAGTGTTTTATTCCACCAAATGGTGCACTAGTGGTTGAGATAGCTGTGTCATTAATGCCGACCATCCCATAATTTAACGCTTCAGATACTTGATAAATGCAATTGATATTTTGACTAAAAAAATAAGCGGCCAAGCCATACGGAGTATCGTTTGCTTGCTCAATAACTTGTGTTGTATTTTTAAACGTGATTAAAGGTAATACAGGGCCGAAAATTTCTTGTTGAGTGATTTCATCACCATGAGTGACATTATTTAATACCGTTGGCGGATAAAATGCCGAATCAGGTTTTGCTACTAAACCCCCTGTCACAATATTAGCGCCATTTTTAACTGCTTTATTAACAAGATTATGTATCTTTTCAGCGGCTTGTAAATTAATTAAGCAGGCGATGTCATTAGTTTTTTCTTCACCATTACCTTGCTGTAAAGTGTTAATGCATTTGCTCAATTTTTCAGTGAACTGTTGCGCAATGTCTTCATGTAAATATATCCGATTAGGGCTGATACATGTTTGTCCACAATTTCTAAACTTAGCAGAGACAAGCGCCTCAATCGCATTGTCTATATTGGCGTCATCAAACACTATAAATGGCGCATTACCACCGAGCTCAAGAGAGACTTTTTTGACCGTAGAAATACATTGGGCGGCAAGTAACTTTCCTGTGTGTGTGGAGCCAGTAAAGGTAAACTTAGCAATGTTGGGATGTGTGGTAAGCACTTCACCAATGTGCTGAGCGTCAGCCCCTACTACCACATTAAATAAGCCTTTAGGTAAACCAGCTTTGTCGGCTAAGTAGGCGAGTGCAAGCGCCGATAGTGGTGTTTCAGCTGCTGGCTTTACAATAAAACTACAGCCAGCAGCAAGTGCTGCCGCCGCTTTTCTCGTGATCATTGCATTTGGAAAATTCCAAGGGGTGATTGCTGAAACAACACCTATTGGCTGTTTAATAACTGAAATTCTATTATGTGTGTTTGATGAAGGGATAGTGTCACCGTAAACACGCTTCGCTTCTTCTGAAAACCATTCGATAAATGATGCGCCATAGCGTATTTCAGCTTTTGCATCGCTTAGTGTTTTACCTTGTTCTCGGGTAAGTATTAATGCGAGATCTGTAATATTTTCTTCGATAAGCGCTAACCACTGTTTTAATGCTTTTGAACGCTCGTTTGCTGTGGCTTGTTGCCATTGTTTTTGTGCACTGGTGGCGCTAGCAACAGCTAGACTTAGCTGTTGTGTTGTCACTTCCTCAACATTAGTCAATACCTGCATGGTTGCAGGACTAATTACAGTAAAGTGGCTATTGCTTGAGTGCCATTGTCCGTTAATAAATGACTTGCTTTGCAATAGGTTACGATCAGATAAGTCTTCCATACTTGGCTCTCAATAGTTAATAATAGGCATTAGTTCCTATTGCGTTATTATATCTCGTTATTGCAATTTAATCTGTATGCCTGTCGACGATATTTAGATGATTTTATTAGTAAAGTAGCACGCTATTGCAATAAAAAACAAAACCGATATGATGGAGATATAAGGCATGTATTCAAATTTGCCCATTAAGGATGCACATTATTAAGGGATATAAGCATAACAATAGCTGAGTCTCAAAACTTCCTTGAAAGTCAAAGTAGTAGCCAGTATTAATAAAAACTTTATTTTATGGCTATTTAGTTGACAATTTATCAAACGCCTATTTTAATTAGAGAGTTAATCATAATTAATATTCGCCTTTAAATTTAATAAATTAAGTGAAATATATCAATGCAAAAAACAGGCTCATTTAATAATAAGCTCAGCCGACGAGTATTGGTTTATATTCTATTATGTAGCTCAATATTGTCGCTAACTTCTACTGCTATTCAGCTTTATGTTACTTATCAAGATAGCCTTTCTTCACTTGATCAACAATTTGAAAATATAGAAACGAGTTATATCCAGTCTATTTCTACAAGCTTGTGGGACTTTAATGAATCTTTAGTTCAGCAACAATTGCAAGGTATTGTGCGCTTACCTGATATTCGCTTTGTGAAAATAACCACCAGTTTTGGTAAAATTTATCAGTTTGGTGATGAAGATGTGATTACCAAAAAGTACCTTGAGTACCCAATTAGATATGGAGAAAGTGACATTGGAACGTTAGCTGTGTCGGCTAATTTTGATGATATTTATGCCAGTTTACGCCAACAAGCAGGCTTTATTTTAGCCTCTGAGGCTGTTAAAACATTTATTGTTGCCTTTTTTATTATGGTTATTGTGCATTGGTTAATCACGCGTCACTTGTATTTTATTACCCATTATTCGCTTAATTTAAAAGGGCATAATTTAGACACGCCTTTGGTGTTGCCTAATCGTCATGAGAAAAAAGATGAATTAGACGATTTGACTGATGCCATTAACAATATGAGAATAGAATTAAAAGACGATATTGTTAAGCTAGAGCAAGCAGAAAATGCTTTGATTAGCTTAAATGGCGAACTCGAAATTAAGGTTTATGATCGTACCTCTAAGTTAGCATCAAGTAATAAGCAATTGCAGCAATCATTAGATGATTTAACGTTAGCGAAAGATCAATTAGTGCAATCAGAAAAAATGGCGTCGCTTGGACAATTGGTGGCAGGTGTTGCTCATGAAGTAAATACGCCATTGGGTATTTGTGTAACCTCTATTACGGCGTTAAAAGAGAAAGTATTAGATTTAAGTCGAGCAATTGATAATGAAAATTTAACTAAGTCACAATTAACTCGCACGTTAAAACTACTAACAGAATATCAAGATATTATTGAACGCAGTTTGAACAAAGCGGTTGACTTGATTAGAGGCTTTAAGTCAGTTGCTGTTGAACAACATACTGATCCTGAATTAAGTATTAACTTAGCTCAACATGTAAATGACGTTGTAAATACGGTGAAAACGTTATTTAAACGTAAAAATTACACAATTAATATTACGGTAGATGAGAGCTTTAATTTAGTTACTTATCCGAGTGCTTGGAACCAAATATTAACTAACTTTTTAACCAATTCTCATATGCATGGATTTGAAGGAAAAGAAAACGGGCAAATTGATATTGAATTTACCCATTCAAACAACTTTTTAACGTTAATATATAGTGATGACGGGAAAGGGCTTTCTGCAGATATTAAAAAACGTATTTTTGACCCTTTTGTTACCACCAAACGCGGGCAAGGTGGTTCTGGTTTAGGCATGAATATTGTGTTTAATTTGGTTAATACTAAATTAGGTGGAACCATTCAAATAAAAGACGGTGGCGTTGGTTGTACTTTTATTGTAAAAGTACCTATCCAACAAAGCGATAAAGTAGACTCATTAATCTATTAAACGAATAATTAACTAAGTAAACTTTTTAATAGCGGCGTTATTGTCATAATAATGCTTTTTTGTGTTTGTTTTTTAAGTCTTTATAATAGCTTTAATTATTTCAGCCTGTATCGTATGAGTAGTATATGACCATTGTATTTAAAACCCGCACTCAGTTAGTGGTAGAAACGTTAAGAGAAAAAATACTCAGCGGGGAAATTAAAGCGGGTCAAGCATTACGGCAAACAGCGCTCGCTGAAGAGTTAAATGTAAGCCGAATTCCTGTTCGGGAAGCATTGCTGCAATTAGAGGCTGAAGGTTTAGTTGCCTTTGAACCACATAAAGGTGCAACGGCAACAGAACTTAATATTGATCAAGTCGATGAACTCTTTGAGCTTAGGGCGATGCTTGAGGCTGACTTGCTGGCTAATTCTATTCCAAACTTAAGCGCTGATAAAATAGCTGAAGCGGGTGTTCTCTTAGCTAAGCTAGCTCAGGCATTAGGCAAAGAAAATGCCGCCAACACGTGGAGTGAATTAAACTCAAGCTATCATAATTGCTTATATTCAGGAGCTCAGCGTCCGCAAACACAAGACTTAGTTAATACATTAAACAAAAATGCAGACCGTTATATTCGAATGCATTTGTTGTGGGCTGGTGGTATTTCTAAAGCAGAATCTGAGCACACAGGTTTATTATCGTTATGTAAAGCAAAAGATGTTGAAAATGCAGTTAAACTATTAAAACAGCATATTTTAGGCTCTCGTGATGAAATAAAAACATTTTTATCTATGCGTGAAAATACTCAGAACTAAAATTCTTAAAAAACAAACGAATAATTGTCTTTATAACGACGCCTTATTTGAACCATTATTGACTTTCTTAGCTCTTATCTATAGTATCTTGCCGCCTTTTGCTGTCTAAAAATTATTCTATTGTTTAATCTTTTTAGTAGATGCTATGCCCAGCTACTTTTCGTTCAATAATTAAATTATGAGCAGCACTAACGATCTATAATAGTAAATGAAAATCAACACAGCCTCGTTGTGTTGATAAATAAAATATAAATTAACGCGGAATTACAATGTTTGAACTTAACGCTGCCAAAGCTGGCAACTTGAAAAATGATGTTTTATCAGGATTAACCGTCGCATTGGCTTTAGTGCCAGAAGCGGTGGCTTTTGCCTTTGTTGCAGGGGTTGAGCCTTTAGTTGGTTTATATGCTGCGTTTATGGTTGGGCTTATTACCTCTATATTTGGTGGTCGCCCGGGGATGATCTCTGGTGCTACTGGCGCGATGGCTGTTGTTATGGTGAGCTTAGTTGCAATACATGGTGTGCAATATTTATTTGCCGCAGTGGTGCTTACTGGTGTGCTGCAAATATTGGCGGGGATATTTAAACTTGGTAAGTTTATTCGCTTAGTACCACACCCCGTTATGTTAGGTTTTGTTAATGGTTTAGCTATTGTGATATTTTTGGCACAACTTGGCCAATTTAAAGTAACAAACGATGCGGGTG
This sequence comes from Thalassotalea sp., assembly GCA_049613795.1. Taxonomy (GTDB): domain Bacteria; phylum Pseudomonadota; class Gammaproteobacteria; order Enterobacterales; family Alteromonadaceae; genus Thalassotalea_B. Next base: position 3,445 of record JBMZCX010000081.1, on the reverse strand, counting down.
TACTCGAATGGATGCAAGGTTCTCAGCTATACACTATGGCGGGATTAATTCTGCTTACTATGGCAATTATCCATTTTTTACCTAAATTAACTAAGGCTGTGCCGTCATCATTAGTGGCGATTGTTGTGGTTACTGTGCTTGTTCAAAGTTTAGGGTTAGAGGCAAGAACCGTGGTTGATTTTGTTCGTGACATGACCAATGATCCTGCAGCATCAATTGCAGGTGGTTTGCCACAATTTAGTATTCCTATGGTGCCATTTAATCTTGAAACATTAAAAATTATATTACCTTTTGCTATTGTACTTGCGGCAATTGGTTTAATTGAATCGTTGTTAACGTTGACATTAATTGATGAATTAACAGGCACACGTGGCCGTGGTAATAAAGAATGTATTGCTCAAGGTGCTGCTAACACGGTTAATGGATTTTTCGGTGGCATGGGTGGTTGTGCCATGATTGGACAATCAATGATCAATGTTAATTCAGGTGGTCGAGGTCGAGCGTCAGGTATAACGGCAGCACTTGCGTTACTTGGCTTTATTTTGTTTGCTTCAGGCTTAATTGAAATAATTCCATTAGCAGCTTTAGTTGGCGTAATGTTTATTGTGGTTATTGGTACGTTTGAATGGTCTAGCTTTAGAATATTGAAGAAAGTGCCTAAAGCCGATGCGTTTGTTATTATTTTAGTGTCGGGTGTAACGGTAGCAACAGATCTTGCTATTGCCGTGATTGTTGGTGTGATTGTCTCGGCATTGGTTTTTGCATGGGAACATGCTAAACATGTTGTGGTAACTCGTTATACCAATGACAAAGGGCTAACTATTTATGAAGTTAATGGTCCTTTATTTTTTGGCTCAGTGTCGAGCTTTTTAGATCAGTTTAATATTACCGATGACAGTGATGATGTGACGATTGAATTTAAAAACTCTCGAGTTGCGGATCATTCTGCAATTGAAGCGATTGATACCTTAGCGGAACGTTTTGTCAGCCAAGGAAAAACTATTCACTTAAAACATTTAAGTAAAGAATGTCAGCAGTTGCTAGAAAAAGCAGGTGACTTAGTTGAAGTTAATGTGATTGAAGATCCTGAGTATCATATTGCTACAGATAAACTAGCGTAGTTGACTATTATTTAGCATGTTATAAACCCCGTGTATTATAATTAATGCATGGGGTTTATTGATCTTACTGGGTTAAGTATGCAATTAGAATTTTTTGATGTTCCAAGTCCTTGTATTGGTGTTTGTCAGTCAAATGACAAAGGGCAATGCTTGGGCTGTTTTCGGACACGTGACGAAAGGCAAACATGGATAAACCTAACTTCAGACGACAAACAAAAAGTAATTAAACGCTGTCAGCAACGTAAAAAGAGAAAAGAAAGCGGAACTAAGCCTAAAGCTATTGATGCAGACGTTGTTGTTGAACAACCCTCATTATTAGACCCTCCAAGTAAAGCTGTAATTTGCACCAAAGATAACGTTGATTTTGGTGATTTTGAATTATAATTTTTAAACTCATTCTACTGTAAATACCTGAGTGCAACATATTGTTGACAGCTAGAAAAGGGTCTATTTGTTCGCTAGTGCTTTTAATCAATGCATTGGAATAATCGACTTGTTATTATGCCGTCATTGCTATTAATCTACTAGGTTAACCCCCTTGTAAACAGGAGATATTTTGTCGATGACGACTACTCAATCAACAATGCACCTATTAAATGAAACACATAACCCGTCACTAAAAAGTTGGGTTGAGTCGGCTAATTCAACGACGAGTGACTTTCCTATTCAAAACCTTCCTTTTGCTATTTTTAAAGAGCAAGGGAGCGAAGGTGATTTTCGTGGCGGCGTAGCCATTGGTGATCAAATACTCGATTTAGCTGCATTACATCGTAAAAATTTATTAAGCGGTGTCGCCCAAGAGGCGCTAGCAGCTTGTGCTAAAGATCAGCTAAACGATTTTATGGCGATGGGGAAAACGGCTTGGTCAGCGTTAAGATTATCGTTATCTAAATTATTACAAGCAGGGGCTGCTGAACAAAGTGCTGTTGAAGCATGCCTAGTCGCCCAAACGAATGCTGAATATGCTCTACCTTGCAATATTGGTGACTACACTGACTTTTATACCTCTATTCATCATGCGACTTCTGTTGGTAAAAAATTCCGTCCTGACAACCCGTTATTACCTAATTATAAATGGGTACCTATTGGTTACCATGGCCGTTCTTCGTCAATTGAAGTATCTGGACAAACGTTTAAACGCCCTAAAGGTCAAACGAAAGCACCAACAGCAACGGAACCTTCATTTGGTCCATGTAAGCGTTTAGATTATGAATTAGAAGTCGGTATTTTTATTGGTAAAGGTAATGACTTAGGTGAGCCCATCACTATTGAAAATGCTGAAGATCATGTATTTGGTCTTTGTATTTTTAATGATTGGTCGGCACGAGACATTCAAGGCTGGGAATATCAACCATTAGGGCCATTTTTATCGAAAAACTTTGCCTCAACTATTTCTCCTTGGATAGTTACCACTGAAGCATTAGCACCTTATAGACAAAGCTGGACGAGAGACGAGCAAGATCCTCAACCAATGCCATATTTAGAATCTGAACAAAATAGAAAAGCAGGTTCATTTAATATTCAATTACAAGCATTACTCGAAACTGAAAAAATGCGTGCCGATACGCAAGCGGCGGTGCAATTGTCTCAATCTAACTTTAATGACTCGTACTGGACTGTTGCTCAAATGGTTGCGCATCATACTGTCAATGGCTGTAATTTAAAGGCTGGAGATATGTTTGGTAGTGGTACACAATCGGGCCCTAATCCTGAAGAAGCAGGCTCAATGCTTGAACTTTCAAATGCAGGCAGTGAGCCTATTGCACTGCCTAATGGCGAAACACGTACTTTCTTAGAAGATGGTGATAACGTTATTATGAAAGGCTGGTGTCAGAAAGAGGGCGCAGCAAGAATTGGTTTTGGTGCCGTATCTGCAATCATTTTACCGGCCAATTCATAATTGTCAGATATATACCTACTGCGACTTAGCTTAGGCTAAGTCGTTTTTTACTTCCTCCTAAGTTTACACTTCCCTATATCTAAATATCTAAATATCTAAACTAACCAATAATTTTCAAATCTAAATGTTTTTTGAATAAAAATTCACGACAGTGTTTTTTTTATTCGAAAATGAAGATTGGGCATTGGTTATTTGTTCTTTTAACCGCAGCAATATTTCCTTTTATTTGTTATTAAAATGTTAACTTTTTAGTGCTTTATGTTATTTGTCGTGATTTTTGGTCTATTCATCTCTTTTATTTAAATTATCTTTTTATATAAATTAATAACATTGATGGGGTTTATCTTTAAAGGAAATTGTACATTCATTCACTTTCCTGTGTTTTTGATTTATTTTAACTATTTGATATTAATCTGTTTTTGTT
>JBMZCX010000080.1:0-11430 GCA_049613795.1 Thalassotalea sp. | reverse complement strand
GAAGAAGTGGAGCGCATTTTAGAGATTTTTGGCGCCGCGTCAACACTTAATTTCATTTTTTTGTGATTAATTGATTGGATGTTTAAAAATAGTACACAAATTGGATTAAAGCCAAAATTAATTCAAAAAAAAGAGCGCTAATAGCGCTCTTTATATAGTTAACACTTTAATCTAATTGTTATTCTGCTTATCTTCTTTGTCTTCTTTGCTCGTTATTTCATCAGCTGTATTGTTTTCTGAACTAAAACCAGCATCGTCATCATCTCCGACCACATGTTCTAGTTTTAATTTTTTAACAGAACGAATGGTTGTCACAGGCCCTGATGCTGCATATAAAACGAATATTGCCGTAAGTAATTCTGCTGGGCTTGCTGCCACAACAACAAATACAAGCACAATGAGTAACACAACAATAAAGTTTACCTTACCTTTCCAATCGACATCTTTAAAACTGTTATATCTAAAGTTACTTACCATTAATAGGCCTGAAACTATTGTAATGATTCCAAAAATTAAACCAAACTCTTGCCCATCGATTTGGTATTCAGTACCTAGCCATACGATACTTGCAATAACAGCCGCAGCCGCAGGACTTGCTAAACCTTGAAAATATCGTTTATCAGCTATGCCAACTTGAGTATTAAACCTTGCTAAGCGTAGAGCTGCTGCTGCAACAAAAACGAATGCAGCTAACCAACCAAACTTGCCCATTCCTGAAAGCGCCCAATTATAAGCAACTAACCCGGGCGCTATACCAAACGAAACCATGTCAGCCATACTGTCATATTCAGCACCAAATTCACTTTGCGTATTAGTCATACGAGCAACACGCCCATCTAAACCATCAAAGATCATTGCAACAAATATTGCAATGGCAGCATTAGCGAAATGTCCATTCATTGAAGAGACAACGGCAAAAAAACCTGAAAACAGACCTGCTGTTGTTAATAAGTTCGGTAATAAATAGATGCCTCTCGTTGGGGAGGCTTTACTGTGGCTTTTATCTGGCATAAATTTTTTTATAGAGTATTATTAATTGAAATTAGTAGGCAATTTAACATAAATATATTTACTAAGGCAGTGATATTTATCTTTTGTGTTTTTCTTTAATGATAAATATTTGTAAATTATATTCTTAATTGCTATAACACATCCTACTATAACAATTCTTTTAGCGCTTCGTTTAACTACACAGATTCGAAGAAAGGTATATGTATGGAAGCAAAATATTTAGGGTTAATACTCGCAGGTGTTTCGTTATTCACCTCTGCGACTCAAGTGACAATTTATCGCTGGGTTGATGATAAAAATGTTGTGCATTTTAGCCAACAACAACCTAAGCATAATAATTATACTGAATTATCCATGTCATCGCCTGTACAGAGTAAACCTTCGACAGTAGCAACGAGTGAGAAGCAAGAAGAATTGACTGATGCTGAAATTCCATTACAAGTTGAGGACGCAAAAAATAAGTGTGAAGAAGCTAAAGCTAATATTCAAACCTTAAGCACTTACGATAAAATTCAGTATAAAGATAACAACGGTAGCGTTAAAATTTTAGGTAAAAAACAAAAACAGCAGCAATTAGAAGTTAACAAGAAGCAAGTAGAAGTATATTGTCAAGGCTAACGCCCTGACAATATCTGTTTTTCTATTATTTTTTTGTAAATTGTAGCTGCTGATTTTCTAAGACTACACAAATAGTATCTCCCGCTTTAAATTCACCAGCTAATATATGTTGTGCTAATAGATTTTCAATGGATTGTTGAATAGAGCGTTTTAATGGCCTAGCGCCAAATAATGGATCAAAACCTGCAGCTGAAATTAACGCTAGTGCTTCGTTTGATACTTCAAATTTAATTTCTCTTTCTTCCAGTCGCTTTGCCAACCCTTTTAGTTGAATTTGCGCTATTTTTCCAATTTGCTCTTGGAGTAATGGGTGAAAAACAACTGACTCATCTATTCTGTTAATAAATTCAGGTTTAAAGTGCTGGCCTACTTCAGTCATAACGTTTGTTTTCATTTCTTGGTAATGGCTATCATCACCAAATGACTGAATAATATCAGATCCTATGTTAGAGGTCATAATCACTACTGTATTTCTAAAATCAACGGTACGTCCTTGTCCATCAGTTAATCGCCCATCGTCTAATACTTGTAATAAAATATTAAAAACATCAGGATGCGCCTTTTCAATTTCATCAAGTAAGATTACTGAGTAAGGCTTTCTTCTCACTGCCTCGGTTAAGTAACCACCTTCCTCATAGCCTACATAGCCAGGAGGCGCGCCAACAAGCCGAGCAACTGAGTGTTTTTCCATAAATTCTGACATATCAACACGAATCAAGGCATCTTCACTGTCAAAAAGAAAGTGCGCAAGTGCTTTTGTCAGTTCTGTTTTTCCAACACCTGTTGGCCCTAAAAACAAAAACGATCCTATCGGCTGATTTGGATCAGCTAACCCTGCTCGTGAACGCCTAATGGCATTGGAAACTGAAACCACAGCCTCTGATTGGCCGATAACCCGTTGATGTAAATTATCTTCCATTTGTAATAATTTATCGCACTCTTCTTCAAGCATTTTTGCCACAGGAATACCTGTTGCTCTGCATAAAACATCTGCAATTTCAACTTCAGTCACTTTATTACGCAGTAAATTCATTTCTTGCATTTCAGCCTGACTAGCAAGATCCAGTTGTTTTTCTAATGCAGGTATGCGGCTATATTGTAATTCAGCCATGCGATTAAGATCACCCGCTCGCCGTGCTGCATCAAGCTCGATTCGTGCTTGCTCTAATTCTGTTTTTATCGTTTGTGTTCCGTGAATTGCAGCCTTTTCAGAAGTCCAAATTTCTTCTAATTCATGATATCGTTCTTCCAAACTCATTAATTGATCATTAATTAGCTGTAATCGCTTAATTGAAGCATCGTCAGACTCTCCTGCTAATGCTTTTTGCTCTAATTTTAGCTGAATAACTTTACGTTCTAGCTTGTCCAACTCTTCAGGTTTAGAGTCCATTTGCAAGCGAATACTCGATGCTGCTTCATCAATTAGGTCAATCGCTTTATCAGGTAGTTGGCGATCGCTAATATAGCGATGAGATAATGTTGCCGCAGCGACAATAGCAGGATCGGTAATATCAACATTATGATGAAGCTCGTATCGCTCTTTTAGTCCTCGAAGTATTGCTACGGTGTCTTCTACTGATGGCTCTTCTACTAGTACTTTTTGAAAGCGACGCTCAAGTGCGGCATCTTTTTCAATATATTGCCTGTATTCGTCTAAGGTTGTTGCCCCTACGCAATGTAAATCACCACGAGCAAGCGCGGGTTTGAGCATATTTCCCGCATCCATTGCCCCATCGCTTTTTCCTGCCCCCACCATAGTATGCAGTTCATCAATAAATAAAATAACTTGCCCTTCAAGCTTAGATAGTTCGTTGAGTACCGCTTTTAATCTTTCTTCAAACTCCCCTCTATATTTAGCTCCTGCAACCAAAGCGCCCATATCCAGTGATAACACGCGTTTGTTTTTAAGCCCTTCAGGCACTTCATGATCAACTATTCGCTGGGCTAATCCTTCAACGATAGCGGTTTTACCTACTCCTGGCTGACCAATTAATACAGGGTTGTTTTTGGTGCGACGTTGTAATACTTGAATTGTGCGTCTAATCTCGTCATCGCGACCAATAACGGGATCAAGTTTTCCTTGTTCTGCTCGTTCAGTTAAGTCTACAGTATACTTATCAAGTGCCTGTCGAGATTCTTCTGCATTAGGGTCATTCACTTTGTCGCCCCCACGCACATGAAGTATTGCGTCTTGAATACGTTGTTCACTTGCGCCTAAAGATTTTAATACTTGCCCTAGCTTACCTTTATCTTCTAACGCTGAGAGCACAAACATTTCGGAAGATATGTATTTATCCCCTAATTTTTGGGCATATTTATCACATAAATTAAGCAAACTACCTGAGGCTGAAGATAACTGAACTTCTCCACCCGTTCCGCTAACTTGAGCTAAACTACCAAGTATATTTTCAACTTGTGAGCGTAATGTAAATACATCAACTCCAGCACTCTTTAATAGAGGAATAGTACTACCGTTACTTTGGTTAAGTAGCGCCAACATTAAATGTGCAGGTTCTATAAATTGATGATCTTTACCTAATGCAATAGATTGTGCATCAGAAATTGCCACTTGAAATGATTGAGTAAAACGATCTAAACGCATAGTTAACTCCTATAGCCATACTTGCCCACTACGTTGTGGTAATACTTAATAAATAAGGGTTAATTGTTTAACTTTCAATGTATATGCTAATGAATTTTGATTTAGCGCAATTTATTAATACAAATTACCGAGGCCATTCTACCTGTGATATTTTCTCGTCGATAAGAGTAGTACTTTTCAGATTCAACGTAGGTACATTCTTTACTATCAATTATGCAGTTAACTCCAGATAACTTAAGCAGCTCCTGAGCTATTCCAGATAAATCAGCTTGATATTGCAGTGAAGAGTTTTGAATAAAGTATCGAGCAAGCTTAGGTGATTGTTCAATAAAAGCAGCTTTTACTTCACCGCCTACTTCAAAATGTTGCTGACAGATACAAGGACCTAACCAAGCTATAATATCTTGTGGTTCGCTTTCCATTTTAGCTAAGGTGTTATCGATAATATTATTAACTGTGGAGCGCCAGCCACAATGTAACGCCGCAATTTCATCCCCTTTTTTATTGGTCAATAAAATCGGTAAACAATCTGCAGTCATAATAGCAAGGGCGAGGTTTGGTGTACGTGTGATTATTGCATCCGCCTTTGGGAAGGGGGTAATAATACTATCAATAATGAGTACATCATTACTGTGCACTTGTTCAAGCCATTGTATTTGACTTGATTTAGGAAGGCTTTTTTGAAGTATTTTTCGATTCGCGACAACAGAGGCTTCATTATCCCCCACATGAAGCCCTAAATTAAAACTATCAAAGCAAGTGTGTTTACCTTTAGTAAAAGGAAAGCGAGCAGTTTGAATTGCCTGCACGTGAGCAACAGGCAATGTAATATATTCAATAGCGGGATTAGTAGCTTTCTTCGCCATTAAGCTTGCTATCGTCTCTTAAAATATTAGTTAAATTTACCATGTCTTGCGGTATTTCTGCATGCCATGTCATTTCTTCTCCAGTAATAGGATGGAATAACGATAACATAGCGGCATGTAATGCTTGGCGTTTAAATTCTTTTAATACTTCACGTAGCTCAGTTGTGGCATTTTTTGGTGGTCTTGGACGCCCGCCATAAACAGGATCACCAACGAGTGGGTGTGTAATATGCGACATGTGAACACGAATTTGATGCGTTCGACCCGTTTCTAAGCGTAGGCGCAAACGAGTATGTAAACGAAATTTTTCCATTACTCTATAATGAGTCACTGATGGGCGCCCCATCATTGAAACCGCCATATGAGTACGCTTTGTCGAATGACGACCAATAGGTTGATCAACCACACCGCCAGCAGTCATCACACCACAAGCAATGGCTTCATATTCTCGCGTTATTTCACGCGCTTGCAGCGATTCAACTAAGTTTGTTTGTGCTGCAATTGTTTTAGCCACTACCATTAAACCCGTAGTGTCTTTATCTAAACGGTGCACAATACCCGCTCGTGGTACAACATCAAGTTGAGGGCAATAATGCAACAATGCATTCAATACAGTACCGTCAGGGTTACCCGCACCAGGATGGACAACCAAGCCTGCCGGTTTATTGATCACTAAAATATCGTCATCTTCATAAACAATAGTTAGTGGAATATTTTGAGCTTCAAAACGTACGTCAGCTTCTATTTCACTGATGATTTCAATTGCTTCTCCACCATACATTTTTTCGCGTGGTTTCGTTAGCGCGATGCCATTAACAGACACTTGGCCGGCTAAAATCCACTCTTTTAATCGTGAACGTGAATAATCAGGGAACATTTCGGCCAAAGTCTGGTCGAAACGCTTACCTAAACAGGAATCTGGAACTATATCTTGGTGTTGAATTTTCTCAGCCATTAAAATCTCTGTGAATTAGCACTGTGCAAGGTTTGATTGCTAGGTTAGAATGCAAAACTTATTTTACCCTTTTGCTCATTCAATTACATTAAGTAAATATGATAAGCAGTATTTTTATTTTAATTAAAAACAACGTAGTGATAATTAAGTCTATGGAAAAAGTTACATTAAGAAGTCTATTTTTAGTATTTTTATTAGCAATTACAGGCTGTTCATCGTCAAGCGATACTGATATTGATAAGGTACCAGATAAGTCAGCTCAAGCATTATTTACCGATGCGCGTACTGCACTAGATGGTGGTTTATACCAAAGAGCGATACAAATACTGTCGGCCATTGACTCTCGTTTCCCTTATGGCCCTATTAGCCATCAGGTACAACTCGACTTAATATACGCTTACTATAAAAGTGGTGATGCAGCGCAAGGAATTGCTCTTACGGACCGATTTCTTCGTTTAAACCCAACACATATTAATGTTGATTATGTTTATTATATGCGTGCATTAATTAATATTTCTACTGAAAGTAATTTATTTCAAGATTTAGCGGGGATTGATCGTTCAGACAGAGATCCTACGGCCTCAAGAGAAGCATTTAATGATCTTAAAACGGTTGTAACTAACTACCCACAAAGTAAATATGCCGCTGATTCAAGAAAGCGTATGATCGATATAAAGTCTCGTTTAGCCAATTATGAGCTAGCAGTTGCCCGCTTTTATTTGGAAAGAGAGTCGTATGCTTCAGCAGCAAACAGAGGTCGTTACATCGTTGAATCTTTTGCGCAAACAAGCCAAGTTGAAGAAGCACTCGAAATTATGATTGAAAGCTACGATAAAATGGGCTTAACTGACTTAAAGAATAATGCAATGCAAGTGTTAGTCGCTAATTACCCAAATAATAGCGCTGTTTCGAATTAAGCATTACACGCTAACATATAGAAAGCAAAAGGACGCAACAATGCGTCCTTTTTTATGGCTATTAAACCTTGTAGCGTTATTAATTAAATAGCTTCGTTATCTTCTTCGCCAGTACGAATACGAATAACACGCTCAACTGTTGTCACAAAAATTTTACCGTCGCCAATTTTACCTGTTTTAGCGGTATTCATAATTGCCTCAACGCAGCGTTCAACATCTTCATCTGCCACTACGATTTCCACTTTCGCTTTAGGTAAAAAATCAACCATATACTCAGCGCCACGATATAATTCGGTATGCCCTTTTTGCCGGCCAAAACCTTTAACTTCAGATACTGTCATACCTGTTACACCTATTTCACCTAACGTTTCTCTTACATCATCTAACTTAAACGGCTTTATAATGGCTTCAATTTTTTTCATGTTAGTCCTTTGCGGGTATAAAATAACGTGTGTAACAGCGCTAAGCTTTTGTAACTGCTCTTTATTCAGTTTAGCGTGATATTAAATAAATTAACACCCTTGAAAACAATAGAGTTAGTGTGCGCTCTTGAATATTTAGCTAAGTCTGATCACAACGTAATTATTGTTTGATACAATAAAGCCTGTTGATTTTTCACAGCTAGGTTGAAGAAACCCCATGGATTCGAAAAGTATTATTAAAGAAATGCAGGTATTACCTGAAATAAATGTTAATTTTGAAATTACACGACGTATTCGCTTTATTAAAGATACACTGCGTAGTTCAGGATTAAAAAATTTAGTACTAGGTATCAGTGGCGGCGTAGATTCAACAACTTGCGGCCGACTAGCACAAATAGCAGTTGATGAACTGAACAACGAATTTCCTGCACAATACCAATTTATTGCGGTACGCCTCCCCTTTGGCGTACAGGCCGATGAAGAAGAAGCCCAACTCGCGCTATCTTTTATTCAGCCAAGCCACAGTTTAGCGACAAATATTGCAGCTGGTGCTAATGGAGTTCATGACGAAACATTAACAGCATTAACAGCAAACGGGCTACTTAGTGCAACAAATGCTCAAGTCGACTTTGCTAAAGGCAATGTAAAAGCCCGAACCCGTATGGTAATGCAGTATCATATTGCAGGTATTATTGGAGGCTTAGTATTAGGTACAGATCACTCAGCAGAAAACATCACTGGATTTTTCACAAAATGGGGTGATGGCGCTTGTGATTTAGCTCCACTATTTGGACTTTCAAAAAGGCAAGTACGTCAAATAGCTAAGGCGTTAGGCGCGCCAATACAACTTATCGATAAAGCCCCTACCGCTGACCTAGAAGAATTAGCGCCAGGTAAAAAAGATGAAGAAGCACTCGGTATAAGTTACGATCAGCTTGATGATTTTTTAGAAGGTAAGGCTATTAATGCAGATATTGAACAACGTATTATTAGCATTTATTTAAAAACGCAACATAAACGATTACCTATTCCAACAATATACGATTAATATCAGCTAAGCATTTATTAATAAGTACTGCGCCATTTAGCTGGCGCTTTCATCAATAATAACCTATACCTTTATAACATCGTAAAGGTTCTCTGTTCTAATTTGTAAAAATACAAAATTATTACTGAAGCCTATATTTACTCACCTCATGGAAAGAGGAATTAGAATGAAAAGTAATGGATATACTCTCATTGAAACATTAATCGTTATTGCTATATTAATGGTGCTCACCGCCTTAGGTGTGCCTTCCTTTACCGATTTTATTATCAAAATGCGTGTTGATAATGAAATAAATCATATCAATCGAATGCTATTAGTGACACGAAACATTGCTTTAAATACTAACCAAACTGTGACGTTATGCCCACTTAAAGGGAATATTTGTGAAAACAAATGGCATCTTCCCTTGTCGATATTTACTGATAGCAATAACAACAAAGTATATGAGCCTCTTTTACAAGAGCAACTTATTCAATATAAAGACGCAATAAAAGAGGGAGATAAACTTCAATATGGGACAACCAGAAAAGGGCTAACTTTTGCTTCAGACGGCTACCTTTTTGGCTGGGGACAGAATGCCACCTTTATTTATTGCCCTAAAGGGCATCCTAATCGTTCTCGAGCAATACGAGTCGCAGTTTCAGGCAGAACATATAAATCTGAATATAATGCCAAAAAGGACAGAGATGAGATACGCTCAGGAAAAGCAGTAAAATGTAAATAAAGACTCAACTTATTGTTAATATTTCACATTAACAACAGCATATTTAAATTACGCTAGCTGGTACTACTAATAAATGATATAAACAGTGAACGATACTACTTCATAGGGTTTATGCATTTCTTATGTTAAATCGTCACAAAAATAAATTAATACAAAAAATAAATCAAGGTTTTACCTTGATTGAACTTATCGTTGGCATAGCCATTATTGGTATTTTACTCGCTATAGGTGTACCTGGTTTAAGTGAATTTACCATTAAATCACGAGTCGACGGTGAAATATCAGAGCTTCACCGCATCATACTAACGGCCAGAAATACAGCAATTAATACAGGTCAATATGTTACTGTTTGTCCACTAATAGGTAAGAACTGTCAAACAAGTAACTGGCAAAAGACATTAACTGTATTTACTAACGAAGCAAATACGTTAGCAAACGCAAAGGTATATGAGTCAACACTAGTGCCTGCAAGTGAGCAGTTAATTAAAGTTAAAAATGCCGCAAAAACAGGCGAGGTAATCAAGTCAACCAAGGCAGCTATTGTTTTTTCACCAACAGGAAAACTGGCAAGTGCAGGGCCTGTTATGATTAAGTATTGCCCGAAAGGACGTGCAGATTTATCACGCGCTGTTGAAATTTCATTGTCTGGCCGCCCATATGCCAGTGAAGATATTGATAACGATGGTAAAGACGAGGATAGAAGTGGTAATGAAATAAGCTGCTAGTCTAGCTAAAATCTAATGATACAGTGTATTTCATAGATAAAAAAAGCCAATGAATAATTCATTGGCTTTTAACTATTTGCTCTAAATCTGTTATTTATTCATTATAAACATCAGAAGAAAAATACACTTATTCAGTTATTGGACGCATATGTGGGAATAAAATTACGTCTTTAATTGTTGGCGAGTCAGTAAATAACATCACTAAGCGATCAATACCAATACCTTCACCGGCTGTTGGTGGTAAACCATACTCAAGTGCTTGAATGTAGTCAGCATCAAAATGCATTGCTTCATCGTCACCTGCATCTTTACCTGCCACTTGGTTTTGGAAACGTTCGGCTTGGTCTTCTGCGTCATTTAGCTCTGAGAAACCATTGGCTAGTTCTCGGCCACCAACAAAAAACTCAAAACGGTCGGTAATAAATGGGTTGTCATCATTACGACGCGCTAATGGCGATACTTCCCAAGGGTACTCAGTTATAAAGGTTGGTTGATCTAATAAATGCTCTGCAACTTCTTCAAATATTTCGCAGATATACTTACCCGCACCCCATACTTTCGACGCTTCGGTAGTTTTAACACCAACCGCTTTTGCCATTGCTTTAAGCGCTTCAAAGTTTTCTTCAGGGTTACGTAATATATTTTCGTCTAAGTCTTTGCCATATTTTAAAATCGCATCAACCATAGACAAACGTGTAAACGGTTGACCAAAGTCATAAAACTTCTCTTCGACAACTTCACCATCTGAATTTTTCACAGTATTACGAATAACTGAGCTGCCCATAACGTCTTCAGCCAATGTACGCAGCATGTCTTCAGTTAAGTTCATTAAGTCATGATAGTCAGCATACGCTTGGTAAAATTCAATCATAGTGAATTCTGGATTATGGCGTGTTGATAATCCTTCGTTACGGAAGTTACGGTTAATTTCAAATACTTTTTCAAAACCGCCAACCACTAAACGCTTAAGATAAAGCTCAGGGGCAATACGCATATACATTTGAATGTCTAAGGCATTATGAAAAGTTTCAAACGGTTTAGCAGTAGCACCGCCTGGAATTGTTTGTAACATTGGCGTTTCAACTTCCATGAAATCACGTTCAGTTAAAAACTTACGAATGCCGTCCACAATTTTTGAACGAATTTTAAAGGTGTCACGTGTATCTTGGTTAATAATTAAATCAACATAACGTTGACGATATTTTGTTTCAACGTCTGATAAACCGTGGAACTTTTCAGGTAATGGGCGAAGCGACTTAGTTAGCAACTCATACTTGTCCATGTTTACATATAAATCGCCTTTGCCTGACATATGCATAGTGCCAGTAACACCAATAATGTCACCAATATCTAAAGTGCCCCAACGCTCTTTAATGTCTTTTTGTACAGTTTTATGCGCGTATGCTTGAATACGACCTGTCATATCTTGTAATACTAAGAACGGGCCACGTTTCGCCATAACACGACCAGCAATACTATATTCTGCTGTTTCAGCTTCAAGCGTTTCTTTATCTTTTTCACCGTGTGCAGCTTGTAAATCAG
>JBMZCX010000079.1:0-11533 GCA_049613795.1 Thalassotalea sp. | reverse complement strand
CTTTTATAATAAAAAACTGATGGGCTAAAGCCCAACCTACTACTAAATTTTAGCCTTTATTTACCGACTTTCGTCGATTGTAGGTCGGTATTTATGCCGACAAAGCACTCAATAAAACTCACAATACTTTAAACTGGGCGTATACGCGTTCATTAACCGCTAAAGCGAGGCTGTCTAACGACATTAACGATATTTCAGCCAGTATATATTGCTCGTTTAACGCTAATGAAATAAGCGCATGAGACGGAAAACGTTCAATTTTTGCAACCACCACTTCCAGTAAATTAACAATGCTACTAACGGCCGGTTTAGTTTTAGCAATACTGACCTTGTTCGCATTTAACGACAACAAAACCTTATCTTCAACAATATGATGTCGATGAACAATAATCGTTTGGTGCTGCTCTCCCTGAAGTAATACTTTGGTGAGTTGATATTGCTCAAGGTGTTCAGCAACAAGACCTTGTAAAGCGCTAGTTGCTTGTTGCCCCTGCAATGTACTTAAGGTGGTTGTAATTCGATTACTTAGCCCTTGCTCAACCAATTGCCCTTGCTTTAATACAACCAAATAACTCGCTACTAAACTTAGTTCACGCAAAGAGTGGCTAACGATTATAAAGTTAATATGATAACGACTTTTTAATATCGGGAGTAAACGTAGCATGTGCTCACGTGCTTGCCAGTCTAATGCAGAAAAAGGTTCATCTAGTAAAATCAATGTCTTACCCGACAACAAACTACGGGCAAAAGCGATTCGTTGAACTTCGCCACCTGATAAAGCGGATACATTTTTAGCAAGCAAAGGCGCTAATTCGCACCATTCAACCACCTCATCTAAAGAGAATGCTAAAGTGTGACTAAATTGCCCATGAGCTAATACCAACGCTAAGTTTTCCCGCACAGTTAAGTGTGGAAACAGCACACTTTGCTGATGTTGATAGCAACAAGGCGAATGTTCAGGCGCTAACAGGGCAATATTTTTATTTTGATAGGTAATTTGCTTATTATTTGCCTGAAGTAAGCCTGCAATTTGCTTAAGCAACGTTGACTTACCCGCGCCAGATTCTCCAAATAAACCAATAATGTGGTCAGCAATGGGCAACGTTAATTTAAGATCAAGCGTAAATGCTTGCGCCAGCTTTGTTTTGCTCGCGTGTGCTTGATAATAAAATGAAACGTCCAAATTCATGTTAATACACAGCCCTTTCGTTACGATTCAAACATTTGTGGTCGATTAAACTTATACAATAAAATTAAGCTAACAAACGAACTCACCAATAAAATAAACGCCAAAGTATGCGCCTTAGCATAATCGAGTGCTTCAACATGATTATAAAGCGCAATTGACATCACTTGTGTTTCGCTTGGTAAGTTACCACCAATCATCAGCACTAAACCAAACTCTCCCAAGGTATGCGCAAAACCTAAGGTAGCAGCGCTGATAATGGCAGGTTTTATCATAGGTAATACAATATAAAAAAGCCGTTTAGTTGCCGTTAACCCTAAGCTAGCCGCTACCGTTTCATAACGCTGTCCTAGTTGACAAAAACCTGAATACAACGGCTGAACAACAAATGGTAACGAATAAATTAATGAACCGAGTAAAATACCACTGAAACTAAAAACTAATTGTTGCCCCGTAATCGTAACCCAAAGCCCGCCAAACCAAGACTGCGGCGACAAGAAAATTAATAAATAAAAGCCTAAAACCGTGGGCGGTAACACTAACGGCATCGCAATAAGTGCTTGTATTAGCGATTTTCCTCTTCCGTTATAACGCGATAACCACCACGCCAAAGGTAAGCCAATAATCAATAAAATTATCACGGTAAAAAGGGCTAACTTTACCGTTAACCACAGTGCAATAGCATCACTTTGCCAATCAACCATGGTTTTCACCTGACAAGCGAGCTTTGTTATATCCCATCACCTCAAGTGAGTTTTGCACGGAGGGGGATAAAATAAATTCAAAGAATTGTTTTGCCGCTTTATTGTTTTTCGCTTTGGTTAATAAAACCATTTGCTGCGCAATGGGTTGATGAAATTGCGACGGTACTAACCAATACTCACTTGGCATTACAGACTGAGCCTTAAGTAATGAGTATGCTACAAAACCTGCTTTTGCATTACCTGAGTGGATAAATTGGTAGGCTTGATTAACATTATTGGCCAAAATGTATTGATGACTCGCGTGCTGATTTACCTCTAAAAACTCAAGAGTTTGCTGTGCAGCTTTGCCATACGGTGCTAAACGAGGGTTAGCAATAACCAACGGAAGTTGGTAATCTTTCAAAAAAGACTGAGTTACCGTAGCAGGAGCGGTTTTAGTTAAGTCTTGCGACGAGCGATTATCAGCAGGAGAAAATAACGCTAAGCGGCCATAGACATAAGTTTTTCGGGCGCTCGTTAGCTCTTTTTTTTCCAATAATGTCGGGCGCTGCTGGTCGGCCGAAAAAAAGAGATCAAACGGGGCTCCTCGCACAATTTGTGCATACAATAAACCACTAGAGCCCGACGATAACTTAACATTAATACCTGTTTCTTGCTCAAATTGCTGTGCGAATGTCGTTAAAGCATGATAAAAATTACTTGCTACGGCAACGCGTATTTCCTGAGCTGATATCGCCAAAGACATCAGGTAAAGCAATAATCCAAAGAACACCCGACAATATTGCACCTTATTGCTGCCAACGCTGCATAGCTTTCTGATCTTTGTCGTTGAACTCAACCCACTTTTCACCTTGTTGAGTCGTTTCTTTTTTCCAAAATGGTGCTTGGTTTTTCAAGTAATCCATAATAAATTGACAGGCTTCAAAAGCAGCTTCACGATGACGGCTGGTAATGCCAACAAAAACAATTTGATCGCTTAAGGCTAATTCGCCAACACGATGAATAACGCGTACTTTACCCAAAGGCCAGCGTTGTTCTGCTTGTTGAACAATGGCTGCTAACGACTTTTCTGTCATACCAGGGTAATGCTCTAAGGTTAAGCCTTTCACACTATTACCTTGATTTATATCTCGCACTAAGCCAACAAAGGTAACTACTGCCCCCTCTGCACTGGCATTATGTATTAATGCACGGTATTCATTACCCACATCGAAATCATCTGTTTGAACAGAAATCATGATTAACCACCTGTAACTGGTGGAAAAAAGGCAAGCTCATCGCCTGCATTAACTTCAGTGTCGTCATTCGCTATGGTTTGATTAACAGCTGATAAGACATTACCTTGTTCAAATAACTGTTGCCATAAAACGCCACGTTGTTGCAGTTGCGTTTTAACTTGCGCCACAGAACTTGGATAAGACAATGCAAGCGTGGTGTTCGCACAATTTAAGCGCTCTTTTAACTGACCAAAAAAAAGAATGTTATTCATGAATATCTCGTTCGCTACGTTGCCAATGCCCTGTTTTTCCGCCCTGTTTATCAATCACTTTAATGCCCGACATTTCCATTAAGGGATCACTTGCTTTACACATATCAAATAAAGTTAATAATGCCACACTTACCGCGGTTAAAGCTTCCATTTCAACGCCTGTTTTACCCGTAAGTTTACACATACCCGTTACATGAATAAGCTGGCTGCTTTCATCAATATCAAAGTTTAACTCTACTTTCGTCAATGCTAATGGGTGGCATAAAGGAATAAGATCAGCACACTTTTTAGCCGCTTGAATACCGGCAATACGTGCGGTCGCAATAACATCCCCTTTTTTATTGCTATTATCTTTTATCGCCGCAATGGTTTGACTATTCATTGAAATAGTCCCCTGTGCTGTAGCAATACGCACTGTATTATTTTTATCGGTAACATCGACCATGTTTGCTTGGCCTTGCTCATTTACATGGGTTAGCATTAATTATCCTCGCGTTTCACAAGCATTAGCAGCAAGGTTTAAATGTGGCACAAAATTACATGGTTTATGACTCGCATCTAACTGGCTTTTAATAATTTGTTGCCATGCTGTTTTACACGCACCTGTCGATCCTGGCATACAAAAAATAACCGTGCTGTTAGCTAAGCCAGCAATGGCACGAGATTGAATAGTTGAAGTAGAAATTTCGTTATAAGAAAGCTGTCTAAATAGCTCACCAAAACCATCAACGGCTTTATCAAAGAGCGGTGTTAATGCCTCCGGGGTTGAGTCTCTGTCAGTAAAACCTGTACCTCCGGTCACTAAAACAACCTGTATATTAATATTCGCGATCCACTGGGAAACGACAGCACGCATTTGATACACATCGTCTTTTACTATTGTTTTTTCAGCTAAGTGATGCCCCGTTTCTTGCAACGCTTCAACTAAATAACCACCTGATGTATCTGTTGATTCGTCACGCGTATCTGAAACGGTTAATACTGCAATTTGCAGTGGTTGAAATGGTAAAGCTGAATGCGCCATGAAGGAAGTCCTATCGAGAATTAATGATGAATGGCTATAGTAGCGTATGCCTATAGCAGATGAAATATCTTGCGGCCAATAATCAGATCAAATTTGTCTTAAATCAATAAAGCTACAGGACAGCTATATTTTACTTTTTCCTAAGCTACTCCCTGTAATAACAGCGTATATAGCAAGAAAAATAGAAATTATAATGGTCTTATCTTGAAAAGAATAAGTAAACGGAATGCTAGCTTTCTGACAATAAAAAACCGACATAAAAGTCGGCTTTTTCATACACTTACAACCTAAAAAGGCATTTTCATCCCTGGGGGCATTTGCATACCGCCAGTTAAGGCGCCCATTTTTTCTTTATTTTGTTCTTCAACACGACGAACAGCATCATTAAAGGCTGCAGCAACTAAGTCTTCAACCATTTCTTTGTCGTCTTCCATTAAACTTTGATCAATATCTACACGGCGAACGTTATGGTTACCTGTCATGGTAACTTTAACCATGCCTGCACCTGCCTCACCTGTTACTTCCATTTTGGCAATTTCTTCTTGAGCTTTTGCCATTTTTGCTTGCATTTGTTGGGCTTGTTTCATCAAGTTGCCCATGCCACCTTTCATCATATTTTCTCACTCTAAAATTCAATTGTCGCAACAATAGTGCTTATTTTAGCAAATATCAAGTAATACCCTTGCGATAAGTGCTTATCGTGCAGCTATAGATTCTTCCACAATAGTTGCTTGAAATGTTTGCGCCATTCCTTGTACCACATTGTCGTTGTTAATAAGCGTTTTAGCGTATTCAAGCCGCTTGTCGTTTATTTGACTTTGGATCTGAAACGGATCGTCTTTCGTCGCTTCTACTAACTCTAATACAATCGTAATTTTTTGCTTTAGTAGCTCTGATAAGTTTTCTTCTAGCTGTTGATGAGCGACTTCACTCTTTAAATGTTTAACCGACTGATTCAGCTTAAACACCCAGGTATCTTCAGTAGATGAATCACAAATAGTTGAATTACCCGCTAACACTCGTAATCGACCACCAAGCTCCATGGTGTCGATCATATTTGCCCAGCGATCCACTTGATTAGCCAGTTTTATTTCTGCTGGGTTAATAACGTCAGGTGCAAAGCCTTGCTGTGGTAGCGCTTCTAATTCGGGTACATGTGCAGGTCGCTCTTTAACAACTTGTGGAGTATGTTGACGCTCAGCCGCGCCATCAGACTTTTTTCCTTCCTTCTCCAGTGCCTTTTTACGGCTTCGGAGCATGTTCCTTGTGGCTAATACTGATTCAACGGGTGATGTTACAACAGATGGCATAGCTTCAGGAGAAGTAACTTCTGGGGCTACAGATTTAGAAATTAGAGCCGCTTGCTCGCCTTTTTCAACGGGCGTTAATATTTCACTCATAACCTGAGACGAAACAGCTAGATGATCGATATTACTATCAATGGGATCATCTCGCTCATTACTTGATACAGTATTAGGTGTAACTATCGTTGGTATTTCGCTTTTAGACAAATGTGATACAGCATCAGTTTGAGGGGCTTCCTCTGTTAGCGTTTGACCTTTTGTTTCTAAATTAACCGCTGATACATGCTGTTCTTGTGCTGCTTGCTCAATAGCAAATATATCGTTTTCAAGTTTTTCCTGCTGAGTTTCTTCAGCTTCAGTTGGCTTAGAAAAGCTTTCACTCGACAAATTATTTTCATTAGCGATTATTGGTGCTGGTACTTGGTTAATCGCAGTATGCGGTAATGCATTATCATTAAAATCAATCTTTTCACTGTCAGAAGCTGTGATGGTTTCAACCGCTACATTAGCTTGAGGCTTAAACGCTAGTAATCGCAACAATATCATTTCAAAGGCTGACTGCTCGTCTGCTGCATAAGGCAAATCTTTGCGGCCATTGAGCACTATTTGATAATAAAGCTGAACATCATCAGGCGACATTGCTTTTGAAAATTTAACTAACAGCGCTGACTGTTCAGGCGGTAAGTCAAAATGAGCGTTAATTGCTTGATACATAGCAATTTGGTGAAGTAATTGAATAAACTCAGCAATTAGTCGACTATAATTAGGGGCATAAGTCGCTATTTCTCGCGCTAACCCCATTAACGATTGGCTATCATTTTTAATCAGATCAATTAATAATTTAAAGACCCAGTTATCATCTACCCCCCCTAGCATTTGACGAACATTTGCTAAGGTAATATGACCTTGCCCTTGAGCAATCGATTGATCAGCTAAACTCAATGAATCTCGAATGCTTCCTTTAGCCGCTTTTGCCAGCAATAATACTGCCGCCGACTCAAATGTTACCTTTTCAGCAGTCAAAACAGTCTGTAAATGTTGATTGATTTGATCCACCATTAACGCTTTTAAATGAAACTGTAAACAGCGTGATAGTACCGTTATTGGCAATTTCTGCGGATCGGTTGTCGCTAGTATAAACTTTACGTGCTCTGGTGGCTCTTCAAGGGTTTTAAGCAACGCATTAAAACTACTGCGAGACAACATATGTACTTCATCAATTAAGTACACTTTGTAGCGCCCACGTGTAGGCGCATACTGAACGTTGTCGAGTATTTCTCGGGTATCGTCAACTTTAGTGCGAGAAGCAGCATCAATTTCAAGTAAATCAACAAACCGCCCCTGATCAATGTCTTGGCAAACATCACAAGTACCGCAAGGCGTCGCACTTATTCCTTCTAAACAGTTTAAGCTTTTAGCAAAAATTCGAGCAATGGTGGTTTTACCCACACCACGAGTGCCTGTGAACAAATAGGCGTGATGTAGGCGTTGTTGCGACAGAGCATTACTTAATACCGTTACAACATGCTCTTGCCCCATTAATTCTTGAAAATTTTTAGGACGCCATTTTCTCGCTAGTACTTGATAACTCATTAATCTTCCAACTTAGGGCTAATCGCCTTCGTATTGTAGTAGGGAATAAACATTTAGATCACACTGAGCCAATTTATTTTCCCCGCCTAAGTCAGGCAAAGAAATAACAAAAGCAGCATCAGTCGCTTTAGCGCCTACCCTTTCAATTAGTTTTACAGTCGCTTCAATTGTACCGCCAGTAGCTAACAAATCATCAATAATTAATACTTTGTCTTGTGGTAACAGTGCGTCTTGATGAATCTCTAAGGTGTCTGTGCCGTACTCTAATTGATAGTCCTGCGCGTAAGTCGCTCGTGGTAATTTACCAGGCTTTCTTACAGGCACAAAACCCACATTCATTGCTAATGCTAAAGGTGCGCCAAATAAAAAGCCACGAGCTTCAGTACCAACAATTTTAGTAAAACCTTGGTTTTTGTATTTTTCTTTAAGTAATTCAATAGTCAAAGCAAATGCTTCTGCATTGTCGAGTATACCCGTAACATCTCTAAATAAAATACCTGCTTTAGGGTAGTCTGGAATGGTGTGTACGGCTTGTTGTAACTTAGATAATTGTGATTCAGTCATTATATAACAAAATAGTAAGTGTTCATTTGCTACAGAATAATGGAAAACGCGGCAGAATTACAGTGATTGACGAAGACTATTTTCGGGTAATAATTGTTTAATTAGTAAATGGAAGGTTTCAGTAGTAATAGGTTTGTTTATTATTGCATCAAACAATGAAAACTCTTCTAGTTTTTCAACAATACTAAACTCTTGTGTTGTCATAAATAAAATAGGTGTGTCTGCACTATTTGGTCGAGACTTTAAGCCCTTAACCATTTGAACACCATTCATTATCGGCATTAAATGATCAACAATATACAAGTCGTAGCAGCCTTTTAATGACTTTTCATAACCATCAAGGCCATTAGCTGCCGTATCTACAGTAAAGCCAAGCCCTAACAGTAAAGCGGAAATTTGTTTTCGGACGATAGGTTTATCATCAACAACTAATACATGCATATTGTTAACCACATTAACGATAATTAAGCGCTTAGCCTAAAACCGTTAACCACCCCATT
Source organism: Thalassotalea sp. (assembly GCA_049613795.1). Taxonomy (GTDB): domain Bacteria; phylum Pseudomonadota; class Gammaproteobacteria; order Enterobacterales; family Alteromonadaceae; genus Thalassotalea_B. The sequence goes on along the minus strand of JBMZCX010000079.1, from coordinate 3,169 downwards.
AGCATTGGCAATAATGGAACAAAAATGATTGCAACAAGCGCTGCTAATAAATGACGCTTTGACGAGCTATCTTTAAAATTTTCATGGTGTGACATAGTAAACCTCTAAACAACAAATTTAACGGCGCGGATTTTAGCCTAGTTTTTAGTTTTTAGATAGTTTTAGTTGATCTAGATCAAAGAATTAACATTGTTGTCAGCACTTAAAAATAAGGAAGCATAAAACGGTAAATTGAGGACATAAAAAAACCAGCATTACGCTGGTTTTTTAAAGAGTATATTCAGTAAGCAATTAAATAGACTTACCTTTACGTTGAGCGGTATCTTTCGTGTGGTTTAACCATACGCGAGCATACTTCTTAGTTTTTGGATCTTTAGCAGCTTTCTTAAATGCTTGATAAGCTTGCTTGTATTGCCCTAAATAGAAGTGCGACTCTGCAATACTCATATAAGCACGACCTTTCTCTTTAACACCTAACTCAATAGCTTTATTAAGTGCAACCACAGCAGATTTAAACTGTTCGTCTTGCTTTAATAAATTACCTTGCTTGTTGTAGTGCTTAGCTTGATTGGTCATTTTAGCTAGTTCACCATAATACTTCGCGGCTTTATCAATATGTTGCGCAGCATGCCAAGCATTAGCTAATGATGATAAGTTTTGATCGTCACGCTTAATTTCACCTGAATCGATATGCTTTTCTAAAATAACCGCAGCAGTGTGTGGTACATCGCTTTGCTGAAATAAACTTGCTACTAACTTAAGTTCAGATTCTTTCTTCAAAAAACCTTGCTTATAAGCTAAGTCAAGTGTTGCTAAAGCTTTTGGATAATTTTCAGTTAAGGCATAGAACTGCCCTAATTGTACCCAAAACATTTTCTTTTCAGGAAAAACTTGAACAACAGCTTCTAGTACTTTAACCGCATCTTTATATTTTTTACGTTCATAAAAAGACGTAATTTTTAAAATATAAGGATTTTGGTTATGTTTATCACCATAAGCTGCAATCGCTTTATCAGCTGGCATAATAACTTTATCAAGCTTTTTCATTGCATAATATGCATTAGCAATTTTGGTCCAAACATCACCGTCTTGCTTAGCTGTAAAGTCCATCCATGCATAGTAATTCTTTACTGCATTAGCGTACTGCTTTTCTTGCATTTGCAAGTCGCCTAACAGTTTTAACGAGTTACCTTGATCCGCTTCATTCAAAATATCAGGCGCTACTGCGGCTTCGATATACTGAATTGCTTTTAAAGGTTCCCCTTTCATTGCATACATTTGACCAGTGAAGAAAGAAAGAAAAGCTTTATCGTAATCTTTCTTTGCATTAATTTCACTTAGTATAAGTAAAGCACCGTCAACATCATCTGCAGAATATGCATCAAATGCTTTAGCTACTTTTTTACCTACACTAGGCCCTGGTAGATAAACTTTACGCTTTTCTTTTTCTGCGCCAGCACCAGCGGCTTCAACTTGAAATGAAAGAGGAAGCTGTACGGCTACAAGCGATGCACAAAGCATCAAAGATGTTACTATCTTTTTCATATATCCCCCATTTAATCCTTATTCATTTTAAAGTCTAATTGAACTGTTAAACCAGGTTGTTTTTGTGGCTTACCATCAACAACTTTAGGCTTGTATTTCCACTTTTTCAATGCGCGCTTTGCTGCTTTATCAAACAAGCGTTTAGGTTGTGCTTCAATAACTTTTACGTCTTCTACACCACCAATTTCGTTAATAGTAAATGAAAGCTTAACCCAACCTTCTTTACCATCACGTGCTGCTTGTATTGGGTATTTAGGCTCAATACGTACAATTGGTGTAGCATCACCGTCACGGCCAAATGCACCGGGAGCAGATATACTTGTTGAAGCGCCACCTAAATTCACATTAGGTAAGTTAAACGAAACGCCACCTGTGTTGGTATTAGCTTCAGGCTCTGGAGCTTGAGGCTTAGGTGGTGTTTTTGGCGGAGGAGGTGGCGGTGGCGGTACACGACGACGCTGCTCTGCTGCTGATTTAGGCGGTGTTGTATTAACTTCTACCACGATATTATCTTGTTGCTCTTCTTTTGCTCTATCACCGCTAGAGACAAGAAAAGCCATAAAAGAAAATAATCCAAAAGTTATTACGGCGCCAAATAAAATTGATGCTAAAAAGCGAACCATATGACTACCCCTTAGCTGCAGCGATAGAAATTCGGTCAATACCGGCTTCTTTAATCGCGTCCATTACTTTAACAACAACACCATGTTTGGCATTTTTGTCAGCTTGAACAATAATAACTTCGGTTGGTTGCTCTGCTAATAATTTTTCAATATTAGCCGCAACACGTTCGATGTCAACTCTACGTTTATCTAACCAAATTTCACCTGAGTCTCTAACTGCGATAAAGATATTAGCAGATTTTTGCTTGGTTTGATTAGCCGCTTGTGGTTTATTTACTTCGATACCAGCTTCTTTAACAAAAGAAGTAGTAACAATGAAGAAGATAAGCATGATAAACACGATGTCTAGCATCGGTGTCATATCAATTGCCGCTTCTTCGTCTTCACGAATGCGTTTACGTGCCATTACAATATCTCTCTAGTGATGAGGTAAACTGTCAATCAGTTTAGCCTTGGCTAGTTTAACTTTTGCGTCTAAACGACTACTAAAAAACACACCAGATAATGCTGCAACCATGCCCGCCATTGTCGGGATTGTTGCCATTGAAATACCAGCTGCCATTAGACGCGGATTACCAGTCCCCTGTTGAGCCATAGTTTCAAAAACAGAGATCATACCTGTTACTGTTCCTAATAAGCCGATCAGTGGACACATTGCCACTAAGGTTTTAATAGTAATCATGTTACGTTCGAGTAATTCTGTCGCTTCGGAGATCCATGTATCTCTGATTCGATGTGCATACCAAGAAGTTGTATCTTCTCTAGCTTCCCAACGTGAAATAATATCATCACGCATTTTTGGGTAGTTAGCCGACAAGAACCAATAACGTTCTATCATCAGTATCCACATCAATAAGAGTGCAAAGGCGACAAAGTAAAGTACGTTACCGCCAGTTGCAATAAAACTCCTGACAGATTCTAAAAGTTCTATCAGGAATAACATTAGTTAGACTCCTTCTCTGCAATTGCAGCAATTAAACCAGCGCTTTGCTCGTCTAATT
>JBMZCX010000078.1:0-11577 GCA_049613795.1 Thalassotalea sp. | reverse complement strand
AGCATTAATACCAATCAAGCACTGCTAAAAGAAGGTCAACGCTTAAGGTCGTTATTGCAAGACGATTTAGCGATAGTGAATCAGGTACTAACGCGCTTTAATCAACAAAATTATCATTACACCTTAAACCCACCATTATTAAGTAATAACAGTTTGGCTGAATTTTACTTTGAAACAAAGTCAGGCTTTTGTGAGCATTATGCCAGCAGTTTTACTTATTTAATGCGTGCTGCGGGTATACCCGCTCGTATGGTTTTAGGTTACTTAGGGGGAGAGCATAATTCTCAAGGAAATTATTACAGTGTTTATCAACGAGACGCTCATGCATGGAGTGAGGTGTGGATTAAGGGCAAAGGCTGGATAAGAATTGACCCAACGGCTGCGGTGAATCCTGAACGAGTTGAAAAAGGCTTTTCGTCGTTGCTTCAACAAGAGCAAAGTTTATTGTCGAATGATTACTTTTCTGGCTTTAATACCAGCCAATGGCTGAATCAGCTGCGGCATATGTTAGAGGCGGTTGATTATCAGTGGACTAAATGGGTGGTAGGTTATTCAATTAATGATCAGGTCAACGTTATCAAAGGGCTTTATGAAATCCTAGTAAAGTATAAACAAGCGATTATTGTTATTGTGTCATTATTTTTTGTGTTTATTGTGAGTTATCTTTTTCTTAACAAACGTCGTAAAAAATTAAAAATAACTGCTGAGATACGTTTGTTTAATCAGTTATGTGAATTGGTGGCAACCTTTGGAGTGGTTAAAACCCCAATAACAACGGTCGATCAACTGGCAATACAAATTATTGCTGAACAAGCGGCGCTTAAAGTACCTATTCTTGAGTTTGTTAATCGCTTTAAAAAAATTCATTACCAAGCATTATCACAAGAGAATAAAGCAATTGAGTTGGCTAAATTAAAGCGTGTTTTTACAGAAATAAAGCAATTAGCTGTCATAAAACGATCATAAATTAATGGTTAAATTTTGTTTATATATTTGAGAGCAAAACAATGTTTTGTTGATCAATTATTTTAAAATTTAAATTACTTTGTAAAGTAATAAGTTAAAGAATATATGGTTAATATTCACGCTGTTTCATATAAATTTATTTGAATAATACAGCAATTTTCGCTACTTTTACTATGTGGTTTTAGTAAATCTTACTCCAAGAGGTTACCGTTATGACGCATTATCACTCAGATAGTCAAACACAGTATGATATGGCAAGATTTGTTTCTACAATCAGTTATTTAACGCTTTTAGGTTGGGTGGTTGCTATTGTTCTATATGGGAAAAACCATTCAGCTTTAGCCTGTTTTCACTTACGCCAATCTCTCGGTTTAATTGTTACTGCGGCTGTACTGTCTTTTATTCCACTCTTTGGCTGGTTGCTTAATATTGTATTAGCCATTTTTTGGTTTGTTGCGCTTTATCATACGATAGTTGGTCAGAAATTTATCATTCCAGTTGTTGGGCAGTTTTATCAAGAACAGCTTGATTTTATTCGCTAATACTTGTTTAACTTTTATCGCCAATTTATTCGAGCTTAATCGTTTATTTCGCTAGTGTTATTGCATTTGCTATGGTTAAATTTACCCATGGTTTATACGACACGATTAAGCTAATTTGATACATTTATACCCAGCTAATAAAATGGAAAATTTATTAGCCTTACTTGATAAAATTCATCAAGTTTCTCCTTTACCTGTGTTTGCCAAAGAAGTGATTGTTGTTCAAAATGCAGGTATGCAACATTGGCTAAATATGTCGTTAGCCCAGTCTCGGCAAATTAGTTTAGCCAATGAATTTTTACTCCCCGCGCAGTTTTTATGGCAATTAATGCGCTCGCTTGCCAGTGCTGAAAAAGTACCTGACCAGTCCCCTTATTCGCGTGAAGCGCTATGTTGGCGTATCTACCAAGAGCTTGCCCATGAAGAAGTGGTAACTAATGAACGCTATCAGCAAGTAACCCAATATTGGCAGCAGGGCAGCACTAACAAAGATCAGCAACTCAAACGGTATCAGTTATCTTGTCAATTAGCTGATTTGTTTGAACAATATTTAATTTTCCGTCCTGAATGGATTAATGCTTGGTATCAAGGTGAAACGATTAACAATGATGATGGCAGTTTTGTACAATTGTCGGCATGGCAATCAGATTTGTGGCTGCGATTAACCAAAACTACCCCTTATGATCCGCTTGAGTTAATGAAAAGTGCAATAAATAACATTGAAGATAATGTAAATTTATTGCCCCAGCGTATTTCATTTTTTGGTATTAACGCAATGGCGCCAATGTGGTTAGCCTTTATTAACGCGATTAGTGAGCATACCCAAGTCCATTTTTTTCATTTAAATCCATGCTTTAATTATTGGGGTGATATAAAAACACAAAAGCAAGCGCTGCAGCATATGACCGAGTGGACCTCAGGCTATGATGATATTTCAAGTTTAGTAGGTAATCCAATACTGGCTAATTTGGGGCAACAAGGGCGGGAGTTTCTAGCGTTATTGCAACAATATTCAACCATAGATATTGACGTTTACCAGAGCTTTTTAGCTAACGAAATTAATACCGATGATACTAAGACAACGTCATTTATTGCCGACAGTACCTTAGCGAGCATTCAAGAAGATATTTTAACGCTAACCGATGGTTGCCAACGTTCGCACACTAAAATAGATGACTCTATTGTTATTACTAGCGCGCATAGCGCATTGCGCGAAGTTCAAGGTTTGCATGACTGGTTACTGCATCAATTTAATACTGACAATAGCTTAACACCAAAAGATGTATTGGTAATGTGCCCGCAAGTGGAAGAATATGCGCCTTATGTGCAAGCGGTTTTTGCCAAAGGCTGGCAAGATTTATCAGGAGACATTCCGCCACTGCCTTGCTCTATTTCTGATCGAGTTAGTAAAGAAAGCGACCCAATAGTTATCGCCTTTACTGAAATAATCGCCTTACCCGACAGCCGCTTTTGTGTCTCTCAGGTTTTATCTTGGTTAAAAATTCCAGCAATTCAAACAAAATTTGGCTTTAGCGCTGACGATATTGAAAAGTGTACTATTTGGCTAAACGACGCTTGTGTGCACTGGGGATTAAACCAGCAACATAAACAGCAAGTGTTAAATAGCGATCAAATTTCGGGACAATTTACTTGGCAGTTTGGTTTTACTAAATTGTTACAAGGCTTTGCCTATGCTGATCAAGAATGTTTATATCAAGATCAAGTATTACTGGAGAATGTAGAGGGTAACGACGCCCTAATTTTGGGTAACTTAATGTTGTTTATTGAACAATTACAATATTTTGCCACAAAGTTAGCACAAGCTAAGTCACCACAACAATGGCATCAATTTTTAACCGATTTATTGAGCCAGTTTTTTGATGTAACCGATGAGTCGAGTTTTGTTGCCATTAATCATGCGATAGAGTCGCTGGTTGAATATTGTCAGCATGCGCAATTTACCAACGCGCTTAATTTAAATATTATTAAAGAGTTTTTAAATAATCACTTTAGTCAGCCTGACGCAGGCCGACAGTTTATGGTTGGGCAAGTCACTTTTTGTTCAATGCTCCCCATGCGCAGTATCCCGTTTAAAGTGATTGCCGTGTTAGGTCTTAATGATGGTGAGTTTCCTCGGCAGCGCCAGCCGCTTGGTTTCGATTTAATGTCATTAGAAAATAATAAATTGGGCGATCGTTCACGACGAGGTGACGATAAATATTTGTTTTTAGAAGCCCTTATTTCAGCCCGACAAGCACTTTATTTAAGTTACCAAGGGCGAAATATTAAGAAAAATTCGCCGAAAGAGCCATCGGTTGTACTTAAAGAGTTGATGAATTATTTAACATTAGCGTATGGCTGGCACTTTGAACATTCTGCGTTAAGTAGCCAATTAAGACAATTACCAATGCAAGCGTTTAGTTTACGTAACTTTTCAGGGCAATTTGCGAGTTTTGAACCTAACTGGTTAATGCTAGGGAAGTCGTTAGCTCAATCAATGGATCTGCCACTAGAAAATACAAAAATTGATAATGAAGCGGTTCAATCAAACGAGCTGTTATTGCCTTTAAACGAAAGTGAAATAACGTTAACGGTTGCCGATCTTGTTAATTTTTATCACCATCCGGCAAAAGCATTTGCTAAAAAACGGTTAAATTTATTTTTAGCACAAGAAAGTGTTGAGCTAAATGACGTTGAGCCTTTCACCAGTAACAGGCTAGCCAGTTACTTATTTAATCAAGCATTGTTAGCCGAGCATTTAATGGGCGAGCCTGAAACATTAGCCGAAAGGCTTGAAAACACTACAGCAACGGCTAAAGCCAGCGGAGAGTTTCCTGAATTACCCTCAATGGCGCTTGAATATCAGCAATGGCAAAATAATAGCCAAACATTAGCCGAGGCTATTTTAGTTGATGAAAATACGGATGCAGAGTCTGACTTTGTTGAATACATTAACGGTACGGTTGAGTTACCAATTTCTTGCCCTGCATTATTTGGCAAGGTGATTAACGTTATTTTACATTACCAACTGCCAATAAAAGGCCAGCACTGTTTATTTTATCGTTCGTCATCAGCAAAAATTAAAGACAAGCTTTCGCTTTATATTAGCCAATTATTAGTGCAATTAAATACAACGCTCGCTAAGCCTAATGTTGAGCTGTCTACTGTTAAGGCAACGAAAGGTTATTATTTTAATACGAAATCTCAGCAAGTTGAATTATTACAATATCAACAACTTAATGAGGTTGAACAATGCTTAACTGAGCTAGTTCAAGGCTATGTTTCAGGCATGCAGCAGCCGCTTTTATTAAATGGCGAACTGGCTGAAAAAATAATAACCGCGAAAAAATTTGATCAAAACGTCTTTGAAAAATTTTGGGATGATGATAATAACGCGTTTTGTTTAGGGAATGACGCTTACATGCGTTATTTTTGGCCGAACTGTCCTGAATTATCCTCGCTAATTGAACCGATAAAAACGATTTATCAGCCTATTTTTTCTCAGCTTCAACAGGTTAAACAAAAATGACCAATACTCTGATAGCTCATCAGTTGCCGCTAACAGGGCAACATCTTATTGAAGCGAGTGCCGGCACAGGTAAAACCTTTAATATTACCCGTATTTACTTACGACTATTACTCGAAAAAAAGTTAACGGTGCAACAAATTTTAGTAATGACCTTTACTAAAGACGCCACCGAAGAATTACGTGGCCGAATTGAACACTTTATTCGACAAGCATTAACGCAATGGCATGAATTAGCGCAAACGGATGAGTATTTTCAAGCACTGTCAGAACGAGTAAATGAGCCCGAGCGTTTGTTATTATTAAATAGGGCATTAGTAAATATTGACGAAGCGGCTATTTTTACCATTCATGGTTTTTGTAAACGGGTGTTAAATCAACACGCGTTTTTAAGTGGCGTATCGTTTAGTGCTCAAATGGAAGTTGACAGCTCAGAGCATGTTATTGAGGTTTGTCGTGACTGGTATCGACAGCTAGCCTGTAAAAGTACTGACGAGTTTTTATCAATAGCCAAGTATTGGCAAACACCAGAAACGTTTATTAAGCAGTTTACTAAAGCGATCAGCCATTACTGTGAATTAGACGTTATTGACGAAGCGTATATTAAGCAAGAATATTTCAATTTAGTTAATGAGGCGTTATCGGCAATTCAAAGTAATATTACTTTATTAACCACCTATTTAATTGACAGTAAAAAAGGAGCGGAGAAAGAGAACCGTCAAGCAGAGCTTACGCAATTAATTGCGTGGTTAAATGACGCTTCAAGCAATTTCTCTTGGATTGAAACCCCATTTCCTGCAAATTTTTTAGACGGTAGACGTTTACCTCGCTCAGACATTAAAGCTGAACTGGTATCGGTGCTTGAACCTGCCAATTTACTTAAAAAATCATTGGCATCTACCTTAAAGGCGGTTGATAAAGCCAAAGCATTGGTTATTGCTCAAACAGGTATTTACACCATGCGCGAGCAGTTAACACAGCTCAAGCAAGAACAAAACATATTAACCTTTGACGATTTAATTAGTACATTAGCTACACAACTTTCTTCAACTAATGGGGCTGCACTTTCAGCAGCGTTATTAGCGCAATTTCCTGCGGCATTGGTTGATGAGTTTCAAGATACTGACCCACAGCAATTTACTATTTTATCGGCAATTTATCATCAGCAAACTAACGCCGCACTATTTATGATCGGCGATCCTAAACAAGCTATTTATGGTTTTAGGGGCGGCGATGTTTTTGCCTACTTAAATGCCCGCGCTAACTGCGATCAGCAGTGGGTAATGGACACTAACTGGCGTTCAAGCCAAGCGATGATCGACGGTTACAATCGTCTCTTTTATGGCAATGCGTTAACCGAGCCTGCCCGCGATGTTTTTGGTTATAATATTGCCTATCATCCCGTTAATGCCTCGCCTAAAGCGGCAGAAAAACAGCTGGTAGATGACCAATATCACGCATTACAGTTTATTCACTTTGAAGCACAAGGTAAACACGCTGCTGCAAGTTATCGACAGCATTTAGCCCGTTGGTGCGCGAATGAAATAATTCGTTTACTGTCTGAGCAACAATCGAATAATCATTCTAACAATGAGCTGTGCAAAGACGTAATTAACGCTAAGGATATCGCTATTCTAGTGCGTGACGGCACCGAAGCCGCAGACATTAGAACCGCACTAAATGACGCTAATTTAGCCTGTGTTTATTTAAGTAATCGCGCTAATTTATGGCAAAGTGATCAAAGTAAACAGCTGTTGTTAGTGTTAAAAGGACTGTGTTATGTGGAAGATAATCACCAGTTTTTAGCGTCGTTAACTAGCCCTTTACTTGCTATTAATGTACAAGCTTACATCGCACTACAAGCAAACGATATGCAGTGGCAGCAATTGGCTGAGCGCTTTATTCAATTAAAAACGTTATGGCAAACGCGTGGGTTTATTACCATGGCGTTAAAATTGTTACATGAACTGTTTCACTTTAAGCCGCAACAAGAGCGAGAATTAACCAATACTTTACATTTATTTGAACTGTTACAAAGCGCGAGTCAACGTCACCAGCAGCCTGAAGAGTTATTGCATTGGTTTGAACAGCAAATTAATCAAGAGGGAGCCGAAGTCGAGTCTGAGTTAAGGTTAGAAAGTGAAGAAGATCTTGTTAGAATTATTACTCAACATAGCTCGAAAGGCCTAGAGTATCCGGTGGTATTCGTCCCATTTTCAACTCGTCATAAAGATCCGCTAAAAGTTGCACGAACGCATGTCGACTTAATTGAGTATCACCAGAATGACGGTTGTTTAACGTTAAGTTTAGACGGTTCTAAACAAGCGAAAGCAGCGATGAGTAACGAACAATATGCTGAGTCAATACGGTTACTTTATGTGGCGGTTACGCGTGCGGAAAAACGTTGCTATTTACTGACAACAAATTTTGACAAAAATCACTTGTCACCGCTAGGGCAAACGTTAGCGTGGCAAGATAAACAAAATATTGTAGAAAGTTTATCGGCACTTGCTAGTGACAACCCAAGCAGTATTGGCTTTCGAGTTATTGATGACGAAACTTTGCCTTTAATAACTTCGCCAACAATGGCTGAGCCAATATTTGCTAAGGTAGAAAAATTTATTGGTAAAATAGAGCGAAACTGGTGGTTAAGTTCTTTTACTGCGTTAAGTCGAAATATACGCGATGTCGGGGTTTCCGCACCAGATAGAGATTTATTTGAACAAAAGCAAGAGATAGCCCAATTAATGAATACCGCAGAGCTACGTTTTGACTTAGCCAAAGGAGCAAAGGCAGGTAACTTGCTTCATGATATTTTAGAGCATGTTAATTTTTCTGAGCCTAATTGGTCCCTTGCTTTTACTGCGCCACTGATGCGTTTTGGCCATTTAGAAAATGGTTATCAAGAAGATGATTTAGCCGCATGGTTAAATGATGTTGTTAATACTGAATTAAAAGCGGAAAGTGGCACAAATTTTTGTTTAGCCGAGTTAAACCCAAGCCAAACATTACGAGAAGCTGAGTTTTATTTTCCTTTAGACAATGCCAATACCAAGCAACTTACAACGTTGTTGTCGGCACATAGAAAGCGGGTGATTAAACAGTTGGCAGATACTGAGCTGGAAACGGCGCTGTTAAATAGTAATAGCCAAGTGTTTTTACCTAATATATCGACTCTACAAGGCATGATGCATGGTTTTATTGATTTAATTTTTGAGCATCAAGGTAAGTATTATTTATGTGATTATAAAAGTAATCATTTAGGTAATAGTGTCAATGATTATACCGCAGATAAGCTCACTCAAAGTATTCAGTCACATCATTACGATTTGCAATACTTAATATACAGCGTTGCGTTACAGCGATTTTTAAAACAAAAACTTCCTAACTATAGTGTTGAGCAACACTTTGGTGGCGTTTTTTATTTTTATCTGCGTGGTATGTCGACACACAGTAAAAACACAGGCGTTTATTATTGCCAACTGACGGCTGACGAACTTACACAGCTTGATGATACTTTTGCCAATAATCACCAAATATCCGCACCAGTGGAAGGAGGGTAACATGAGTGAACGTATTGAAAAAAATCTACATCACACTATGTTAATGACAAGCCGTGGTAATAACACAGTGTTATTGCCTTACCAACACTTTAGTGAAATGCAGCAGCAATTATATGGTGTTATGCCAATCGACTATTTTCTCGCAAAAGAACTAGTAGAATCGCTATCCTTAGATAAAGCCAACGCGATCACGTGCAAAGACGCCATGTCGTTGTGTTTTCATGCAATAGTGGCGGTGAGTATGGCAATACGCTCGGGCGATAGCTGTTTACCGCTCAACACTATTGCTAATGCACGTATTGGCTTTTATGCTGACGAAAATGGCATTGTTGACCATCATGGTTATAATTTTCCTGCAATTAATGTTGTTAACGAGCTTCTTACTAAATTATTGATTACAGCGGACGATAATAAGCCGTTAGTTTTTGCTGAACAGGCGTTGTATTTGCGCCGTTATTATAATTTTGAGCAAGAACTACAAACATTTATTAACAATAACGTAGCTGAGAATCCATTAATGACGCCGCCCTTGGCATCAGTTACTGAAAAAACAATAAAAGCCTGTCTTGATGAATTATTTCCTTTAGTGCCTCATAGCGATACCAGCGATACACGCCTTAATGAAAGTGTGGCTGAAATTGATTGGCAAAAAGCGGCGGTAGCTAATGCATTAAACAAACGCTTTTCTATTATTGCAGGCGGCCCTGGCACAGGTAAAACTTATACGGTAACTAAACTACTTGCTGCAATACTTACCTTGAATGAACAGGTGGCGGCTAACCCAACATCAAACCAACAGCCGTCGCTGAATATTTCACTGGTTGCGCCAACGGGAAAAGCTGCTCAGCGCTTAACCGAGTCTTTAATTAAGGCCATTAGCGGCTTTGAGGGTGAAATCGCTGAAAATATATTGGCGAAAATTCCGCGACAAGCACAAACCTTACATCGCTTACTAGGTGTGATCCCTAACAACGTTAATTTTCGTCATCACCAAGGCAATTTATTAGCGATTGATGTATTAGTTGTTGATGAAGTATCAATGGTTGATTTACCCATGATGGCTCGGCTGATAAGGGCATTACCGCCACATTGCCAGCTGATATTATTAGGTGATGCAGACCAACTACCGTCAGTTGCCGTAGGGAACGTATTGGCTGACTTAGCGCCGAGGCCACATCAAGGTTATAGCAAAAGTAATAAACACTATTTAGCCACAGTAACCGCAAGCAAAGGTTTTAAACAGTACAAAAATAAGGCATTTGATCATGTTACTTTTTTAACCAAAAGCCGACGTTTTGACAATAAAGGCTTGGTAGGGCGCTTAGCTGATAATGTAATTAAAGGGGAATCACAAAAAAGTTGGCAGTTATTGACGAATGAAACACCGTCAGCGTTACTGCCATTAACAGTAAATAGCTGGTTGCCAAAATTAGTTAAACAATACTTTCAACCGCTGGCAAGGGCTACCACACTGTCAGAAGCGTTTAAATTGTTAGCGCAATTTAGAATACTGTGTGCAACTAGGGTGGGGCTTGAAGGTGTTGAAAACATTAACCAGCAAGTTGAACAAATTCTTTATAAAAGTGGCAATTTGCAAGCTAATAATCCGTTCTATTATGGTAAGCCTATTATGATCACCCAAAATGATTACGGGCTTGGCTTGTTTAATGGCGATGTGGGTATTATTTGGGCGGATGAAAAAGGCATGTTAATCGCTGTATTTGAACAGCCTAGTGGTCAATATTTACAAGTGCTACCCTCAAGACTACCCAGTTTTGAAACCGTTTATGCAATGACCATACATAAAACGCAAGGGAGTGAATTTCAACGTTTAGTGATGATATTACCGCAAAACAAAGACAGTAAAATATTGTCCAGAGAATTGCTTTATACGGGTATTACGCGGGCTAAACAAACAGTACAAATAGCGTGTGCTAAGTCAACATGGTTTCAAAGTGTCGATACCCAAGTACAGCGTTCTTCAGGCATTAACTTAGCGAACAACAATTAAGATAAAAAAGACAATAACATGAAAATTAAAGAAATTAATAAAGCAATTTATCGTAAACACCTTAACCAAATTATTATTGGTTTTATTATTAGCTTAGCGTTATTAGCATTGTTATTTGGCAGTACTTTTATCCATTTTTTTGGTGTGTCACCTGAACAAGTAGCTAACGGGGAAAGTAATTTTCGTTACAATTTATTAGGCGTTGTTTTAGCACTCATGGCCTGTTCTGCGATACTCTATCAACTACGTTCAACCGCGTTTTTTAGTGAAGTGTTTTATGTATGGCAATTAAAGCAAATACAAAATTTGATTTATAGGAAGTTAAAAAAAATTCAATTAGCGTCGGAAAGTGATAATGTAAATGCGCTTATTATTATGAATTACTATTACGAAAGTTTAATACAGGTTTATCAGTTAGACGATAACACCATTACGCTCACTCAATTAATAAAAAAGCAACAAGTATTACAGCAACAAATAGAAGAAAAACAATTGACTATATCATCATCTCAATTTGAAAAGTCATTACTTAAAGAGTTTTAATACCCAAAAACACATAATAAAATGAGGATTTTAACATGATAGGTTATGTAACGTTAGGCACCAATAATTTAGAAAAAGCATGCGAATTTTATGATCAATTATTTGCCACAATAGGAGCGGGACGTTTTTTAGAAACGGATAGCTTTGTTGCTTGGGCAAGCGCGCCTGATCAACCTGGTGTGTCAGTGACTAAGCCTTTTGACGGTAAGCCTGCAACTGTAGGTAACGGTGTTATGGTTGCACTTATGATGGACTCAAAAGAAAAAGTCGATGCATTTTATAATAAAGCCCTTTCTCTTGGCGCGACTTGCGAAGGCAAGCCAGGCCCTAGGGATGAAGTTGACGGGTTTTACGCAGGTTACTTTAGAGATTTAGACGGTAATAAACTTAATGCTTTTTATATGAATATGGCTGGCATGTAATTTA
>JBMZCX010000077.1:0-12487 GCA_049613795.1 Thalassotalea sp. | reverse complement strand
ATAAATTCATCATGTCGATGAACCGTGTATCTAAAATAGTTCCACCTAAACGCACTATTTTAAAAGACATTTCTTTATCATTTTTTCCTGGCGCTAAAATTGGTGTGTTAGGTTTAAATGGTTCAGGTAAATCAACTTTACTTCGTATTATGGCGGGTGTTGATACCGAATTTGAAGGCGAAGCAACCGCATTAGCAGGCACTAAAATTGGTTATTTACCACAAGAACCACAGCTTGACGAAAATCAAACGGTACGTGAAGCCGTTGAAGAAGGTGTTGCTGAAGTTAAAAATGCTATGGCTCGTCTTGATCAAGTGTATAACGAATATGCTGAAGAAGGCGCGGACTTTGATGCACTTGCTAAAGAACAAGGCCAGCTTGAAGATATTATTAATGCGCAAGACGGTCATAATATTGATAACGTGTTAGAACGTGCTGCTGATGCTTTACGATTACCTGAATGGGATCAAAAAATTGCGGTATTAAGTGGTGGTGAACGTCGCCGCGTAGCGTTATGTCGTTTATTACTTGAAAAACCTGACATGTTATTACTTGATGAGCCAACTAACCATTTAGATGCTGAGTCAGTTGCGTGGTTAGAACGTTTCTTACATGACTATTCAGGTACCGTTGTAGCTATTACCCATGATAGATACTTCCTTGACAATGTTGCTGGCTGGATACTAGAGCTTGACCGTGGTCATGGTATTCCTTATGAAGGTAACTATACCAACTGGCTTGAACAAAAAGATGCTCGACTTGAACAAGAAAAGCGTACCGAGAATGCATTAGCCAAAACCATTAAGCATGAACTTGATTGGGTGCGTTCTAACCCTAAAGGCCGCCAAGCAAAATCTAAAGCACGTATGGCGCGTTTTGAAGAGCTATCAAGT
Organism: Thalassotalea sp.; assembly: GCA_049613795.1. GTDB lineage: Bacteria > Pseudomonadota > Gammaproteobacteria > Enterobacterales > Alteromonadaceae > Thalassotalea_B. The sequence continues at coordinate 11,594 of JBMZCX010000077.1, read as the reverse complement.
AACGAAAATCAAAAACGTAATGAAACTAACGAATTATACATTCCACCAGGGCCACGTCTTGGCGACAAAGTTATTGATGTAGAAAATTTAACTAAATCTTATGGTGAAAGGGTATTAATTGATGATTTAAGTTTCAGCATTCCTAAAGGCGCTATTGTTGGTATTATTGGCGCTAACGGTGCAGGTAAATCCACGTTATTTAAAATGATTTCAAGTGCTGAAACGCCTGATTCAGGTTCAGTATCCGTTGGCGACACCGTACAACTAGCCAGTGTTGATCAATTCCGTGATGACATGGACGACGCTAAAACGGTATACCAAGAAATATCTGAAGGCAGTGAAATTATTCAAATTGGTACTTATGAAATTCCGGCTCGCGCATATGTTAGCCGTTTTAACTTTAAAGGCACAGATCAGCAAAAAATCATTGGACAATTATCAGGTGGTGAGCGTAACCGCGTACATTTAGCTAAATTAGTAAAAACAGGCGGCAATGTACTATTACTTGATGAACCAACCAATGACTTAGATATTGAAACCTTACGTGCATTAGAAGAAGCTATTTTAGAGTTTCCAGGTTGTGCCATGGTTATTTCACATGACCGTTGGTTCTTAGACCGTATTGCAACTCACATCATCGATTATCGTGATGAAGGTCAAGTAAACTTCTTTGAGGGTAACTTTACTGAGTATGATGAGTGGTTGAAGAAAACATTAGGCCCTGCCGCATTAGAGCCTAGCCGTATTAAATACAAAAAAATTATTAAGTAATATCAACACTCATATAACACTTAATAAATAAATTAAAGACACCTTAATCATATTAAAGCATGTTGATTAAGGTATCTTTTTTTATAAATAGGGCTATGCTAGGGTTATCTGTAGCTAATTTATATTGTAATTATGGAAAATAGACGTCAGTTTACCCGAATATTGTTTTCAATTAATGCTTCTTTAATTATAGAAGATCGAAAATACCCTGTTAATATTCATGATATTTCGCTCAATGGCGCACTAGTTAGCCGCCCAGAATCTACACATTCCTTATTAAAAAAAGTAGGGCTACTGCGTTTCACCTTAACTGACCGTGAAAGCGAATGTGTTGAAATGCACGTTGCCGTTGTGCATCATGAAGGTAATGAAATAGGTTTGCGCTGTAATGCTATTGACATCGACAGTGTTGGCTATTTAAAACGCTTAATTGAACTTAATCTCGGCGATGAAAGTCAGTTAAATAAAGAGCTTTCTCAATTAAGTAAAGCCATTTAAATTATTTACATATTCTTCAATTATTTAAAAAGGTCGATGCATGAACCATCTCGTACTCTCATTTACTAGCCCTGATAAACCAGGATTAGTCGATAAACTTTCTAATACAATTAAACAGCACCAAGGTAACTGGCAAACAAGTAGCTTACATCATTTGTCAGGCTTTTTTGCGGGTGTTATTGAGATAGCGATTACCGCTGAAAACACTACCGCACTAGTTAACGATTTGAAAAGTTTACGTGAATTCTCATTTACTATAGAAACAGCTACAACAGCATCAAACAAAGACACTGCTAACTTAGTATTAGAATTAACCGCTAATGATCGCGCGGGTATAGTGCAAGAAATTAGCTCTGTTATTCATCAACAAGGCGGAAATCTACTTAAACTAGTCAGCAGCCAAGACAGTGCAGCACATTCCGGACAAGACTTATTCAAAGCGAAAGCAACGATAGTGATTGATGAAGCTTCTATTGACACCTTAATTGATAAAATTGAAAGTTTAGCCGACGACTTAATGGTTGATATTTCGCGTTAAACACGATTGATTACTCTATGTAGCTTAATATTAGCGTTCACAAAAAAGCAAAGCTCAACGCTTTGCTTTTTTGTGTTTACACGATAGAAATCAGCAATAGCTATTCTTCGAAATATGTACCCCAGCCATCGTAATCAACATTACTTTGTTTGGCTAATTCATACATAATTTTAATTTCATCATTAATAATATCAATATCTAACGGTTGCTCGGTAATAATGTCGAAAGCAAACACTTTCTCGCCCGTTTCAAGTTCAGCTTCTTCTGGCTCTTCAAGTTCAAGCCCCATTTTAAACGCTGCAATGGCTGCTTTTTCTAATAAATCAAAGTCAGCACTCGAAAAATGATGTTCAATGGTGTGATGTACTTCTTCATTAGTACCATCTTCAACTAAATCATTAATTAAATTTTCTGTATGCGTGAACCACTGCGTTAGGTTTTCATCATTCATAATTATTCTCTATTTTGATTGTGCTTCAGCACTAATTTCTTCAATTTTTTTCAACATTAAGTCACGTGCTTCATTAGTGGCAACACGAACACTTTCACTGCTTTTATCTGTTAAATAAATTGGATCTAAATATTCAATGATTAACTTGCCATTATTCCAACGGTTTAACTTTATTTTATTATGCAGCTCACTTGTGCAAATAGGAACAATTGGCACATTCGCTTGTAACGCGGTTCTAAATGCACCTGTTTTAAACGGTAATAAACCTCTGCCATTACTGCGGGTACCCTCAGGGAATAACCATACTGACAATTGTTTTTCACGAATTTTTTCAGCCGTTAGTGCAATGGTGTTCATCGCCTTATTTCGATTATTACGATCAATCAAAATATTACCGGTTAGCCAATACATTTGGCCAAAAAACGGGATCCATTTTAAGCTTTTTTTACCAACACTTACGGTGCCTGGCCTAACCGCATTGCTCACCGTAAAAATGTCATAACTGTTCTGATGATTACAAATGTAAACTACGGGAGAAAGCTGTTTAACTGATTCAGGTATACGCACTTCAACCGTCAAGCCTAATAACTTGGAAACTTTCCCCATCACTTTAGCAGTATGAAAAACATTGTTTCGATGGAAAGGTCTCAGCAGGCTATAGCAACATGAAACAATTGAGATCAACACAATGGCTATCGCCATTAAAATAATTCGAACTAAAGCTAACAACGTAAGTTCCTAATAATAAATAAGAGCGCAAGTATACCTGAATGTATTCCTTGCTAAAACAAGTCGCCAGATAAAACAAGTAACCTTTTGATTAATAACTACTTAAATAGTTATTAAATCGGTAATTTCGATAAATTTTTAATCGAGGATAAATTCACTAATTAAAAAATCTTCTAAATTAATAAGTTATAATTTTTATTAAATTACTGTGAATGTTTTCCTTTGTTTTTTTAAATATTAACTATAATTAAATTAGCATTAAAAACTATAGCTAACTTATATGAAGGAGGTAAATAATGCATCGTCTATTACTTATTTTATTATGCTTGTTTACTTCTGTAGTACATTCAGAGACAGCTGAGAGCAAACCTAATACAGCAAGTAAAATAACAACATTTTCCCAGCAACTCGGCTTAGCTGCCATTAGCATACCTGAAAACATATCAGCTCAACATAGCACAAAATTATCAAATTATAGCGCGCTAAATGACGATAATACTCCCCCAGAAAAAAGCTATAAAAGATCGGGGCACTGGTTTTATCATAATGAAAAAACCAGTGTCTGGTTAGGGCGCTTGGTGGCTAATAACAACAAATTAAATGGGCAGTTCGCAAGTAATACGGTTAATAAGCAAGGGTTAAATGCAGCCGTTAATTACGGTCGATTTAGTATGGAAACCGCTCTAATTACTGAGAATAACAATGTTGAAGACAGTGGGAAATTTTACCTGCAAGGTGCCTATACGGTACTTGAAAAGTCTTCATTTAATATCGCAATCACAGCCAAAGTAGAAACATTGAGTGAGCAGAATGTAAATGCCTATTTTGGCTATAAAAATAAGTTCCAGCAGAATCAGTCGATAATTGACTATCAAGCAAGAAATACCACGTTAGGCGTTGTCGGTACTTATGATGTTACACCTAAGTGGAGCGTTATTGGCGCATTTACTTCTACCATGCTTGATAAAGACATAATGCAAAGCCCTCTTGTAAACGAAAACAATGTAAACATGGCATTAATTGGTACAAGCTACGCTTTCTAACTTTTGTTGTTGTACGTTTACAACTCTCTTGGATCAGTTTCAACAACACCTTCTATTTGCAAAGCATCCTGATAAAAGTTTAATAACGCACGGTGTTCTTGCCAATGAAAAAGATCTCTAAAAGATAACCAATCAAGCAAACAAAATAGGCATATTGATAAATAATTCCACTGTTTAAAGCTCCCCTTTGCAACTTCTTTATCTAAACTAAGCAATATTTGACCAACACGTTCACGCTGTAAGTTAAAAAATAAATTATCTTGCTTTGTGTCAATATTTGAACGCGATAACAACAACATTGAAACCATAGAGTCATTCGCGGCATCTATTAATGTTAATAAATTTTCTTGTTGCCAAGTGAGTTCGTTGTCGTTAAATTTTTTATTTAGGTGGCGGTAAATAACACGTGAGTCATAAATACAGTGTTCATTATCGATTAATGCAGGTATTTTTTGTGCGGGATTATTTTGGGTTAATAATGAACGGTCTTGTTCACTAAAAATGTCTAAATTAACAAACTCGACCTCATGACCGGCTAAATAAAGTCGAATGCGGCGAACATATGGGGAAGTAGTAGAACCTAACAGCTTCATATAAAGTCTCTTTAAAAATAAATAATTAAAGAGACTTTACCTTGAGTACACTTATTTTTCTATGGCCGATTAAAAGAGTTCGTCATTAATAGCAAACATCGGTTCAGCACCTGATTTAATCGTTGCCATTAATGAATGTCTACGCGGTAATAAACGCGCAAAATAGTATCGAGCGGTATGAATTTTACTTTGATAAAACTGATCATCACTTGTTTGTTTAGTTAATGCCACTTCTGCCATTTTCGTCCATACATACGCCATTGCTGTATAACCGAATAAGTGTAAATAATCGTTCGCCGCACAGCCAAGTTCTTCAATATTATTATTTGCTTGAATAAGAATATGCTGAGTAATGCTTTCTAAGTCAGACACTGCTTCTTTTAGCGGCGCTATAAATTCTTGCATATTATCTGCTGAAGTTTCAGCAATATACTGCTTAACTTCATCAGTAAAAGCTTGTAGCAAAGCTCCTTTAGTACCTGCAATTTTTCTTGCTAGTAGATCCATTGCTTGCACACCATTGGTACCTTCATAAATTTGTGCAATGCGCGTATCTCGAACAAGCTGTTCTTGTCCCCATTCACGAATAAAACCATGTCCGCCAAATACTTGCTGACCAGCAACGGTTGATTCGAAACCTAAATCGGTAAAGAATGCTTTGGCAATAGGAGTCATCAGCGCTACTAACTTATCGGCTTTAGCTTGTTCTTCACCTTCACCATATGTGGCAATATCAAGTTGCATGGCAATATAGGTAGAAAGCGCACGTGAACCTTCATTTTTTGCTTTCATGTCTAACAACATTCGACGAACGTCGCCATGTACCATAATAGAATCAGCCGGCTTCTCTGGTGATTTAGCACCCGATAGCGAACGCCCTTGCAGGCGATCTTTTGCATATTCTAAGGCATTTTGGTATGAGCGCTCTGCCGCACCAAGTCCTTGAATACCAACACCAATACGCTCAAAGTTCATCATGGTGAACATGCACGCTAAGCCTTTATTGATTTCGCCAACAAGATAGCCCTTTGCACCGTCAAAATTAATTACACATGTTGCTGATGCATGAATGCCCATTTTGTGTTCAATTGAACCACAAGACACATTATTGAATTCACCGACAGATTCGTCGTCGTTCACTTGATATTTAGGTACTAAGAATAATGATATGCCTTTAGGGCCTGCTGGCGCGTCAGGTAATTTAGCCAATACTAAATGTAAAATATTTTCAGTTAAGTCATGCTCGCCACCGGTAATAAATATTTTATTACCGGTAACTAAGTAGCTGCCGTCATCTTGAGGAACGGCTTTGGTGCGGATCATACCAAGGTCGGTACCTGCATGCCCTTCAGTTAAGCACATGCTTGCTGCCCAATCGCCCGCATACATACGGGTTAAGTAGCGCTCTTTTAGTGCTTCATTAGCATGCTTTGCTACAGAAAGTGCGGCGCCTGCTGTTAACCCTGGATATAAACTAAATGAAATATCGGCTGAACATAGCATTTCTTCATGCAAAGCGGTGATCATTTTTGGCATACCCATGCCACCGTAATTTGGATCTCCACCCAATGATGTCCAACCACCTTCAGCATAAGTTTTAAATGCTTCTTTATAACCTGGAGCTGTAGTTACGTTGCCACTGTCAAAGCTAACACCTATTTCGTCGCCTTCTCGAGAGATAGGTGCGACAACTTGTTCTGCTATTTTAGCGCACTCTTGTAAAATAGCGTCTGCCGTTTCTACATCTACATGTTCAGAAAGTTTAGGTAAGCTTTTCCATAAGTTTTCTACATTGAATACATCATGTAATAAGAAACTCATATCTTTTAACGGAACGCGATATTCGGCCATAAAAATTCTCCAAGGGATAACGGCAGTAAACAACTAATTAAAACAACCGTTTGAATATAGCGAAATATAGCCAAATGTAAAGGATTATCATGGTTAAATTTGTGCTAGATAAATTATCTATTTTGCAGATAAATAAAGCAGCGCTATACTAAGCAAATGAAATTCAATGAAATACTTATTTTTAGCGCCGTTCTTTTTACTACTTTTAGTAATTATAATGCGCATGCAGAGCAAACTTTATTCAATAAAAAAAAGCGCGGCGATGATTATTTATTTACTTATCACTGGCAAGATATTAACCAACAAAAACAGTCAATTGAATTTTTACTCCCTAAAAAAAACCTTTTTAGCCGCTTTCGCTCATTTAAAAGCTATAAAAGAAATATAGCGGCTGAGTCCATTAAGCTCTCCCTTAAAAAGCACTTTAGAGATAATCCAATAGCAGATGTTCAACTTATTTTTTCTCAGCAAAGCGGTAATATCCAAACAAAAATATCAGGAAAAAATAACGAAAAAGTGAATAATGCCTATCAACAAGTGGCCAAACTTGAACAACAATTAACTCAACAATATTTACACGAAAATTATTATCATTTATTTACTAGCTATTCAGGCAATCAAGGTATTAAGCCCGACCATATCAGAATAGCAAATGAATCAGTGGATGATTTAAAAACAATAAAGCCTGTTATTCTTGATATTGTTACCGTTAAAAATATTCGGAAAGTGGTTAACTTTATTCTGGGGTTCGTACAAACCATTCCCTACGAAACATTGCAATCAAGAGCAACCTCTTCTGGTGCTGGTTTTAGCCCACCATTGCGATTACTTTGGGAAAATAAAGGAGATTGTGACAGCAAAGCCACACTTACTATCGCCTTGCTTAGAGCACTAATGCCACGCATAAAAATAGCGTTAATTTTTATTGATAATCATGCGGTTTTTGGCATTGACGTGCCTGCTGAAAATAATGAGCCTACAGTAACATTTGAAGGTACAACCTATGTGCTTGCTGATCCTACAGGGCCCGCATTAATGAACATAGGCCAATTAGGCGTTACCACTAAAAATATTATTTTAAGTGGTAATTATAGTATTGAAACATTTGGGGCTTTATAGCCATTATCAGTATTTACTCTGATTCGAGTAATGACAAAATACTCGTTTTTAAAGTATCGGCATTAACAGGTTTTGCAATATGTAAATTCATTCCTGCTTCAAAACTCTGCCTTTTGTCGTCTTCTCTTGCGTGAGCCGTCATCGCAATAATAGGGGTTTTACTATGTTTGCTCTGTTTACGAATTTCTCGAGCCGCGGTAAGCCCGTCCATTATTGGCATTTGAATATCCATTAAAATAATGTCTATCTTTTGCTCACCCGAGATAATATCTAAAGCAATTTGACCATTTTCAGCAATAACTACCTCTGCTCCCATACTATTTAGCAATTCTTTCGCTACCAGTTGATTGACCAAATTATCTTCCACTAGGAGTATGGTTAAATCTGTTAAATTAGTCTTATCATTTGAAGGTATTAATGTAGCTTGGTCTTTTTCAGTTAAATTATTGGCTTTGGCACTACGGCTAACTTCATGTGATAACGCCTCAAATATTTGTAGCAAGCCGTAGCGATAAATTGGTTGCTCACAAACCACATATGGCAATAATTGTTCATCAAACCAATTTAATAAGCTTTGATTTTGATCTTTATACGAATTTTGGCACAACACAAATAATACAATATCCACTTCATCATTGGCATAGAGATTTTTAACTGAGTTACACTCAATTCTATTCAGTTTTCCTGCGTCTAAAAAGACCATAAAAGAGCCATTGGCATTGACTTTTGTTATATTTTCTAGCGCTAATAAGCTATCAAATTTTACATATGATTGTTGAATACCCTTAATGTTTTCAATGAAGCTATCAGGCAAGCTTTCAGTGATATCTACAAAGGTAAACGCGTTTTGATGTGATAAAAGGCTAGTGGTTGCTTGGTCTGTTTTTAAAGGAAGTACAAAGCTAAACTCTGCACCTTGGTCAACATCGCTGACAATGGTAATATCGCCGTCCAATAAATTTATAATTTGGCGGCATATGGACAGCCCTAGTCCTGAACCTCCATATTGTCGTGTCATCGACTCATCAGCTTGTCGAAACGCTTCAAATAAAAAGGCTTGTTTATCTTTAGCAATACCAATACCCGTATCTCTTACTGTAAATTTAACTAATGCATTGCTTGTTTCGCTAGCCGTACTTTCTACAATAATACTAACAGCGCCTTGCTTGGTAAATTTAACTGCATTATGAAGTAAGTTAGAAAGTACCTGAACTAAGCGCATTTCGTCGGTTACTACGAAGTGAGGTACATTCGTTTTTATATCAACATTAACGTTCAAACCTTTATGAAAAGCATTACCAACATTTAATTTTATTGCTTGGTTTACAATACGGTCAATACTACTACTGGCTTTAACTATCGACATATTGCCCGATTCTATTTTTGCTAAATCAAGTAATTCATCCACTAAATGAAGTAAAGCTGTTGAAGCGACTTGTGCATTGTCTAAGTGTACTTTCTGACTGCTAGCTAGCCCAGATTGAGTTAATAAAAAGTGCATCCCTTGAATAGCATTGATTGGCGTTCTAATTTCATGGCTCATATTTGCTAAAAACTGGCTTTTCGCACTGTTCGCTTGTTCTGCCTGTATTTTTGCCTGCTCTAGTGCTGTAGTAACCGCAGTTTTTTCGGTTACGTCTCTTATAATTACGATAGTGCCTAACAATTCTTTTTCGGTATTAAAAAAAGCTTCAATAAATACTTCGTAAGTATTAGACAGCGTTTCAACAATATTAAGCTTACCCTTATTTTCACCGTTTTCGAGTGCATTCTTTGTTAGTACTTTTCCTAATTCATTCGGTAATAATTCCCCCGCATTACTCCCTAGCATTTCACCTTCACTCATACCAATCAGCCGTTCAAAAGCTAAATTACAACCAATAATATTGTGTTGAAGATTGTTAAAAATAAGGTAATCAGGAATGGCATCCATAACAGAACGTAAAATAGCGTAATCGTATTGGTGTTGCTCACTTTTTTCTCTGAGCGCATGCGTTTTTTCATTAACGCGAATATCTAACTCTTTATTTTGATCTTTTAATTGTTGCAGTAGGCTTCTATTTTGACTAAAAATATCTTCAACCAAATAAAACCAATGTGCCCAACCTTTAGGTGTTTGAATTTTACCATGATCGCCTTTAGCGCTATGTTCAATATGAGCAATAAACTGTTGTGTCGGTTTAATAAATGTTCGGCGGGTAACTGCATAAATAATCGTTAATAAAGCAAGTAACGCAATTAGCGACAAAACTAAACTGCTAATAAACTCACTCGTGACCTTACTTATAACATCAGAATAAGGTTGATACCTTAATACCACCCAGTTATTAACAGGTACATGCATAAACTGAACAAAATAATCTCCTACTCTATGTCCTTGATTATCATCATGCAGCGCTGAATAAGTAAGCTGGGCTAATTCTGGCGGTAAATTACTATGCTTATTAAAGTTGCTTTTGATCTTTTGATCTTCTTTGGTTCTATGCACTAATATTTTGTCATTATTATCAAGCAGTACTAAACCATGATCGGGATATTCTATTGGGGTTAACCTGTCGTGTATTTTGCCTAAATTAATATCAATAAATACAGCACCCGCAATTTTTTCACCGCGAAAAACAGCAGCGCCCACCGCTGTATTCAGTCCTTTATCGGCAGCATCTTCATAGGGAATTGACCAATAAAATTTTTTCTCCGACTTCTTAGCATGTATTATCCTCTGCATATGAGAATTATTTAATGTACGTGCTGAGAACTGCCATGTATCTCGACTGATCCACGGGTATACACTAATAAATTTAGAAAAAGAGGTATAATATAGCCAGTTAGCTTCTGCATTTGATTTTTCTGCCGTTATAAAAGCAGGTGCTAAGGCATGCGCCATGGTTAGCTCTTGCTTTACCGCTACGCTCAGTGACGATAATTGCCCAATTCCCGTTATATTTACATTTAAAGGCTGACGATAGTTAAGAATATCGTGCGTTGCTTTTTCAAGATAAAAATTATCGTTGTCTTGCAAAAGTCGAGGTAAGCTTGCCTTTAATTCTTCAGGATTATCTAAATAATAATTAGCAAAATCTCTCATCCCAGCCAGTGCATTTACCGACTGAGATAATATTGAATTTAATAAAGAGGTTTCTTCATTGAGTTGTTGAAATTGATCTTTTTTGTAATGTTCCAGCTCACTAAAATATTTAACACCCGCTAATGAAAAGGCGATGATAACTAAAATAAAAAAAACCAAAATAATAGAGGTATGGTAGCTAGAAACTAATTGATTTTTAGATTTGTTGTTTTCCATGTGACTAGTAACCAAATACATAAAGTAATTATATTATTAAGCTGCCACTATGCCACAACACGCTTGAATTCAAAAGATTCAATTACGCCATGTTATATGGATAAAAAAGATCCAATAACACGGCAATAAATATAAAAATCGATAAAAAGTCAGATCAGGTTATTTACAAATTTTCTTCCGCAAAAGACGCTAAACGGCTACGAACTACACCATTAAGATTAACCGTAGTACTTCCCGGAAAATCTTTAAAGCGCTCAACAATGTAAGTTAACCCTGAAGTTAATGCCGTTAAATAGTTACTATCAATTTGCGCCAAGTTACCTGAGCACACCAATTTAGTGCCTTCACCACAACGAGTAATAATGGTTTTAAGCTGTGATGCAGTAAGGTTTTGGCATTCGTCTAACAACACAATCGCGTTTTGAATACTTCGACCGCGCATAAAGTTGACCGATTTAAATTGAATATTTGCTTTGTCCATAATGTAGTTTAAGCTGCCATCCATATTTTCATCTTGCTTGTGTAACACCTCTAAAGAGTCGGTAATTGCCGCTAACCATGGCGCCATTTTTTCTTCTTCGGTGCCGGGTAAAAAACCTATTGACTCAGCAATTTCAGGTGTACTACGAGTGACTATAATTTTATCGTAAAGGCCCCGTTCTACGACTTGTTCGAGTGCTGCGGCTAATGCCAGCAATGT
>JBMZCX010000076.1:0-12656 GCA_049613795.1 Thalassotalea sp. | reverse complement strand
GTTGAAAAAAGTGATTTTTGGGGGCCATTAGCCGCCTTGCCAAATAACTTTAGCGCAAAAGATAAAGCGCATTACCGTAAAGCGGCTAAGCAGCTAATTGCTGACAAAGTTATCCCTGAATATCAAAAATTTTATGACTTTTTCACACAAGAATATATGACAAACTGTCGTAAAGTTGCTGGAATAAATAGCATTGACGGAGGCGATGAATATTATAAATATCTCATTAATTATTATACCACTACAGACCTATCTGCCGATGAAATACATCAGTTAGGGCTTAATGAAGTGAGTCGTATTCGCCAAGAAATGCAGCAAATTATTAGCGAAGTTGGCTTTAAGGGGGATTTTAAAAGCTTTATTGAATATTTACGTACCGATGAAAAATTTTATACTGACTCAGCAATCGATTTAGTTGAAAAAGCCAGCTATATTACGCGAAAAATGGCAGCACAATTACCTAAATGGTTTTCAGTATTGCCACGCTCTACCTTTGACATAAAGTCTAGCCCTAATGGCGGCGCTTACTATGTTGCTTCTGACGGTAGCGGTACTACCTCTGGTACTTACTTTATTGACACCAAAGATTTAAAAAGTCAGCCGTTATACACACTTGAAGCATTAACCTTTCACGAAGCGGAACCTGGCCATCATTTTCAAAGTGCAATAGCCCAAGAAGTGGATATGGCTGAGTTTAGAAAAACCCTTTACCATGCCGCCTATGGCGAAGGCTGGGGATTATATTCAGAGCGCTTAGGTAAAGAAATGGGCTTTTATCAAGACCCTATCAATAACTTCGGCCGTTTAACTTATGAGGCATGGCGAGCGTGTCGTTTGGTGGTTGATACAGGCATACATGCAAAAGGCTGGACTCGCCAACAAGCAATTGATTATTTGGCAGAAAATACCGCATTAAGTATGAGTGATGTTATTGGCCAAATTGACCGCTATATTAGCTGGCCAGCGCAAGCACTTGCTTACAAAATTGGCGAAATTAAAATTCGTGAATTACGCCAGTTAGCAGAACACGAATTAGGCGATAGTTTTGATATTCGCCTATTTCACGATCAAATGCTTAAAAATGGTAGCTTACCAATGGCACTGCTTGAAGAACTCACAAAGGATTGGATAGCCAAAAAAAAGTAATTGTTTTTCAATTGTAGGTCGGCATTTATGCCGTCAAATAACTCTATTTAATTAATAAAGAGAGTTGATGACCTAAAGGTCAACCTACAAAAACTAATACTTTGCTTAAGCTAAAACTAACAAGCAACCGCTAGCTTTTTAACGCTGGCGGTTGGCATAATAACCACACAAAAATAATTAAAATACATACTGCAATTTTTTGAATTGTAGTAGGTCGGCATTTATGCCGTCAAATAATTCCCCTTAAATAATAAGGGAGTTGATGGCCTGAAGGCTAACCTACAAAAAGAATAATATTATTCTTAATATTCAATAAATAAACAGCCGCTAGCGTTTTAACGCTGGCGGTTGGCATAATACTCAGCAACACCTTTACTAGTTAAAACGCGTTGGGCATGCTTATTTAATGCGGGGGCAACTGACGCAACTAAATCTGTTGGCACATGTTCTAACATGCCTGAATTTAACCAGCCGATAATAGGCATTATCTTTAAATCGGCAATAGATAAACGCTGCTCAGCAAAATATTCGCCACCTTGCGCTATAAGTTTCGACTCGATAAATGTTAAATACTTAGCTAAGTCGGTATTTACTAACTTTTCACGCGCTTCTTTTATTAACTCATCTGCCAAAAAGAATGTTGCCGTTATTTTGTTAATGCAATCATCAGCAGCGTCCATCACTTCATCACAAATCAACGCTTGATAACTGTCTCTTGGATACAACTCAGCCTGCTTACCCACATAACGTAAAATCGCATTTGACTGCGTAATAGTGACATCGTCAATAGCTAGAGTTGGCACTTGCCCTAAAGGTGTTTGCTGGCGCTCTTGAGGAAAGTCGTTATATGAGAAGCGATAATCTTCAAACGTCATACCTGCATGATGTAGTGCTAATCGAATAGGCTCAGCGCGGCCGCCGTCTACGTCGAAATACGTTAATTTAAGTGTTGTCATTGTTATTCCTAAAGAGTGAACTGAAAATACGTTGATCGAATTCTTATAATAGTTGTTGGGGGAAATATTGACTAATTCAAGTGAACACATTAACAAAATTTAGACAAAAAAAAGCCCAGCTAATGCTGAGCTTTTTTAAATAGTGAAAACTAAAATTATTTAATTTTAGCTTCTTTGTACATTACGTGCTTGCGAGCTTTTGGATCAAACTTTTTGATTTCCATTTTCTCAGGCATAGTCTTTTTATTCTTATCAGTAGTATAAAAATGACCAGTACCAGCACTAGAAACTAAACGAATTTTATCACGCATGATATTCTCCTAGATGAGTACTTAAACTTTTTCGCCACGGGCACGAATGTCAGTTAATACTGCATCAATACCTTTTTTATCGATAATACGCATTCCTTTCGGAGTTAAACGTAATTTAACGAAACGGTTTTCACTCTCTACCCAAAAACGGTGAGATTGAAGGTTAGGTAAAAAACGACGACGAGTCGCGTTTCTTGCGTGAGAACGGTTGTTCCCTACGACTGGCTTTTTGCCTGTTACTTGGCAAACTTTAGACATGTGAGTCACTCCAAAATTAATTTCAGCTCGAGCTATATTTCCCCAAGACCGTCGCCTCGGGATCCTGAAAAAGGTGGCATATTATAGAGAAAGTGGTTTATTAAATCTAGCTTTTATCTGAAATCTATACCGTAAGTTTACTAATTTTTTAAATATCATTAAGTTACAGTGGTTTTTTCGTTGAAAATAGAGAGTTTAAATTGAAATTTCCGTTTTCAATTTAAACAAAACGATCATAATTCAAACTATTTAAGGCTCTATTGGCCTTTCTTTTTAGGCACTGCCATCGACTGAAAGATCAACGGACCCTAGTCTACATCAGATGCTAATAGCTTGTTTAATTTCTCTTGCTGTTCGGCACTACATAGTTCATCAATCAATATTCTAATAATACGCGACTTAGCCAGATTGCTGTCTACGGCAAGCTCTTGTAATTGTTCAATCGCTTGCTCACTCAATGTAAACGTTGCGTGACGAAAAGGCTTATTATTCGATTTTCGTCGTTCTTCACGTTGCTTAACTTCAAACTGTTTAGCTGCTGCAATCGCTTCTTTTAAGCCGAGTGCTTGCGAGTGTTCACCACTCACAATTTCAGGCGTACCTTTCGCATAGTTTTCAGCGTCTGCAATAAACTCATCAACAGTAAACTGTTTTTTTGCTGACTTGCCCTGATTCGATTTTTTTAAATCACTTAAACTCATGTGAGTCGTCCGGTTTCATTGCCAATAGCTCTTGTGCTATTGCTTTCATTTCATCCGCAGCTTTACTCTTAGGGTCACTTTCTAATACCGAAGAACCGCTTTCTTCACTGTCATCGTAAACGTTTCGGTTGTAAGTAACAGCATTAAGCACATTAATGCCGTATGAACTACATACTTCTTTCGCTTCAAGAATTCGACCTGCTTGAGTAGGCAATGCGGGGCACTGAGTAATAACAAATGATGCAAGCATTTTAGGGTTAACCATTTTACATGTACTTAACATGTCTTCCATATGGGGAACGGTTTTTAAATCTCGACGTTTCGGACGCAATGGAATAATAACGTGATCGGCAACAGACATCGCTGCACGTAACGCTAAATTATCTTGACCACCACAATCAACAACAACGTAATCATAGTGCTGATTTAAACTTAATAAGTCGTTTCGAATTTTTCCGTATAATTGAATACAGTTAATTGCCGGTAACGTAGGATCAGAATTACGTGCTTGTATCCAATCAGATGTTGTTCGTTGTGGATCACAGTCAACCATGAGTACTATTGCTTGTTTATCACGAGCAAAATACACGGCAAGATTTTGAGCAAGACAGCTTTTACCACTACCACCTTTCTCTCCACCCACTAAAATCATCATATTGCCATTTCCTTCTTTTACTACTTAATTATAACAACGATCGTTAAGTATAGTGCATAAATGTACTATTTGCGCAAAACGGTTAATCATTAAGTTTTAATGCGATTTCGTACCAGCCATTGTCTTGCTTTAAACAACGAATAACACGACCTATTAACTTTTGACTCCGAGGGTCAGCAGCTTTAAAAACTACTGTAATTTCAGTTGTTGGAACAATTTCTTGATCACAGTCCAACTTAAGCCCGCCACGAGAAAAATCTAAGCAAGCAATTTTTTTAGCTGATTGCTGTCCTTGCTCATTTAACCAAGTAATATCAACGAGCTCTTTTTCCATGTCTAGTCGAAATGCTTGCCTACGATCTTCATTATCTATTTCTTGATCATTATCAGTATCTGTCATTATATACGCCTTACTTCCTCGTTCTGATTTTATAAAATTAACTGGCATTGCCCCTAGTTGCAACATTTTTAATTAAAGAATGCCATGCTCTGCAAATGAATAGCATTGATGATGGGCAATAATCATATGGTCTAGTACGTTTACATCAATTAAAGCTAATGCTTGTTTTAATTGCTTCGTAATTTGTTTATCCGCTAGACTTGGCTCAGCAATACCAGAGGGGTGATTATGTGCAAAAATTACCGCACTTGCCCCCTGTTTTAACACATGTTCCACTACAACTCTGGGGTAAACTGCTGCGGCATTAATTGTGCCCTGAAAAAGCCGTTCAAATGCTTGTACCTGATGTTGGTTATTAAGTAATAGCATCGCGAATACTTCACGTGTTTCGTGGCGAAGCTCTGCCATTAAATAATCTTTACTTGCTTGTGATGAAGTGAGTGCATCACCAGTATTTAATTGCTCTGCGAAATAACGCTTACTCAGCTCTAAGCACGCTTGTAGTTGCACATATTTTGCAACTCCCAAGCCATTGACCTTACAAAAACTTTGCTCATCAGCTTGATAAATGGCACCTATACTGCCGAAGGTTTGCAGTAACTTTCGTGCAAGATCAACCACATGGCACCCTTTAACGCCCGTTCGTAAGAATATTGCTAATAACTCAGCATCACTTAAACTCTGCGCCCCTAATTTACGTAATTTCTCACGTGGTTTTTCTTGTTCTGGCCAATCTTTTAGCATAGTAACTTCCTTGTAATATGATTCAAATGATAACGGTTTGATGGTATCGTATAATCAAACATTAATAAGATTAGCAGTTAATGAATATTCTTCAGGGAAAAAATATAGTATTGGGTATTACAGGTGGCATCGCCGCATATAAAACACCCGAATTAGTTAGACGATTAAAAGAGCATGGCGCTAACGTAAAAGTAGTAATGACTGAAGGTGCGAAAGCGTTTATTACGCCAATGACTTTGCAAGCAGTGTCAGCTAATGCCGTTGCTGATAGCCTACTTGACCCTCAAGCCGAATTAGCAATGGGACATATCGAACTGGCAAAATGGGCTGACCTTATTGTGATTGCACCTGCAACCGCTGATGCGATTGCGAGAATAGCCGCAGGCATGGCAAACGATCTATTAACCACTATTTGTTTGGCAAGTGCCGCTAAAATAGCCGTAGCTCCCGCAATGAATCAACAAATGTGGCATGCACAAATTACTCAAGAAAACATTGCTCGTTTAACTGACCGAGGCATCAATATTTGGGGGCCTGGCAAAGGTGAACAAGCCTGCGGTGATGTGGGTTATGGTCGTATGCTAGAAGTTAGCGAATTAGTTGAGTTAACCTGTCAGCATTATCAAACACAAAGTAATGCTAATGTATTAGCGGGTCAACACTGGTTAATTACCGCTGGTCCTACGCAAGAAGCAATAGATCCAGTGCGTTACATTTCAAATCATAGTTCAGGAAAGATGGGCTACGCCATTGCTAAAGCCGCAGCCGAAGCCGGCGCAAATGTTACTATTGTTTCAGGCCCTGTGAACTTAAATACGCCCAATAATGTGAAGCGATTAAATGTAACCAGTGCAGACAACATGCTCAACCAAGTAATGGCACAAATAGATACTACCGATGTTTTTATTGCCTGTGCCGCAGTTGCCGATTATAAAATTGCTGAAATCGCTCAACAAAAAATTAAAAAGTCAGCTGAAAACATGCAATTAACGCTAGTTAAAAACCCTGACATTGTTGCGAATGTCGCCGCACTAACTCACAAACCTTTTACCGTGGGTTTTGCCGCTGAAACACAAGATGTTGAACACTATGCTAAAGATAAGTTAGTCCGTAAAAACCTTGATTTAATCGCAGCAAACAACGTAGCACAAGCAGGTAGTGGCTTTAACAGTGACACCAATGCCTTAACCGTGTTTAGTCGTGAGCATAAGTTTGAGTTAGCGTTAGCAAACAAGTACGCTATTGCTCAGCAACTGGTTGATTTAATTATTCAACAACGTAATGAAAAACACTAAGCAACAAGCTACAATGACGTTATTAGGGTCTGTTTATCAGCCAATTACATGAATTAGAGAACATTATTTATGCCGGTTAACCAAAAACCCAACCGTAAACAACAAATATTAGAATGTTTAGCCCTTATGCTGCAAAGCAGCCCTGGTGAACGCATAACAACGGCCAAACTTGCCGCTGAAGTTGGCGTTTCAGAAGCTGCCTTATATCGCCATTTTCCCTCTAAGGCACGTATGTTTGAGGGGTTAATTGAGTTTATTGAAGAGTCAACGTTTTCACGCGTGAACTTAATTTTATCAGATCATAAAGAAGCCTTAGTGCGTTGCCACCACATTTTACAAGTACTACTCGTTTTTGCTGAGCGTAACCCTGGCATGTGTCGCATCTTATCTGGCGACGCTTTAATGGGTGAAAACGAACGTTTACGTGCCCGTATTAATCAATTTTTCGATAAATTAGAGTCTCAATTTAAGCAAATTCTTCGAGAAAGAAAATTGCGAGAAGGTAAAGGCTTTAGTATTGCTGAGCAGCCCTTAGCCAATATGCTAGTAGCTTTTGCCGAAGGAAAAATTAATCAATATGTACGTTCAGGTTTCACTAAAAAGCCAAGTGAGAGTTTTAACGACCAATGGCAATTTTTAATGGCCAGTAAATAATACCGCATATTCTACGCTATCTCTGTCAGGGATAGCGTACAGCTGGCATCACCTCAAATACCTCTCAGCTAATGCGTTCAAATCAATCTTTCGCTACTATTACCCCATTAAAAATAAAGACTAATAATAAGGGATTTTTTGTGAGCACCTTATCACACCTAGCACCAACCAATTTATGGCAATTATTTGAGCAACTTTGCGCAATTCCTCGTCCTTCAAAACACGAACAAAAAGTGTCGTTGTGGATACAATCTTGGGCAACGGATCTTGGCTTAGACGTAAGTGAAGACTGTGTTGGTAACATTCGCATCGCTAAGCCTGCTACTGTAGGCATGGAAAACCGCAAGGGCGTTATTTTACAAGCACATATGGACATGGTGCCGCAAAAAAATGCCGATACAGAGCATAACTTCTTAACCGACCCAATTACCCCTTACATTGACGGCGAATGGGTAAAAGCACGAGGCACGACGCTTGGTGCTGATAACGGAATAGGTTTAGCGTCAACATTAGCCGTACTCGCAAGCAGCACAATTGAACATGGTCCATTAGAAGTATTAATAACCATAGATGAAGAAGCTGGAATGACAGGCGCTTTTGGCTTACAGCCTGATTGGTTTGATGGCGACATACTGATTAATACCGACTCGGAGCAAGAAGGCGAAGTGTATATGGGCTGTGCGGGTGGCGTTGATGGCACCGCTAATTTCGCTATTGACTATCAAGATGTACCTGAAAATTTTCAAGCGTTTAACCTTAATATTTCAGGATTAAAAGGCGGGCATTCTGGCGTAGACATTCATCTAGGTAGAGGCAATGCATGCCAACTATTGAACCGCTTTTTATTATCTGCGTGTGAGCAATTTAACATGCATTTAACTGAACTTTCTGGTGGCAGTTTACGTAATGCAATCCCCAGAGAAGCCGACACCAGCTTTGTTATTGACACTAATGACGTCGAAGCGTTTAAAAACAGCTTACATACCTATATTGCCACCATAAAGCATAATTTACAGACGGTAGAGCCAGCGATTGAAATGTTACTAATATCGCCAGAAACATTTGAAGAATGTTGGAGCAAACCTTGCCAGCTGAATATATTACGCGCACTAAACGCCTGCCCTAATGGGGTAATGCGTATGAGCGACGATATAGAAGGCGTTGTTGAGTCATCGCTTAACCTTGGTGTTATGCGCACTAAGGGCAATAAATTTGAAGCATTAACGTTAATTAGAAGCTTACACGATGATGGGATCTTAGAGACTCAAACCATGGTGGATTCTGTATTTAAATTAGCCAACGCGACGATTAAATTTTCAGGCGCTTACCCTGGTTGGAAACCAAACACACAATCACCAATAATGACGACAGTGCGTAATACTTATCAAACACTGTTTGGTAAAATACCTGAAGTAATGGTCATTCATGCAGGGTTAGAATGCGGGCTATTTAAAACGGCGTACCCTCAATGGGACATGGTATCGTTTGGCCCAACCATTAAGTTTCCACACTCGCCTGACGAAAAAGTAGAAATAGCCACGGTAGAACAATATTGGCAGCTATTAGTCGCTGTTCTTAAAGAAATTCCCGCTAAATAAGCGACTGTCGTCAGTAATTAGTACTGAAAAATCCTCGACTAGCGCAATAAAAAGTTCATTAACTTTATACTAATGAACTTTTTATCTTATTTCTTGTAATTTTAGGTATACTCTAGCCTCTTAATAATTTTTGTCCTTAATCGTTTTGAGGTTAACATTATGATTCAGCCAGAAAAAATAATAATAGCTGATGATCATCCATTGTTTCGACAGGCACTGCTTGGCACACTTAAAGTTCAATTAACTGAAACCACTTGGGTTGAAGCACAAACCATTGCAGAATTAGAGCAAGAGTTAATGTTGCACAGTAACGCCAACTTACTGTTACTTGATTTAAACATTCCAGGTGCCCACGGCTTTAATACCTTAATTCATGTTCGCAATCATTTTGCTCAGATCCCTGTTGTTATTGTTTCTGCACACGAAGACCAAGACACTATCGCAAAGGCAATGGAATATGGTGCAGCGGGTTTTGTACCAAAATCGACACCTGTAGATACCATATTTACAGCAATTCAGCATGTACTGGCTGGCGACACTTGGGTACCTGAATATTTTCAAACCCAACAAGATGATAGTGAATACAGTGACGTTGCAGAACGCGTTGCTAGCCTTACTCAGCAACAGTATAAAATATTAATGATGTTCGCCCAAGGCATGCTTAACAAGCAAATAGCTTATGACTTGAATGTATCTGAAGCGACAATCAAAGCCCATGCCACCGCTATTTTCCGTAAGTTAAATGTCCGAAACCGCACACAAGCTGTTATTGCAATTGGCCAGTTAGACATTTCAGAATCAAAATTTGATGACGAATAATCCTCTCCACAGGTTAATAGCTACGCTTACAAGCCAAATTCCTTGCATTGCATTGCATTGCATTGCATTGCATTGCAACCAATATAATTGGCGATTTTCAATACATTAGCTATTGTTAATTAAGTGTTTTCATTTATCTCATTTTAGCATTTTATCAATCTAAATAATCATTAGAAGCCTCACGTCTAATATCAGATGAAGTTAAATAAAAACACATAAAACAACAACATCGTAACGCGTAAAATTCAGAGGTAAAGAGGTTTAGTTTGACTATATCCCTTGAAGCATAGCGCTGATTGAACAAGAGGTTTTAATAAGTGATAAATTTAAAGGTAACGCATAAAGTCATTTTAGGCTTTGCTGTTATATCACTATTGCTATTTTTTACTAGCATTAGTGCAATACGCATATTAGGTGAAATTAAGCATGCGACAAATCAGGTGGCAGACTTTGCGATACCTGTTCAGCATTTTAGTAGCAAGGTACAAATCTCCTTATTAAAACAAGCTAAGTTATCTTCTGGTATTCCTCTGACAACCGATTTAGCAAAACTAAACAGTTTAAAACAAAAGTTCAATGACGATAATATTAAATTAAATCAACAAGTAAAAGAGATTAAAAACTTACTTTCTCAGCAAAAAGAATTTAAGTTTATAAAAGAATTCGACCAACTATACTCTCCTTACTTAACAAGTGTTACCACCATGTTTACCCAGAAAACATCGGTATTAGCGCAATATACTCAGTTAAATGACATGAAAACACAGCTGATCGCACGTTTTCGTAGTGTAGAAGACAAATTGGTCGACCTTTCTTATATTGAAGATGCAGATAATGAAGATTTATTAGATAAAATATCTTCCGCTTCAGTCCCCATCGAAAGCTATGTAGTTAATATGGGTGAAACCATAAATAATTTAGTTGATATTGAAAGCTTTGAAGAAGCATCAAGCGTTAAAGACACAATAGAGGTTGGCTTAAACAATACCACTCCCCTATTTGATTTCTTAAAACGTTTAGTAAAAGGACACTTTAGTTCGGAAAAAGTCGCTGATATTTCTGATGAATTTGAACAATTAAAAGCAGACTTACTGGTAGCTGATAACATTTTCGCACTGAAAATAGCGCAGCTTGAACAAATAAAGAACTTAGAGAACTTATTAGTAGTTTCTGATCAGCAAGCCGAACTATCAATTAGCAATATAGATAACATTAGGAAAGCGTTCGACAACAAAGTTAGCCATTTGCAAAGTAATATCTTTAACGATGTTAACCAAGGTCAAACAACCAGCTGGACACTCTTAGCCATTATCCTCGTCATTAGTGCTGTTATTTCCTATTTTACCGTGCGATCTATGAGTATTCCTTTAGCGCGTATTAATAAAATATTGTCTTACATTGCCAAAGGAGATTTGTCTCGCCAGATAACCGTTAATTCCGATGATGAATATGGAGAGTTATCAACGAATGTTAATTTAGTTGTGGCTCATTTACGCTCGCTAGTCGGTGAAATTAGTAGTAACTCTCATTTACTCAATAATGCTGCCGAACTTTCAAGTACCGAAATAGCCGAAGTGGTCGCATCAATAAAACGTCAACAACAAACAGTAACGGAGATGACAACAGTTACCACCCAGCTTAATAACAATGCCAATCATGTATTAGCCCAAGCTAAAACAGCTGAACAGCAAATGAATGACGCGTCAGCGCAAAGTGATGACTTGAAAGCTATTGCGAATGAAACCAATAATCATATTTCAATTTTAGTGACGAAACTCGATGCCACCAGCGATTTAATGTCAACCTTGCAACAACAATCAGACAACATTGGCGGTATTATTGAAACGATTCAAAGTATTGCTGATCAAACGAATTTATTAGCATTAAATGCCGCAATAGAAGCCGCACGCGCAGGCGAATCAGGCAGAGGTTTTGCCGTAGTTGCAGACGAAGTTAGGCTGCTTGCTAGTCGTACTCAAGAATCTACCGCCGAAATAAATAACACAATAACTTCTTTACAAGAACAAACCAAAAAAGCGGTGTTAGATTTAAGTGAAGGTAAAACTGAAGCCACCAACTGTAAAGAATATACCAATAAACTACTGGCAACCTTATCGCTCATCAATACTGCCATTGAACAAATGCAGTTAATGAGTTTGAATATTGCAGAATCGACCAACGAACAAAACTCTCTCAGTAACCAAATTAATGACAACATTAACGATGTAGTCGCACTCAGCCAAAGCAGTAACGATAAATCGCTTGCTACCTTATCATACAGCGAAGAAGTCGCTGGCTTAGCACAAAAATTAGATAAGTCAGTTGATCAATTTAATATCTAAAGACATTAAGTAAGCAAAGTATTTAAGTACTTGTCGAATACTTTGCTTGTAATTTTTGCGCCAACATAGCGCCCATCATTATACGCAAGTCGGCAGGTTTCACTAATTTACGCATATAGCCAACATCCGCTTCATCGGTTTTTTCTTCAATATCAGGGTCAGTTGTTGCTGTAATTAATATTGCAGGTAAATAATGATTACACTGTTCGCGCATTAACGCGATTAAATTAAGGCCGTTGTGATCATTATCTAATTGATAATCAACTAATAATATTTCAATTTCATCCACATGTTCAGCAAATAGTTGTTTGGCTTGTTCAAAAGACTCCGCAGAAAGCACATTGCACTGCCATGCTCCTAGTAGCTCAACCATGCCACGCAGCACGTCCGGGTCATTATCAATACACATAACCGTTACATCTTTCAAACCAACTTTAGCCGCAGGTTTTTCAATGACTAATTTAAATTGCGCCGTCGCTTTTTCTACTGAAATACTAAACTTACAACCTTGGTTATACTCTGACTTTAATCCTAGTTTATGCCCCAGTAGTTGACTTAAACTTTGCGTGATATTTAACCCTAGACCTAAGCCACGACCATCATTCACTTGGCTATTATTTAGTTGAGTAAACTGTTCAAAAACAAGATTTTGCTTATCAATAGGTATACCTGGGCCATTATCTAACACAAAAATATCAACGGTGTTGTTGATAGCTCTCGCGGCAACCAAAATAGTACCCGGACTGGCATAGCGAAATGCATTAGCAATTAAGTTTT
>JBMZCX010000075.1:0-12796 GCA_049613795.1 Thalassotalea sp. | reverse complement strand
CAAACGGATTAACAGTCCGTTGCTCTACCAACTGAGCTATTGAGGAATTGTTTTGTTAGCGCTATTGGCTAACGGGGCGGAATATTAAAGGGCGCTTGTCAGACTGTCAATACAAAATGTAGAAAAAAATCAAATTATTGTTTGTTTGATTAAATAGCGAGCATAGCTATCAAGATTTCCACATTTTTTGATGGATAAATACTCAGGCGTGCTTAGATGAACTAAAAATATAGTTATCCACTTATTCTGTGGATAACTATGTGGGTTAAAGTGTAACTATGCACAACACAAACAGTAGAATGCGGCTTGCAGTAAAATGGAGTTTTATTGTATATATTTCAAAACTCCTTAAATAACAATGCATTATCGTGGCATTGTCTTGTTTATGTACTTGGGCGTGTGTTTTTTGTTCAAGGCTGGTATTTCGCACATTTGCTGTGTACTTCTACGAAGCGCAGGGTAGTGTAATGGCGCGTTGACTAATTTATTTTATATAAAAATTACTTGATTGTTTCTGAAATAAAATATTTACGTAGCGAGTCCTAGCACTATCTTTTACAATGGCTGATGCATTCTATTTATCACTTATTTTGAAACTATTAATGACCAAAACTAAAAAGAATAGCCAAATTAATCTACTTAAAGATCCGGTTGCGCCAACATTAAAGAACATGACTGTGCCCATGATTTACGGCATGATTTTATTGATGACGTTTAACCTCGTTGATACCTTTTTTGTCGGTTTATTAGGCACTCAACCTTTAGCGGCGATAAGTTTCACTTTTCCCATCACTTTTACTGTCATTAGTTTAACCATAGGTTTAGGTATCGGCACCTCAGCGGTTATTGCCAAAGCATTGGGTAAAGGCGATAAAGAATCGGCAAAAAATTTGGCCTCTAGCGCCTTGTATTTAGCCGCAATCATCGTCGGTTTTCTCGCCATTATTGGCTATTTATTGATTGACCAAACCTTTTTATTATTGGGCGCTAGTGACGTATTACTGCCGCTCATTCATCAATATATGGATATTTGGTTTTTAGGCTGTATTTGTTTAATTGGCCCAATGATCGGCAATGCGGTTTTACGTGCCTCAGGCGATACCAAAACGCCGAGCATTATTATGGGCAGTGCGGGGTTAATCAACGCGATTTTAGATCCTATTTTTATTTTTGGTTTTGGCCCCGTACCCGCGATGGGCATTCAAGGGGCGGCTATCGCCACATCAGTATCTTGGATATTCGGTTTAGGTTATGTGCTTTATATTTTAGCCGCTAAACGAGGGCTAGTTCATACACATTTCATGTCAATTAAAGACTTTATTAGCTCAGCCAAAGGCATATTACATATTGGCTTGCCAGCCGCTGGAGCAAATATGTTGACACCTGTTGCCGCAGCGGTGTTAACCGCCATTGTGGCAAATTATGGCGAATCAGCTGTTGCCGCCTTTGGTGTTGGCTCTCGCATTGAATCTATCGCCTGTTTAGTGGTACTTGCGCTATCAATGACCTTACCGCCTTTTATTAGCCAAAATTTTGGTGCCGGCAATATGAAACGTGTTGA
This sequence comes from Thalassotalea sp., assembly GCA_049613795.1. Lineage (GTDB taxonomy): Bacteria > Pseudomonadota > Gammaproteobacteria > Enterobacterales > Alteromonadaceae > Thalassotalea_B. The sequence goes on along the minus strand of JBMZCX010000075.1, from coordinate 11,235 downwards.
AGACGGCTACAAAAGCTCTATTAAGTTTGTTTTAGCATGGCAGGTGCTGATTTACGGCATACTGGTGTTAAGTGCACCTTTTATTGCCGATGTGTTTTCAAAAGAACAAGCGGTCGCCGATATTATTAAGCTTTTTATTTGGATTTTACCACTAGGTTATGGCTTGCAAGGTATTATTATTTTAACGAATTCTTCATTTAACGCACTGCATAAACCTATGGTGGCGTTGGTATTGAGCATAGTGCGTTTATTTGTTTGCTATGTACCGGCGGCCTACATAGGTAGCCTATGGTTTGGTTTAGAAGGTTTTTTTGTTGGCGCCTTACTGGGCAATGTTGTCATGGCAATAATTTCGTATCATCTGTTTAACAAACAATGTCAAAAAGATCGGGTCACGGCTGAGGTTACAGTGTAATGAAAGCGTTGAAAATACATTCAGACTATATTCCAAGCGGCGACCAACCCACAGCAATTGCAAAGTTACTTGATGGCATAGACTCTGGCTTAGCGCATCAAACACTACTAGGTGTTACCGGCTCAGGTAAAACTTACACCATAGCCAATGTGATTGAAAAACTTAATCGTCCCACTATGATGTTAGCGCCAAATAAAACCTTGGCAGCGCAATTGTATGGCGAAATGAAAGAGTTTTTTCCAGATAATGCCGTTGAATATTTTGTTTCTTATTATGACTACTATCAGCCAGAAGCCTATGTGCCAACCACAGACACTTTTATTGAAAAAGACGCCTCAGTAAACGAACATATTGAACAAATGCGTTTATCGGCTACTAAAGCCTTACTCGAGCGCAGAGACGTGATCATTGTCGCTTCGGTGTCGGCTATTTATGGTTTGGGCGACCCGGATTCATACTTGAAAATGATGTTGCATATCAGTGTTGGCGATATTATTAATCAACGTGATATTTTAAGGCGCTTAGCCGAGTTGCAATATACCCGTAACGATGTCGCGTTTCAGCGTGCAACCTATCGCGTACGCGGTGACGTAATCGATATTTTTCCGGCCGAATCAGATCGCATGGCACTACGGGTTGAATTGTTCGACGAGGAAATTGAGCGCATAAGCGTGTTTGACCCGCTTACTGGCGCTGTAGAGCGCACCGTTGCTCGGGTAACTGTTTATCCAAAAACCCATTACGCCACGCCGCGCGAAAAAATATTAGCGGCTGTAGATCAGATAAAAATCGAGTTAAAAGATCGTTCCGCGCAATTAAAAGAAAATAATAAACTCGTTGAAGAGCAGCGTATTGTGCAACGCACGCAGTTTGATATTGAAATGATGACAGAGCTAGGTTACTGCTCAGGCATTGAAAACTATTCGCGTTATTTATCGGGTCGGGGAGCCGGCGAAGCGCCACCAACACTATTTGATTATTTACCAAACGATGGTTTGCTGATCATCGACGAGTCGCACGTTACTGTGCCGCAAATTGGCGCTATGTATAAAGGCGATCGCTCACGTAAAGAAAACTTAGTTGAATACGGCTTTAGACTGCCTTCTGCGCTTGATAACCGGCCAATGAAGTTTGATGAGTTTGAAGCACTTGCGCCGCAAACGATTTATGTGTCGGCAACACCAAGCAATTATGAAATTGAAAAGTCAGCCGGTGAAATTGCCGAGCAAGTGGTCAGGCCTACCGGCTTACTCGACCCACAAATTGAAGTGCGTCCGGTTGAAACCCAAGTTGATGACTTACTTTCTGAAATTCGCCAACGGGTAAAAATTAATGAGCGAGTATTAGCCACTACCTTAACCAAGCGTATGGCGGAAGACTTAACCGACTACTTAGATGAACACCAGATCAAAACCCGCTATTTACACTCAGATGTTGATACCGTTGAACGGGTAGAAATTATCAGAGACTTTCGCTTAGGTAAGTTTGATGTGCTTGTCGGCATCAATTTACTGCGAGAAGGCTTAGATATGCCCGAAGTTTCATTAGTGGCGATTCTTGATGCCGACAAAGAAGGCTTTTTGCGCTCCGAGCGCTCGCTGATTCAAACTATTGGGCGAGCGGCGCGTAATATCAATGGTCGCGCTATTTTATACGCGGCGCGTATTACCGGCTCAATGCGTAAAGCCATTGATGAAACCGAGCGCCGTCGCGCTAAGCAGCACCAGTACAACCTTGATAATAATATTACCCCACGTGGCGTTAAACGTATTATTGCCGATGTTATGGATATTGATGGCGGCAAAAACCGCGCTGAGGCGGCATTAAAAGCCGCAGAGCCAGCCGCTAAGTACGAAGCATTAACCACCAAAGAAATTGATGTGAAAGTGCAAGAGTTAGAAGCGACGATGTTTAACCATGCACAGAATTTAGAGTTTGAACTGGCTGCCTCCGTGCGCGATGAAATTTCGCAATTACGCGAGCAGCAGTTAACGACTTAAGCCATTCAACTGGTTATTTACCCGCTGAGCTAACCGACTTTTTTAATCGTTATTAAGGTTTTGTTAACACTTAAAAATATTGCCAATTCTGGCAATTGTTAATAAGTGTTAGCAGGGCGGGAGTTAAAGGGTAATAAAGCTAACGTGAGGTAACTTGCAAGCTATTGCAGTTCAAACATCGAATATTGATTGATAATACCGGCAACCGTTTCGGTGTTACGCTGCTTTAAGCGACTAACATCTCGAATTATTTTATCCTGAATATCAACAGGAAACAGCATTAGTTGCTCTAAATACATATGAGCATGGGTATCATTATTGTTGTTCATAAACTCTATCAACTGATTGGCATGGTTGGTCCAAATAGCACTCATACAAACTCCTTATTAAGATGATCATCAAAAGTTTAGGTAACTTAATAGTCGGTAATGACAACACTAAATTTGTGCGCCATACGCTTAAGTTTAGAATATCGGACGTGGATTATTATACGTTTTGGTAATTAAAATACCTTACTGGTAATCAAGGGCTATAAAGCGGAAACACATTTGGAGAGATTTGTTGTTTAGTTAGGACGATAAATGGTTTAGCTGGCGGCTGGAGATGCCGTAAGTACGCTTTTTAAATTTAATATGCAGCAGCAACAACGCCATTGATTGGCGGTACGCAGATAAAATAACAAGCCAGCGCTAATTTGGCTTGTTTCTAGGGTATGTTATGGCTGCGATTATTGAAGGTGGAAATATGATAAAGCCGCTACAGTATCGCGGCAATATCGCTGGCAATATCAGCCGGTTTGGTGGTTGGGCTATAGCGCTTGAGCACTTTGCCTTCACTGTTGACTAAAAATTTGGTGAAGTTCCACTTAATGTTTTTGCTGCCTAAAATACCCGGTGCTTGGTTTTTCAGGTGTTGGTATAGCGGATGCATACCATCGCCATTGACTTCAATTTTGCTAAACAGCTCGAATGAAATATTAAAATTCAAATCACAAAATGTTTTAATTTCAGCATTGTTGCCTTTTTCTTGTTTTCCAAATTGATTACACGGAAAAGCAAGTATTTCAAAACCTTGGTCTTTGTATTTTTGGTATAATTCTTCTAGCCCGGCGTATTGCGGTGTAAAACCACAAGCGCTCGCGGTATTAACAATAAGTAAAGTTTTACCTTCGTACTTTGAAAAGTCTACGGTTTCGTTTTTATAATTTTCGGCGCCAAAGCTGTAAATGGTTTCTGTCATAAGTTCGCACTGCGTTTAAATGTTGGCTAAAGAATAAGGTAATTCACTGAAATTAACAACAAAAGCTAACTACAAGCGAGTCAATAAACTCGAAGTGTCCCAACGATTACCACCATTTTTTTGCACGTCAGCATAAAATTGGTCAACAAGCGCGGTTAATGGCAGGGTAGAGCCATTACTTTTTGCTTCGGTCAGGGCAATATCAAGATCTTTTCTCATCCAATCAACAGCAAAGCCAAAGTCATATTCGTTATTTAACATAGTTTTATGGCGATTATCCATCTGCCATGAGCCTGCCGCACCTTGGCTGATCACTTCAACCACTTGTGCGCAGTCAAGCCCAGCATTTTGACCAAAGTGTAACGCTTCAGCTAAGCCTTGAACCACGCCGGCAATACAAATTTGATTCATCATTTTCGCCAGTTGCCCGCTGCCAACAGGTCCCAATAACTTGCTAAATTTGGCGTATGATGCAATAGCACTTTCAACCGCTTGATAATGCGCTTGCTCACCACCAACCATAACAGATAGTTGACCGTTGATTGCTCCGACTTCACCGCCTGAAACAGGTGCATCTAAAAAGTTTAAGTCAAGTGAAACTGCTTTTTCTGCTAATTCGCGGGCTATGTTTGCCGACGCAGTAGTATGGTCAACCACTATCGCGTTGTTTTTCATGGTTGAAAATACACCATCAGCGCCCAGCGTGACTTGGCGTAGGTCGTCGTCATTACCGACACAAATAAAAACAATATCACTATCTTTTGCAGCTTGCGCCGGTGTTAACGCCATTGCACCACCATACTGTTCAAGCCAATTTTCTGCTTTTTTTGTTGTCCGATTGTAAACGGTGACTTGGTAGCCGGCGTTGTGTAAATGACCGGCCATTGGAAAACCCATAACACCTAAGCCAATAAAGGATACTTTTTTCATATCTAACCTATCAGAAGTTAAGTTACTGTCGTGTAAGCAAATGCTCATTGTGTTGTGACCGCAAGCTATTGAATTTTATAATGCTACTTGTTGATATATTGAAATAATGCTTTTAGCAGTTGCATTTTTTCGGTGTTATTTTCATAGTCAAAAGCGAGATTCTCCAATTTGAGCATATATTCATCGGCGCTTAACAGCCCCTTAGCACCGTATTGAATGCGATTTTGGCAATGCGCCTGCCATTGTTGTTGCTCGCTGTCGGTGAGTGTTAATGGAAAGTTTCGCGCCCGATAGCGAAATAACAAAGTGCTTAGCCGTTCATCTTGGAACTGAAATGGGTGCGTGCCTAATTGCTCAGGCGGGAGTTGATGTAATATCTCCATTTGCGCTTTGTCACTGTGCGAGAAAAACTTACCGCCGTAGAGTGCAAACTCAGCATCAACGGTTTCATCATCGAAGTCACTACTGGCAAAAACATCGGTTAACTTATCTCTAAGTTGGGTATGTTGCTTCAGAGCTTTTAAGTTTTCTAAACAGAGTTCACGCGGTATATCCAAACGCTCGGCGTTTTCAGGTAATAATGTTTTAGCTGGTGCAACGACAGGGCACTTGTTGAGATGAATTAATTTAACCGGAATGGGTAATTCACTGTCTGCTAATTCGTCGTAGCGGGTATATAACCGCGCTTTTATCTCTTCACTAGAAAGCTCAAATAATGGCGTAGGATCTCGCGCTAAATCTACCGCAATAACGGCATTTTTATTAATCGGATGATAACCAATAGGGGCAAACCAACTCGTACAACCATGTGCCGAAGAAACTTTACTTGAGGTATGAACAATGGGCATCATATTGTAAACATCAATTAACTCAGCCACTTGCTTTTTATTTTTCAGGTTAAAAATAAACTCGTAGAGTTTGGGTTGCTTTTCTTTGATCAACTTTGCCATGGCAATAGTGGCGTAAACATCACTCATGGCATCATGGGCCGCTTCGTGGCTAATACCGTTAGCTTTGGTTAGTAACTCTAAACGAAAACTCACCACTTGCTCTCCGTCACGCTCGACGGTTGGCCACTCAATACCTTCAGGGCGTAGCGCATAGCACGCACGCACCATATCAATAATATCCCAACGACTATTGCCGTTTTGCCACTCACGGGCATACGGATCGTAAAAGTTACGGTACAGTAAATAACGGGTAACTTCGTCATCAAAGCGAATACTGTTATAACCAGCAACACACGTATTGGGCGCTGAAAATAGAGCATGAATACGTTCAGCAAATTCAGCTTCAATTAAGCCTTCACGTAGCGCCTTTTGCGGCGTAATGCCGGTAACCAAGCAGGCTTCAGGTTGTGGCAAATAATCTTGCGGCGGCTGACAATAAAACATCTCAGGCTCGCCAATAATATTTAAATCAAGGTCAGTGCGAATACCGGCAAACTGTGACGGCTTGTCATGTTTTGGCGATATCCCCCAAGTTTCATAATCGTGCCAGAGAATGGTTGCTTGGTTTTGAGAGTTTTCGGGGGCAGAGTTATGTTTCATTTTATCCATGTAAAACAACTTGTTGGGTTTTATTTTTCACGTTAACGTATCTTATTATACTTTATTAATTATTCGTGTTTTATCTTGATTGTGTACCCTTGTGTGTACACCAAATATTTTTTAGTGTGTACACAATAGAAACGGTTTTTTGTGTACACACTATGTCAATAAGTAATTCAAAGTTAAGAGCTTTATTAAATAAACCCCAATTAAAAAGGTTTGAGCTTACCGATCGTGATGGTTTAAGTGTTCGAGTAACAAAAACTGGCTCTATTTCTTTTCAATATCGCTACAGATATTGTGCGACTCCTCAGCGTTTAACCTTAGGGCGCTTTCCTGATCTGACTTTAGCACAGGCAAGAGATAAAGTCCCCGAGTTACGGCAGTTACTAAAAGATGGTAAAAACCCTAGCGTTGAACTGCAAAGATTAGCAACACCACAAGGTGCCACACTAGATGATTGTGTACGAGAATTTTTGGCTCGACATGTTTCAAAATTACGCTTAACCACACAAAACTTATATAAATACTCTTTGAACCGACATGCTTTGGGTATTTTTGATTTTCCTGCTGAAGAGATCACGATAAGGGAATGGTACGCGTATTTTAACAATATTGAAGATCTACACACAGATATTACGGCGCAAGATATTTTGGTTCGGTTAAAAACCTGTATGAGGTTTTGCATTAAACGAAACATTATTTCTTATTCAGCGCTTTTAATGATTGCCCCTAAAGATGTTGGAAAATCATCGGAGGTGGGTGATAGAGTTGTTTGGCCCGAAGAAATACGAATGATTTGGGCGTCTTTGGATAAATCGAAGTGTTATCCTACGACTAAAAACGCGATTAAGCTTGCAACCCTCACTGCAGCTAGACTTGGTGAAATTCGTCATATGGAAATATGTGATATAGATTTAGAGAAAAAGTTATGGACAATCCCTAAAGAAAAGAGCAAAACCAATAAGAAATTCGTCAGGCCTTTAGGACCTATAGCATTTGAAATCATTCAATGGCAAATAGAAACTTTTGGTGGTTTTTCATCTTTTGTTTTTCCATCTGGGAGCTACGAGCGGCACATTAGTGCGCAAACGATAAACAAACTTAGCCGGAGTTTAGTTAAGCGAGAGGCAATGGAACCCTGGAGTAGTCATGATTTTAGACGATCACTTTCAACAGTTTTATCGTCAAAAAAAGTTAAATTACATGTAACTGAAAAAATGCTAGGGCACTCATTAGGCGGTATTTTGGCAGTGTACAACAAACATAATTGGTTAGAAGAACAGCGTGAAGCATACGAACTATGGGAAAACCTTTTGTTCAACTCTGAAAACAACGATCAAATATTTAAGTAAGAGGTAGAAAACATGGTTTTTTCCTTCAAAACGTTTTCTTTCCTCTTATTTTATTTCAAGCTATTTTCACTTTTTGTACTGTTTTGCATTTCCCAGTTTTCTACATCAGTTAATCGCCACATTGGACGAGCATTTTCTGGGGTAATAGAAGCAGGAAAACCCAAGTTTTTTCTCCATCTCCACAAAGCAGGGCGCTGAATGTTGTATCGTTTTAACAGATCTTGTAACTTTAAAAATTGCATAAATTATTCTCTCTCTTTTAGGGTTAAACAAATTGTAAATTCAATCTAGCATAGAAATTGTTGTTTGCGGTGAACAAACGTCGATTTTGCTATACGATTGTTTATTCTAAACAAAATTCGTTAGTTTGATGTTTTTGGAACGTTCTATGCTTATTGTTATAAATTGTAGATGTTGAAACGAGGGCGACAAGATTGCCGATAAAGTAGGTTGCTTTGGAAGGTATATAGATAATAAGTAAAAAAGTAACCACTAATTATGTTAGCTGGCTGCTTAAGTACTGGTTAATTTCTTTTAAACTATTAATGTCGCCACTTATCATCCGGTCTAATGCAGTTTTTTTCTGAAAGGTTATATTGATTTTTGATACCCAAGCGTTAGCCTGTACCTTATTTGTAAATATGGTATGTAATATCTTATAGATATTCACGCAATATGAAATACGTAGCAATGTATCTTGAGGCAATTCAATGAAATCATGGGGCTCTTGCCAGTAATGAAAAGAATCCATACTTGGATTTCCGAGTAAAATATACTGCGCAGGTTCATCAACATTCCACTCTTTCATAATATAGAAAAAAAGTTTTATTGCTATTTTTTGCTTTGATAAATCCTGACTCTCGTTATTCATGATGTAGTCCTTTGTTAATTTATTATTTTGAAGTTAACAATCTGATTTAACTATAAACTCTAATATTTTCTGAATGTTAATTGGGAATGAATTGTCAATCACCATTGAGGCGGCAATTGATGTTTTATAGTCAGAACTTTGCCCCTGCATTACTAGTGCAACATAAAGAGTTTCATCTAAATAAGGCTCAACTAAAGTAACAACGTCGGACCAATTAAAGTCTTCGCATGTTAGGCTTGATAACTTGTCGTTTGCTCTAATATCTATCGATACAAAAGCCGTCATTAAAAATATAACCAATAATTTTATTTGCATATTACTCCTGCATTTTCACTTCTATCGAGATCTTACGTTAGTTATTTATAATAAAAATATGATTGTTATTGATGTTTACAAAATCATAACGCACGAATGGGGGAGGTTTTATACTGGGCTCCACTATCGTCGAATATCATATTGCACCTAGGTCTCAAATATAAAGTAGCATTGAGCATCGTTTCTAGCAAAAAAACAGTAAACCTTATTGATTACTTTCAAAAAATAATCGTTATACTAATCTAATAATTTTAGGAGGTTACCTTGCATTACCTATTAGTTTTCATATTGTTTTTTTATAGCAATTCAGTTAATTCAACGCAGTTAGTTATTGAAGAGAGTTCAGGCAGTGAAAAAAGTATTAAAAACAGCAAGCTAATATATCATGGCCAGGAATATACCGATGAATTTGGCTGGCTAAGAGATACTGACCATCCTGTAATAAATGACCCGAAAATAAAAAACTTTATCGAAGATGAAAATACCAAGTCAGCGCAGTTTTTTAATGATAATAGTGAGTTATTAAATGCTGTTTTTGAAGAAGTTAAAAGCAGACGTGGCAAGCTTAAAAAACCGGCAACAGAAGATGGGAATTATATTTATAACTCTGAATATGTCAATAACAACCAATATGAAACTCATTTTTATACCGATAAAAGTACGGGTAAAAAGCATGTGTTGCTCGATGAGAATGAGCGTTCTAAGTCATTGAAACATTATCGGTTGATTGACTGGGCAATTTCACCGAATGGCCAGTTTTTAGCGTGGATTGAAGATGTTTCAGGCAGTGGCAATGGTACGTTATTTATTAAAAATTTGCACACAAATATTATTAATACCACAACAATTGATAATGTAGGTGCAGGTATTGCTTGGAGCAACACGTCTAACAGTTTTTATTATATAAACAAAGATACAACAGGAAGAAGTTACCAAGTTAAACGTCACTTTATTGATGCATCAGTAGAAGATAAAGTTGTATACACAGAAGAGGATGAAAACTTTTATCTCAGGGTTTTCCTTTCAGGTAATAAAATATTTATTACCCCTCGAAATTGGCAAGTCGAAGAAACACGGGTACTTACAGAGCTGAAAAATAATCAATATAAGCTCGAAACTTTAGTCTCTAGGTCATTAAAAACTCAAACTCGCGTTCACTACGTTGGTAATACTTATTATGCTAAAACCAATGTTTTTAATGAAAATTTTGATCTAGTTAAAATCGAAAACGCGTTTAAAGCTTCAATGGCGTTTACCGTGCTTGTTCCTCGGGCAAAGGCGGTTATGTTTAGCGATATTGTTTTTCTAAACGACTATTTTGCTATTATTGAACGTAGCGAAGGAGCTGATAAGTTACGAGTTGTTAGCCGTAAGGATTTATCTGAGCGCTATGTTGATTTCGGTGAAACGAGAGTAGGGCTCGCCTTTAAGCATAATAAATTTTCAATGAAGGGAAATAACTTACACGTGAGAGCCGAAGCATTGTTAATGCCGAGATCTTTGTATAAATATAATGCGGAATTTGCACAACTTTCGCTGCTTCAACAAACAATAGCCAAAGGCTATAAAAGAAATGATTACCAGACGAAATATTTATTAATTGAGTCGCATGATGGTGTGAAAGTTCCTGCATCAGTGATTTACAATAAAAAGTTTGGTCCAGGTAAAAATAACCCTGTGTGTATGTACGTTTATGGTTCATACGGTGTCGGTATTCCTCCTGAGTTTCCTGCCATATTTTTAAGTGCAATAGATAGGGGCTGTACTTTTGTTATTGCTCACGTCAGAGGAGGAGATGACCTAGGCCCACATTGGTATGAAGATGGTAAGTTACTCAACAAGAAAAACTCATTCTATGATTTTTTATCCATAGTCGATTATTTAGTTGAAGAAAAATATACCGCTAGTGGCAATATTTCAGCGACTGGAGAATCCGCTTCTGGGTTGGTAATTGGCTATGCTATTAATGCTAGGCCTGAACTGTTTAGCAATATAAGCATGCTTGTTCCTTATGTTGACCCTTTAAACTCTTTGATGGATGATTCATTAGCATTTACCTTAACAGATCGCACTGAATTTGGTGATCCTATGGCGAGTAAAGCAGTGTTTGACTATATAAAAAGTTACGCACCTTACGAAAATATCAAAAAGCAAAATTACCCCAATATTTTTGTTTCAGCGCGTTTAAATGATATTGCAGTAGGGTATTGGGAACCGGCGAAATGGTTGTCAAAAATCAGAGCGAATCAGCATAATAAAAGTAAAACGTTAATACAGCTTTCTGCAGGTGGGCATGTTGCATCGGGCAAACATGCGGTTGATTTAGACTTTGCCAAAGAGATAGTTTTTATGCTCAAAAAGCATTGAGTTTCAACAACCTTTTAGTTGAAGTTTTTTGCTTGTTTAAGTTTTATGTTCAAGGAGTAAATAGTGGAAATAGCATTCAATATTTTGGGCTATATTTTTAACGCCTTTTGGGCTGTTCTCATTATTTATATATTGATAAAAGCTTGGAATGGCTTTTGGCACTGGTTATTTCCAAGTGAATGAGTTTTGAATT
>JBMZCX010000074.1:0-13489 GCA_049613795.1 Thalassotalea sp. | reverse complement strand
ATGGCGCTATCTGCAATAGAGCGTCATGAAAGTACTTCTGGCATTTGCCAAGGCTTTATTGGTGCAGGAGTGTCTGGTGAAGCTTTATTAATTTTAAATGATTCAAGCTTTAAAGATGTTGCTGCTTTAATGAATTATCAATGTGAGGTTGACGAAGGCACAGAGCTAGAATTGTTAATGGATTTAGCTAACGTATTAATTGGTGCTTGTTTAAATGGAATTTCAGGTCAATTAGATATGCCTTTTAGTCAAGGGCATCCTGTTGTATTAGGGCAGCACAGAAAAGTATCAGAATTAATTGCTTACAATGCCAAACGCTGGCGGAGAACGTTAGCTATTGAAATTAGTTATAGCATAGAAGGCTATTCAGTAAAGTGTGATTTATTGTTACTTTTTACTGAAGAATCAATGAAAATTTTAAATAACAAATTAGCGTATCTGTTGGAATAAGTATGTCGTTAGAAACAACACAAATGAATGAATTACATTGGCTGATGGAAATGCTTCACACCATTGATGTCGGCTTGGTGGTTATGGACCGAGAATATAATATTCAAATTTGGAATGGCTTTATGGAAAACCATAGCGGCTTATTGCCAGGAGAGGTTAAAGATAAATGCTTATTTGATTTATTTGATGAAATACCCAAAGAGTGGTTTGTTAGAAAAGCGGAATCAGTTTATCTACTTAAAAATAAAGCGTTTACTATTTGGGAACAGCGACCTTATTTGTTCCGATTTCAAAACTACCGTCCGATCACTGGTATTGCCGATTTTATGTATCAGAATACTACCTTTATTCCGTTAATGTCGACTACTGGTAATGTAACCCACTTATGCTTGATTGTTTATGATGTAACCGATGTTGCTATTCATAAAAAAGAGTTGAAAAAAGCGAATGAAGAACTAGCAATATTAAGCCAAACTGACGGCTTAACATTATTATATAACCGAACGCATTGGGGTAATTGTTTACAGGCTGAATATAAACGTTGGCTCCGTAGTCAGCACTCAAGCTGTTTGGTAATGGTTGATATTGATAAATTTAAAGATGTTAATGATACTTATGGCCATATGGTTGGCGATGAAGTTATTCGACATCTTGCCGAGCTTATTCGTGGACATGTACGAGAAACCGATGTTTCTGGGCGCTACGGCGGCGAAGAGTTTGCTATTTTACTTGCCGATACCACATTAGATAATGCAAAAATTTTTGCAGAACGTTTACGTTTAAAAGTTGAAAGCTCGATCGTTAAATATAATGACATTGACCTGAAATACACTATTTCTTTAGGTATTGCAGAAATTAACCCTTCCATTGAAAGGTTAGAAGCGTGGATAGAGTGTGCAGATGCCGCTTTATATATGTCTAAAGAAGCAGGTAGAAATAAAACAACACTCTACCCGCTGCCAAAAGCTTAACGGTTACTACTTATTAATTACCTTAGTGTTTGCTATAAACGACTTGGCCATTAACCCAAGTCGTTAATACTTTCATGTTCCAAATGTTTTTTTCTGACATGGTAAAGTAGTCATTATCCACTAAAATAAAGTCTGCTTTTTTACCTTTTTCTAAACTACCAATAAGTGTTTCTTGATGCCCTGAATAAGCCGCGTCAATTGTAAAGCTTTTAAGCGATTCTACCCGCGTCATTTTTTCATTTGGTAGCCAACCGCCTTCAGGTTGATTGAGTTTATCTTGACGGGTTATAGAGGCATGTAAACCAAAAAATGGATTAGGAGACTCTACTGGAAAGTCTGAACCTGCGGCAATTATGGTGTTTGCATTTAGCAGTTTTCGCCAAGCGTATGCACCTAATATTCGTTGTTTTCCTATTCTGTCTTGTGCCATATTTTTATCACTCGTGGCATGAGTTGCTTGCATTGAAGCAATAATACCCAGTTGATTAAAACGAGGAATATCTTCAAGTCTCAGTATTTGAGCATGTTCGATACGGTGGCGAAGAGATTTGCTGTTCGTCTTTTTGATTAATTGCTGATATAGGTCGAGTGATATTTTATTGGCGTTGTCGCCAATTGCATGAGTATTTACTTGAAAGCCAGCTTGCATCGCGGTAGTAATATATTCAGTTAAACTTTTGTTATCATGTAATAAAAGGCCTTTGTGACCGGCATGATCTGAGTAGTCTTCAATTAGTGAAGCGCCTCGGCTGCCTAATGCACCATCGGCTTGTATTTTTACGCTATTAAATGCAAACATATCATCTTGGCTCTTATAATGACCTTGCTGTAATGTTTTCTGCCAATTTTTCGATGGTAAATAGAGCATGGCGTTGATACGAATAGGCATTTCTTTATTTTGAGCGAGTGCTTTGTACAACGAAATATTATCACTATCAATCCCCGCATCATGTACGCTGGTTAACCCCATTGAGACTAAACTTTTCATAGCCTTTTTAAGTGCGAATTTTTTTTGTGTATGAGTAAGTTCGGGTATGGCGGAGTCTATTAAATCCATCGCATTATCAATAAATACACCCGTTGGCTGACCTAGCGCATCTTTTATTATGTCACCGCCTTGGGGCGCTTGTGTGCTTGCGGTAATACCTGCTAGAGCCATTGCTTTACTATTGGCCCAGCCAGCATGTCCATCAACTCGCTTAAGCCAAACTGCTTGGTTTGGAAATACTTGATCTAAGCTTTTTGCGGTTGGAAATTGGTTGCTAGCCCATTGTACTTGGTTCCAGCCTCTGCCATGCACCCAAGTCAAATTAGGTGTTTTTTGGGCATAGTTAAGTGTACGTTTAACCGCTTCTGCTTCACTTTTACTACCAACAAGGTCAGCATTCAGTAAGCTCAACCCATAGTTTAGTACGTGACCATGGGCATCAATAAGGCCAGGTAAGAGTGTTTTTCCTTTGCCGTCAATAACGTGTATTTCTTTACTTTGGTCGACTAAATCATTCTTTCGATATATTTTGTCAATTTTATCGTCAGTAAACTGGATAGCATGGAAAGCTTCGAGTTGATTATTATTAATTGAATAACCATTTATATTGTTAATAATAGTCGTGTCGGCAATAGCATTGTTTGTACATACCATTAATAGTGTTGCGAGTGTACGTTTTATTTTCATCATTATTCTTATAGTTATTGAACATAGGTACTGATATTAACATGAAATAAAAAGAATGATATGTGGGGTGTTAGCTATTTGTATTTGTTTTTTTGAGTCGGATTTTAGCGAGAAAATTAAATATAAGTAGTGAGAGTAAATAGGGGACTATCATTAACCAAGTAATATACGGCGCAATGGTTTGGTAAGGGGTTTTACCTGTCACTAATGCAACCTGATCTTTTAGTACTAATTCTTCAAACTGCGGTAATTGCTGCTGTATTTTTCCGTGGTGATTAATAATTGCGGTAATACCGTTATTCGTGGTTCTTAATACAGGGCGAGCAAATTCTAATGCCCGCATTCGCGCAATTTCTAAATGTTGGTGCGGCCCATGAGAATTTCCAAACCATGCGTCGTTGCTTACCGTTAATATCATATTTGTTGTTTCAGTAAAATTAGCAGCAAGCTGTTCAGGAAATGCTATTTCAAAGCAGATTAGCGGAAGAATATGCAAATCTTGCGCAATAATATTGGCTTGTTGGTATGCACCGCGGGTAAAAGATGATTGGGCTAAGTTAAAAAGTGGTGCAAGAGGGCGAAGAATGTCGCCAAATGGCACAAATTCACCAATAGGTAATAAATGATTTTTATAGTAGCGGTTTTTATTATTATAGAAATAGCTACCTTGGGTATCTGTTTTATGTTGTTGGCCAAGCACAATTAAGCTATTGAAAGATTGACGAGACTCAAAGTTGTAATTAAGAATACCAGTGATGATTGTACTTTTATTAAGTGCTGCTGAACGATTTGCAAGTTCAAGAAAGTCTTGGGTTATTACTAATGGTTCAATGCCTGTAATCGCAGATTCAGGCCAGATAATGAGATCAGCATCATAATTCTCTTTGGTTAACGTTAAGTACTTCATCATGGTGGGCCATTGCAGCTCTTTCTGCCACTTAACCTCTTGCTTTATATTACCTTGCACTAATGCTGTACGAATAGACTTTCCTGTTAATTCTCCCCAGTTTTGCAGGTTACTGCTAACTAAACTGCTGATAAGCAGTACGATAGTGACTATGGCTACTTTTTTGCTTTTAGCATGAAAGTATTGAACAACAGATACACTTAACAACACAATAAAAAAGCTAATGCCAACTTCGCCAATAATCGGTGCAAGAGCTGCTAGTGGCCCGTCTATTTGGCTGTAGCCAATGGAAAGCCAAGGAAAACCTGTTAAGAAGTTAGCTCTTATCCATTCACTAAATAGCCATGTTGCAGGTAATAAGTAGAGCTTAATTTTGTTATTACGGCTGAATTTAGTACTGAGGTAGCATGCTAATGCAGGGAAAAGCGCTAAATAGGCCGCAAGTAATAACATTAACAATACTGAAACGAGTAATGGAGTACCGCCAAAGCGATCAATACAAACGTATACCCAGCTAATACCACTAAGAAACCAGCCTAAGCCAAAATAAAACCCGTGTGTGAATGCTGGTTTACTTGAAAGGCCTTGTATTTTATAAAGCCATAAGGGAAAAATTACTAAGGTGATCCACCACTGAGAAAATGGTGCATAAGCAAATAATAAACATAGCCCAGCTAAAAAACTAGTTCCATAATTTTTTAGCCAGTATAAAAAAGGGGGGTTATTACGTACTTCAGTCATTCTTTAAAATAAAGCTAAGTTTAGTCACTTACTTTACCTAAAATTTGATGATCTTTAGGTATTGTGACTTGAATGAGTTGAATTCTGCGGTTATTGGCAGAAGATATTTTAAATTCAAAGCCATCAACTGTGATTATTTCACCTTTCTTAGGCATGTGACCAAACTTATGTAAAACGATGCCTCCGAGGGTATCTGCATCATCTTCATCTAAACCACAGCTAAAATATTCATTAAATTCAGGTAGCTCAATTAGTGCGTTAACTTGGTAAACGTTGGCAACAAGTGGTCTAATATTCTCTTCAATTTCATCGTCAGTTTCGTCTTCTATTTCACCAACAATTAACTCTAAAATATCTTCAATAGTGACAACACCAGACACACCACCGTATTCATCAACTACAATCGCCATATGGTAACGTTGAGAGCGAAATTCTTTTAATAAAGGCTCCACTTTTTTACTTTCCGGCACAATGATCGCGGGGCGAATAACTTGCTCTAGTGTAAATTTTTCGTCTTGTTGATTAAAGCCGTATGCGAGTAGGTCTTTAGCGAGTAAAATACCCTCTATATGATCTAGGTCTTCTTTGATCACTGGGAAGCGAGAGTGGCCTGAGTCGATAATAACAGGCAATGATTCCTCAAAGGAGTCTGTAATGTCAATAGTAACCATTTGTGAGCGAGGGATCATAATATCGCGTACTCGCATATCTGATACTTCAAGCACACCTTCTATCATAAGCTTAGTTTCAGGCTTAATTAGCTCGCGGTCTTCCGCGTCATTTAATACTTCTACTAACGCGTCTTTATTATTCGGTTCTCCAGTAAATAATTGCCAAATTTTTGTTAAAAATGACTTATTTGAAGAACCGTTACTAGAGTGAGGGTTGTCGTCGCTCATAGAGCTTTTTATCTTCCTGTTATTTAACAATAGCTTTTCAGTTTGAAACTTAAGTTAACTATTATCAAGTTTATTTTAAATAATTATTGGCAAGGTGATTTTAATTCGCCAATAAAATGAATTAGCCCGTATATGGGTCACTTATTTTAAGCTGTGCAAGTAATGAAATTTCTAATGCTTCCATTTCTTCAGCTTCGTCATCTGCAATATGATCAAAACCGAGTAAGTGCAAGCAGCCATGAATTACCATATGTGCCCAATGATTTTTAAGCGGTTTATTTTGCTCGATAGCTTCGTGCTTAACAACGTCGGCACAAATCACTAAGTCACCTAATAAATTAAGTTCAATCCCCTCTGGTACTTCAAAAGGAAAAGATAATACGTTGGTGGGCTTATCTTTTTGGCGATATTGCAAATTTAATTGTTGGCTTTCATCAATATCAACAATACGAATAGTGAGTTCAAAGGCTTTGTTGTATTGTTGTAGCGCACAGGTAGCCCAAGCTAAAAACTCTTGCTCTGAGGGCAAGTTCTTAGCGGTTGATGCTATTTGTAGATCAACCTCTATTGTCATTGCTGCTACCTTGATGTGATTTTTCAGTTTTGAATCGATTAACTTTCTTCTCATGTGCTTCGTATGCTTCAACAATTCGAGCCACTACAGGGTGGCGAACTACATCTTTTGATTGAAAGAAGTTAAAGCTAACGCCTGAAATATCTTCAAGTACTTCAATGGCGTGTCTTAAGCCTGATTTTTGGCCTCTTGGCAAGTCAACTTGAGTGACGTCACCAGTAATAACCGCTCTTGAGTTAAAGCCGATACGGGTTAAAAACATTTTCATTTGCTCAACAGACGTATTTTGACTTTCGTCAAGAATAATAAATGCGTCGTTTAATGTGCGTCCTCGCATGTAAGCAAGTGGGGCAATTTCAATTACGTTACGTTCAATGAGTTTTTCTACTTTTTCAAAACCAAGCATTTCAAAAAGTGCATCGTATAAAGGGCGTAAATAAGGATCTATTTTCTGTGATAAGTCGCCAGGTAAAAAACCAAGTTTTTCACCTGCTTCAACTGCTGGGCGTGTTAGTAAAATACGACGAACTTCTTGGCGTTCAAGTGCTTCTATAGCACAGGCAACTGCAAGGTAAGTTTTACCGGTGCCAGCAACGCCAACACCAAAACTAATGTCATTAGTTAACACATTTTGAACATAAGATTGTTGATTTGCATTGCGTGGTTTAATGACGCCACGTTTTGTTTTAATGGTCACAACTTTATCATAGTGACCATCATTACTGCTTGGTGCTTGTTCTAAGGCGTTGATACCGACTATGGCTAAATGCACCATTTCGTCAGTGATGACTTTCGCTTCACCTTTTACCGTTGCAGTTTCAACATACAAGTCGGTTAATAGTTTAGCCACTGCTATGGTTGCATGAGCAAGACCAACAATTTTAAATTCATGGCCACGGTAGCTAATTTCAACACCTAAACGCTTTTCTATTGTTTTTAGGTTGTCATCCATTGGCCCACATAAATTTGCTTGTCGACTATTATCTACAGGCGTTAACTTTATGATTTGATGCGTATTTTTACTCAAATTATTATCCAATACTGTTTTTATTACGGTGTAAACGTTTCTACACCTAAGCTGTCTTTGGTATCTTGGCTTGTTTGGTGATGATTATTTGCAAGAATATCAGCTGGTGAAAGCGCGATGCGAAGACCCATTTCGGCTTCTGTACGAATTAACGTACCACGTAAAGAGTTTGCATAAACGTCGTTAATGCTAACATCAACAAATTGACCAATAACTGAATGTGGTGCTTCAAAATTAACAATACGGTTATTCTCGGTTCTTCCTCTAAGCTCCATTGGATTCTTTTTAGAAGGGCCTTCAACTAAAATACGTTGCTCTGTGTTTAGCATTTGCCTTGCAATACGCAATGCTTGTTGGCTAATACGGTCTTGTAATAGCTGTAAGCGTTGCTTTTTGGTTGCTTCACTAACATCATCAACCATATCAGCTGCTGGTGTACCAGGGCGGGCGCTATAAATAAAGCTAAAGCTTAAATCAAAATCAACTGCTTGAATTAAGTCCATTGTTGCCTGAAAATCTGCGTCAGTCTCTCCTGGGAAGCCAATTATAAAATCAGATGACATACAAATTTCTGGGCGTGCTTTACGTAGTTTACGTATTTGTGATTTATATTCTAATGCAGTATGACCACGTTTCATTTGTACTAAAATACGATCAGAGCCACTTTGTACAGGCAAGTGTAAGTGGCTGACTAATTCAGGCACATCTTTATATACTTCAATAATATCGTCAGTAAATTCTACTGGGTGAGAAGTGGTGTAACGTATTCTATCAATGCCATCAATGGTGGCAATTAAGCGAATAAGGTCCGAAAAGCGACAAATAGTGTCGTCGTGCATGGTCCCGCGATAAGCATTTACGTTTTGGCCAAGTAAATTTACTTCTCTTACGCCTTGCTCTGCTAATTGTGCTATTTCGTATAATACGTCGTCCATTGGACGGCTAACTTCTTCACCTCGGGTATAAGGTACGACACAGAATGTACAGTACTTGCTACAACCTTCCATAATTGAGACAAATGCAGTTGCACCTTCTGCTTTAGGCTCAGGTAAACGATCAAATTTTTCTATTTCAGGGAAACTCACGTCAACCACAGGGTTATGGTCACCCGTGACTTGTTGGATCATTTCGGGTAAGCGATGTAAGGTTTGTGGTCCAAATACCATATCAACAAATGGAGCTCGTTGGCGAATGGCATCGCCTTCTTGCGAAGCAACACAGCCACCTACGCCAATGAGTAAGTCTGGATTATTTTCTTTAAGGTTCTTCCATCGGCCAAGCTGATGAAATACTTTTTCTTGTGCTTTTTCGCGAATAGAGCAAGTATTGAGTAATATCACGTCAGCTTCTTCAGCCTCTTGCGCCAATTCAAACCCATGGGTGGAATCTAAAAGTTCAGCCATTTTTTGCGAGTCGTACTCGTTCATTTGGCAGCCCCACGTTTTGATATATAACTTCTTACTCATTTAATATTGCCTAAAATTTATTCGATAACAGGAAAAAAGAGCGGTATTTTACTCTTTCTTCAAGCTTGTTGCTAGTGAAAGTGACGCTTTACGATATTTTCATTAAAGGGATAGAGATGATTAGCTGACTCCCTTCGCTTTGTTCGGCAAAAGTATTAACCGATGCAGCGTGTTTATTGGCAATTTGACGAATGTAATACATTGCCATATCGAAGTTAATTTTGCTTTTGAAATGAGTGAAACTATCACCGTCATCAGAAATAGTGAGCCATATTTTTTGCTTAAATTCTTGTAGTGAAACCGTAAAATTCCGACCATTTCCGTTTAAAATAGCTGAAATAAGCGCTTCATAAATCATCGTATAAATATCTGACTGTAACTCGTAGCTAATGGTTTCTTCATTAACCTCGTGATTAAATTTAAGGTTGATATGATATTTCTTGTGAACAAAGTCGACTAAGAAAGGCAATGCCACTGTTAATGTATTGCCATAGAGGTTATCAGGCGCTTTCGCTTGAGATTGATCTGTTAACTCTTTTACTGACTCTTGTAATAGCGCTTTTATTTTTAGCTGATCGTCTGCTAATTCAGGTGCGTTTTTAATTGGGAGCTTTTCAAAGAGGCTGAGCACGTGAGATAAATTTCGGCTTACGTTTAGTGCATTCTTACCGCGTGTTTTTACATCGTTTTTTAATAAAGCGTGTATATGCGTAATTGATCGACTGCGTAAGTATAAAAGCCATACTAAAATAATGACAATAGCGACCACACCAATGGCGTATAATACGCGTAGTTTTGGCGTCCAGTACCATGGATAGGCGACATGTATTTGCGTAAATGCTTGTTTTTTACTCCATTGTCCTAAGCTATTTGTTCCCATTATCGTTAAGTAATAGCTACCAGAAGCTAAGCCTGTTAACGTTAATTGATACCCGTTAATGGGGTACCAAATACCATTGTTTATTTGATATTTAAATTGTTTATTCTGACCAGCGCTAAAATCTAAAGAGGCTAAGTTTAGCTGAACCACGTCATGAGCCGACTTGATGTTTATCTCTTTATTTAATAGGTGATGTTTGCCAGATACCGTAGTTTGGCTGATAAAAATAGCTGGTTCAAAGCCTGTGACATCCCTTAGAGGAATGGTAATGACGCCACCGTAATGGGCTATATACACTAGGTCATTTAGAAGCTCGGGGGAGCCAGAAAAGCTAAAGTTTTCAGTATTTGGAACGAGTAGCTTCTCATAAGTTTCGGGATTGATTTTAAATAACCCTTTACGAGAGGGCGCCCAAATCTCATTATTAATGAGCGTTGCTTTGCCGAAATTAATACCCGTAGCAAACTGGTTAAGAATTTCACCTGAGTTATTAAGAACACTGATACCATTGCCCTTTGAAAAGGCAAATATTTTATTATTAAAAGCTAACAATGAAATAATTTTGCTTGAACCTGGTAAGTTGATATTTGTTATTTTTTGAGTTGCTTTGTTGTATATGTCAACGCCTTCTGCCGTTGCTAACCAAATAGTGTTATTAGCGCCCTCAATGATGTCGATCACTTCAGGCGAGCTAAAGTTATGGGTTTTATCAACAACTTGAGCGACTTCGTTGGTAATGTGGTCATAGCTAATAAAGCCGTTACCGTCGATCGCAAGGTAGAGTAAATTATCAACTAAGCTTATATCGAGAAGCAATTGATTGTTTTCTTTAAATGGCAGCTTTATTAAGGTATTGCTTTTTACAGAATATTTCCATAAGCCACCAAAAGTCGCAATGTAGAGATCATCGCCTATGCGTTGTAAATCTGTAATCTGTCTGTCTTTTCCTGTTAATTTCGCTTTTATTTTTTCAGAGAATAATGAACTTTCATTATTAAAACTGTGTAAGCCGTCACCATAGCTCCCTAAAACAATTTCGTTATTATAGCGCTCTAACTCTATCGCATTTATATGGGCATTAAAGTAGAAAGGGGTATTACTAATATGTTGTTCAGATATTTTACCAATGCCACTATTACTGATATACCAAAGAGTGTTTGATGTGTCGTGAAATATTTTATTGATGCCTTGGGCTTCAATTTTTGGAAAGTTATGTGTTAAGGGCACTAAGTCACCGCTAAACTTATGTAATACACCCTTATCATCGGCAATAAAAAAGTCATTGCTATTGGTTTTGGTCACGGCTACGGCATTATAGTTTATTACTTTTTCTATACGTATGGATGTTCCTTGATAGAGGCTAAGTTTATTTTTTTCAATAATGAGTAATTTATCATTGATACTTTCTACGTGTACTATTGGCTTATTTAAGATGGGAGTATAGCCAGTACTAGTTAGTAAGTTTAAAGAGGCTCTATTATAAAAATAAATATTTTTCGATGTGCTAACAAAGTTTATTAACTCAATATTTTCTGCCAGTATTTGAGTTTGTTGGGTTGTTTCATTGAAGCGATATATTTTATCGGAAAAGAGATAAACGTCTTCTTTAAAAATGTAACTTTGATAGACACTATTATCCTGTAGCTTAGCATTTAATGGCTGACTTTCCCCTGTACTGGGGTTAAACCACCATGCTCCTTTTGTTTCGGTACTAATAAGCAATTTATCGTTAACGGGCTCAATATCATGTATCCAAGTATAAGGGAGCGGCCATTTTCTATTATGATTCGCAAAGGTAACGAGTTCACTGCCGTCGAAGCGAGTTAATCCTTGTTGACCAGCTAGCCAAATAAAGCCGTTATTATCTTGTGCAATATTACGGGCATCCATTAACTGGGTGAATGTACTATTATCAAATGAATATGCTAAAGGGCTAGTAAACAAAAGTGGTGACAGAAGCCACCACAGCAAGTGTTTTTTTAGCTTAGGTAATACTTTGTGTTGCAACCTTCGGTGGATGATCTTTTCCGCCGCACTTTGGATGTGACTTAGGGACATCGCCTTCATTCTCAGGCTTTTGTACCAAGATATAAGTTGGTTTTCGAGGATCATTTTCTTCTTGTTTTTCGTTCCAGGCGGCTCTGATCTTATCAGCGTGATCTTTACCATACTTCACTTCGAAAGCAGTGGCGAGCATTTCAACACCAAAATCATTCATTACCATGATTGAATTGTTATGGTAGCCACTATCGGTGTCGAAATCTATATCAACCGTTAAAATTTTATCGCTAGGTAAAATGAGATCTGCACGCAGCTTAGCAACGACAGCACGATCTTTATGCGCTTTTAATTGGGTTAAATTAGGTTTTTCGGTAAAGTCGTAAATTAAGTTAATATCTTTTTCAACGCGTACTTCTTCTTTTAATGCTGACATTGTCTTTCCTTAATAATTTTATGTTTGGTTAAAGTTAAATTAGTGCGTTAGTTTTGTGTTGATTGTACTGTATTTTTAAATTTTTTAGAAAAGGGGATGTATTTGATGGTTAACACTATTTCAACTCGATTAACCGTATAGGGTTAGATAGAATAGTGTCATAAATCAAAAGAGAGTGAATGTATGAAAAAGGTTGATTGCGTCATTGTTGGCGGCGGCATGGTAGGTGCATCAAGCGCTTTAACTCTTGCTCAATTAGGGCTAACAGTTGTGTTGGTTGAAAAAGCAGCTCCGAAAGAATTTCATCATGAACAGCCATTTGATTTACGCGTATCGGCTATTTCATTAGCGTCAGAGAATTTATTACAAAGTGTAGATGCTTGGGCGTTTATTCGAGAAAATCGAAGCTGCCCTTATCAACGTTTAGGGGTTTGGGAACAAGAGCGTGCATACACTGAGTTTAATGCGAGTGAAATTAATCAGTCCCACTTAGGCCATATTGTTGAAAATAGAATAATACAATTAGCGCTGTGGCAACAAATTAGCGCGCATAAAAATATTGAATTGTTTTGCCCTGAGTCAGTTACTGAATTTGAGCAAAGTGACAATGAAGTTATAGTCAGTTTAACTAATCATACCCTTAAAACGAAGTTACTGATCGCTGCCGACGGTGCCAATTCGTCAATTCGTCAACAAGCAGGCATTGGCATTACGGGCTGGGACTATCAACAATCTGCTATGTTAATTAATGTAGAAACTGAACTTGAGCAACAGAATATTACGTGGCAACAGTTTAGACCTTCAGGGCCTTTGGCTATGCTACCTTTACAAGGTAATTACGCATCTTTAGTTTGGTACAACAGTAAAAGTGAAATTAAGCGGTTATCTGCTTTAACTAATACGCAACTTACTATTGAGGTAAATCAACAATTCCCGCAAAAGCTAGGCGGTATTAAACAAGTACTTGCTAAAGGGGCCTTTCCGTTAACGCGACGCCATGCTAATCAATACCAGCAAGGGCAAGTATTACTACTGGGCGATGCAGCCCATACGATTAATCCACTAGCAGGGCAGGGGGTTAATTTAGGCTTTAAAGATGTACTAGCGCTTAAAAATGTGATCGCTGAAGCTATTGGCAATGGGGAGTGCTGGCATGATGCCGCTGTTTTTTCTCGATATGAAAAACAACGCCGTAACGACAATTTATTGATGATGACAACCATGGACGCATTTTATGGTGTCTTTAGTCATTCGTCATCGGCTGTTAAATCGGTACGTAATATCGGATTGTCACTCATTAATAAAATGCCACAAGTAAAAAATAAAGCATTAGCTTATGCGTGCGGAATATAGTGTGATTTTTATAAACTTGGATTTTATCTTTATATAAGAAGTAGATAAAAGGATAGAAAAAGTGGCAGGGGTAAGAGGATTTGAACCTCTGAATGACGGGATCAAAACCCGC
>JBMZCX010000073.1:0-13844 GCA_049613795.1 Thalassotalea sp. | reverse complement strand
AGAAGCACAACAAACCATAGAACGAATTAAATTAAAATTATCTTTAGTAATGGAGCAATAAGATGTCGAATGCGGATACAGATAACAAATCTATTTTTTCATTTTTATCTTTTAAAATTAATGTATTTGAATTGGCTGTTTTAGGCCTTGCCGTTTACCTCGCTTTTTCAGCTCACCAAGCGAATGTGGAAAATAGCAAAAAGATTAATCAGCTACTAGTTAAATATGAAAAGACGCTTGATGCTTCCATTGCTGGCGACCCAGCTACACTTAAAGCGTATAGAGATAACTTGCATCGCGCGGTTGAAGATTTGTCGCCTGAGGAGAGAAAGATCTTAGAGTCAGTACTTGCCCTATCTGCTTATGATTCTAACAAGCAATAAATTTCTAACAATAAAAAAGGGGTATCGACTTATGCTCCTTTTTTGTTAAATGTGTGTGGCTTATGGCCTATCGCTCAAAAAAGGTTCTATTAGCTCTGCTAGTTTATCTTCCACCTCTTCTTCCCAGGCGGGACTACACTTTATTGTATATTTAATCAAATAATAACTCCGCCCTAAAATCAGAATTGTTTATTTTAACTTAAATTTGATCCGCAAATGGCACTTTCCAGCAGTTGATGAAACGACTGCCATTCGCGCGCTTACCTAACGATTTAGATCTTGCTCTACACTTTACTTTTCAGTAGAAAATAACAGGAATTAGACAGTAAATACTCTGTAATTAATTCCGGTAGATGCTGATTATATGAGCTAGAAATTGGATATACGTGTAGTAGATTAGACCTAATTAGCTTCACGTACTCACAGAGTATACACAAGAGCAGTTATCAAAAAGTGCTGATTATAGTGGGAAACTTCCTAGAGGCTTTGATTTTAAAGAGAGAAAATGGGGTGGCTAAAGGGACTTGAACCCTCGACAACCGGAATCACAATCCGGGGCTCTACCAACTGAGCTATAGCCACCACTGAGATCTTACTTTGAACAATACGCTACTGTGATTAAGCAGCGCGGGGGATTGTATTGCATTTCCCTGCTAAAATTCAAGAAAAATATAATGTAAAAAGCTTTTTTGTTTTATTATTCACAACTAACATTTACTAATAGCCTTTTGCTTACAATGGAATAAAGATGTCATTAGAAAAAATTTCTGCCCAATTAAGTGCATCAACAAAGAGCATGGAAAAGAAATTACCGCCAGTAGAGCTATGGGATCCTCCTTATTGCGGTGAAATTGACTTAGTAATTAAAGCCGATGGAAATTGGTTTTATAATGGTACTATTTTTAAGCGTATTGCACTGGTTAAGCTTTTTGCTTCTGTATTAAAACGAGAAGGCGATGATTACTTTTTAGTAACACCTGTTGAGAAGGTTAAAATTACCGTTGAAGATGCTCCCTTTTTATTAACGCAATGGCATTGGCTTGACGACAAGAAGACCTTATCTGCCACAACTAATTTAGATGACAATTTCATTATTAATGCTGAGCACCCTATTAGCATGAATAGTAACGGTGAGTTATATATCACCGTACGACGTAATTTAACCGCTAAAGTGCACCGTAATGTCTATTATCAATGGGTAGACATCGCCCAAGAACACACAACAAGCCACGGCACTGAACTAGTCATTGTCAGTGCCGATTATAAGTTTTCATTAGGAAAAATAGACTAATCAATAGGTATTAATATCAGTTAAATAACCCGTGAAAAGCGTTGCTGGTTCACGTGTTGTTTCATGTACGCATCAAAGCTCATACAAATAATACGGATCAGTAAACGTGCCTTTTGGCTGACTGCAATGTAGTTTTCACTATTCTCTACTAATTCGTCATTAATAAAGGTATTAAGCAGCGGTAAGTCTTCAGCAAAATACTGATTAAAATCAATATTATGTTTTTTATTAATGCTTTGCTTATCAAGGTAATAATTGCACATTAATTCACGTATAACGTCTGCTCTAATAATGTCGTCAGTACTGAGAGTTAGCCCTTTTTCTAACGCATGACCTTGTGTTTCAATCGCTTGATAATATGGTGTTAAATCTTTAATGTTTTGTGAAAAACTGTCACCAATCGCACTTATTGCTGATACGCCTAAACCTAATAAATCACAATTGCCTTTAGTAGTGTAGCCTTGAAAGTTACGATGCAAATGCCCTTCTTTTTGCGCTATCGCTAATTCATCTGTTGGTTTTGCAAAGTGGTCCATCCCGATAAAGTCATAGCCATATTCACAAAATTTTTCGATAGCTAACTTCATTAATGCAAACTTCTCATTTGCATCTGGTAGCCATTCATCGCGTAATTTTCGTTGCGCTGCAAATCGGCTAGGAATATGCGCGTAACTAAATAAAGAGATACGATCAACATCCATTTCGTAGGCTTTATCGATTGTTTTAGTAAAAGTTTCAATTGTTTGATGTGGTAGACCATAAATTAAGTCCACATTTATTGAGTTAAAGCCTACTTGCTTAGCATGTGCAATAAAGTCACTAATAAATTCAGTTGACTGTACGCGGTTTATTGCTTGTTGCACCTTTTCGTCAATGTCTTGTACGCCAATACTTAAACGATTAAAACCTAGTTGATACAAGTGTTCAGCTAAGTTTAATTCAATTTCACGCGGGTCAATTTCAATGCTCATTTCAAGCTCGTCAGCGAAATTAAATTTTTGCTTAAGTAACGTTACCAATTTGGTGATTTGAGTGTGGGTTAAAAAGCTTGGAGTACCGCCACCCCAGTGGAGCTGTTTAACTGTATACTCTTGAAATAGTGGTGCACGCGATGCAATTTCTTTCGCTAACATTTCTAAATAGTCATCAGCTTTATTTCGGTGTCGAGTTACCACTTTATTGCAGCCACAGTAATAACAAAGGCTATGACAAAAGGGAATATGTACGTATAAAGACAATTCTCGATTACTTGAGTTGTCTATCGCCGTAACAAGATCTTGATGAGAAAAGTTATCGCTAAACTCCAATGCCGTTGGGTACGAAGTATATCTAGGCCCACTGGTATTGTATTTATTTAGCAAATTTTTATTAAAAAATTGATCAGCTTTCATCACTATTCCTACTTAACAAACTTGACGCATTTTAATGTAAAGTGGCTAAGTAATAGTTGATCAAGCGCAATACAATGAAGAAAAGCTAGTAGCTTTTGGCTTGATTAATAAGTTTGTAAAAAAGCATTATAACGATGACTTATTATTACGTTTTAAGTTTTGGTTAGAGCATTATGCAAATAACTGGTCACTTGTTGATGATTTATGCATTAAAACTATCTATCAATTTTTTTTAAGCCGCCCACATTTAATTATTAACACTCAACACTGGGCTCATTCAAACGTGTCATGGTGTCGACGTGGGAGTAATGTTGTTTGGGTGAAGTTTATTCACAGAAAAATAGGGAAAACAACTTACCGCTTAGATAAAGCCCTTATTTTTAAACAATGTGACTTATTACTTGCTGATAAAGACGAATTCGTACAAAAAAGCGTTGGCTGGTTACTTAAAGTGACCTCCGTACATTATCAAAATGATGTTATTGACTATATACAGAAACATTCAACTATTATGACGCGATCAACCATTCGATATGCTATTGAAAAAATGCCTAAAGTGATACGCCATAAATTATTAATAAGCACTAGGGGCTGTATAATCAACCACTCTATGTAGTACTTGAATCGCTTTTTCAAGCTGGCCTTTTTGCTCTAATACGCGGGAAAATGCGGTTAAATCGACTGAGTCGTATTGCTGGCCTGCTAAGTTAACCAAAGAATTAAATGCTTTTTCAGCGCGATCCCACTCTTTGTCTGCTACCGCTAAATGAGCTAAACAGCTTAACCATTTGGCGCTTTCAGCGTTATGGTGTAAATGCTTTTGCACTGCTTGAGTTAATTCATTCGTTGTTGTTAAGGGGAGTAAACGCATTTGTTTGAGCAAGTAATCGTTAGCCCCTTTTTTTATGATAGGTAATAGAATACTTGTTAGCGGCTGAGTAATATTATGTTGGGCTAGCACTTGGCAATAAGCGAGTAATACCGCTTCTCGCTGTTTAACTTTACCCGGGAGTGCATTCCAATATTGCTGTAACGCTTGGCTACTTTGTTGCTCTATTTGTTGGCTGAAAGCGCCTAAAAAAGCCTGAGCTTCCCAAGCCTGCACTTTGCTTTGTTCAAGCGTTTTACTTTTACGGGCAGCGGTTAATTGTTTCACAACATAGTCGTAACGTTTTTCAACTAAGCTCAGTGTTATTTCAAGGGCTAATAAGCGACTGTCGTGGCCAATATGTTTGTGATGTTGGTCAATTAATTCTCGCGCCTTTTCATATTCTTTATGACAAATAAGTAGGTTAATAGCTACCAACACTGCCTCTAAGCCTAATTCTTTAATGCTAATCGCTTGCTCGTTTACTTGTGCAATGTAGTGCTTGCTGTTGGTTACTAAACCTTGTTTTTCAGCTGCACTCGCGGCTAATAAATAACACAATTGTGCTTGCTGCGAGGGTTCGGCACATTTACTTAATAAATGCTCTGCTTGTTGGTTGTCTTCTAAAATGTATGAAGCAACGCCTTTATTAAAATCTCTCAATGCTCTTCGACGGCTAGCAAAAGCTATTTTATTCCACGTACCAAAGGTTAGTTTTAAACCTCCACGAAACACTTTTAACGACAATAGTAAGCTAATAAAAGTAAGTACTAGCATTATGCCAGCAGTTACCACGGTTGACTCTATAGTAAGATCGCCCATTGCAATTAATATGTACCCTTTCTCATTAATCAATAATGGACTAACCGCAACAGCAGCAAAAAATAATAAAATTAAAACAACAATTCTTTTCATTAGTTGTTCTCACTTTGATTGGTTAGGTCATTATTATCAGCTGAATTGACCGAGGGTACTTCAGCGCTAGTTTCGCTTTCATCTTTCGTTAAACTAGGCAATGGTGCTAGTGGTTTTTCAGCAAGCAAGGTACGAATTGCCGTTAATGACGTTAGACTGCTTGGGTAATCAGCATCAATAATTTGGCTGTTAAGCTCAACTATTGATTGTAAAAAATGCTGAGTAGCTATTTCACTCGTATCAAAATAGTCATTTAGCCAATGCGTAATATCAGCGAGAGCTTGTTGATAAACCTGCGTTTGACGCTTGATAACGGCCCATTGTGCCACTTGTAATTTAAGTTGTAGGTTTTCGCGCAAATTTTGTTGGTGCTGTGGCGACATTAATGGCTCAACATTCCCTGACACTCTGCGTACGGTAATAAAGTCGGCTAAAAACTTATGCCATGTTTTAGCTAAGTTTGCACGCCAGTCAGCGGTATTTTCAGATAAGGTGAAGTCTGCTTGTTGTTCGCTACTATCAGGAATTTTAACCATCGCTAAAGGCAATTTATTGACCTGTTGGCTCATGGCGCTTAACGATAATAGTAGGCTTTCGTTATCAATTACCGGTAATAATTGTAGCGACTCAATATCGTTTCTAATCGCTTGCCGAGTCGATAAATATTTAGGGTTGTTCAATTCATTTAGCTGGCTGTCAGCATCTTTAAGTAGGCTAACGACAGTGCTGGTATTTTTTTCTAGCCATAAAGTACGGCTTGCTATTCTGATCAAGTATTCAGCTTCATGAGCTAACCAGTCGGTTGACTTGTTTTGCTGTAAACGCCCTAGCTGTTGTTCTAGTTGGTCTATGCGTAATTGGCTTTGGCTAGCTTGCTTATTTAAGGTGCTGTTAAGCTTTTCTATTAACACATTGCTTTGTTGCTCAATTATTTTTGCTACTTGCGCTTTTGTTTGTGTTTGTTCAGTCGTTAACTGCTGTTGTATTGCTTGGCGTTCATCACTGAGTTGTTGAGTAAGTAGCCAATGTACGCCACCAACACCACCTGCGCCAGCAAGTGCAATTAATAAGGCGAGTACTGCTGTTTTTGATATGGGTGTTTTCATTTTTTTCGCTGCAGTTATGTTATTAGTGGTTGAAGCAGAGTTTTTTTTAGCTGTGCGTGTAGGCGCTTTATTGGTTGATTTTACGGTGCTTTCTTTTGCTGAACTTGTGTCTTTAGTGTCTACCGTTTTTGCCTTTGAGCTTGCCTTACTTGCGGTGCTACTTGATGAGGTTAATGAAATGCTTGCAGATACACCTTTATTACCACTCACACTTGCTTTGTTATCAATGGGCTTATCGCTCTTCGTTGCTAAATTATCAGATGGTTCGTCGCTACTAGATGACAATTGGCTGTCAGGTGTTTTTTTATCGCTCATAAGTTCATTCCATCTTCAACAACGTATTTATTATGGCCTGATCGGTAGCACCGTTAGTATTTACTACATTATTTAGTCCTAACGTAGTTGCATTCTCGGCAATACGCTCGCTAACAACTAGCCATAAACAAGTATTTTTCCAATAATTATCAGTAATATCGATTAACTGCACAAGCTTTTTTAAAAACGCATTACTGGTAACGACAATACAATTAATTTCTTGTTGATGCCACTGCTGAGCTTGTTGTTCGGCTAAATTAAGCCAAATTTTTTCATAAACAGGTAAATAGCTAACCGTAGCGCCTTTTACTTTAAGTGAAGTTGCTAAATGCTCTCTGCCACTTTCACCACGGATAATAGTCACTTGGTATGGTGAAAGCGTAGGTCGATTAAATATTGGTAACGACAACATACCTTCACTATCGAAAGTGCTGGGGCAACTACTCTCAATATTATATTTTTTCAGCGCTTGCTGTGTTGTCGGCCCTACCGCAATAACAGTGTTTATAGCGCTTAGTTGCTGCCATAACACTAAATTTAATTGCTGCTGTGCATACTCTACCGCCGCAACACTGACAAAAATTAATACATTGGGTTGATATTGCGATAAGTGCTGCCGTATTTCAGCTTCATTAGACGTTTTTTGATAAGTATTTAATGGCTGACATAAGGTACTAAACCCAGCACTATTAAGCTGCTGGGCAAGCTTTTCTCCCGACGCTTGTGGTCGGGTAATTAATATTTTTTTAATCTTGTGCGGCATAAACACTTGTTAATATTTTATCAGCGCCTTGTTTTAATAAACTTTCAGCAAGCTGTAATCCTAGCTGTTCGGCCTGCCCCACATCACCAGAAACTTCATTTTGTAAAATGGTTGAGCCATCAATGGCGCCAACTAAACCGCGTAAATGTAATGTGTTATCGCTAATTTCAGCATAACTGCCAATAGGCACTTGGCAACCACCCTCTAATGCTCTATTCATTGCACGCTCGGCCAGTACGCGTGTGCGTGTAATTGAACATTCAAGTGGAGCAAGTAACGCTTTAATGTTTTCGTCATCCGTACGACACTCAATACCTACCGCACCTTGGCCATTGGCGGGCAACATAATTTCAGGCGCAATAAATTCACGAATACGCTCAGGCATTTCAAGCCTAATTAGCCCTGCGGCGGCTAAAATAATGGCGTCGTAGTCACCATTGTCGAGTTTAGCGAGGCGCGTATTCACATTACCGCGTAAATCGCGAATATCGAGATCAGGGCGTAGTGCTTTTATTTGGCATTGACGACGTAAACTTGAGGTGCCAACAATAGCGCCTTTAGGCAATTCTTCAAGACTATTAATGGTATTTGAAACGAACGCGTCGCGAGGGTCTTCACGTGGACAAATTACTTCAAGCCCTAGTCCCTCAGGAAACTCTACTGGTACATCTTTCATTGAATGGACAGCAATATCAGCGCGATTTTCTAACATTGCGACTTCAAGTTCTTTAACAAATAAGCCTTTGCCACCTACTTTGGCTAATGGCGTATCAAGAATAATGTCACCTTTAGTGGTCATTGGTACTAATTCTACCGTAATGTCGCTATGAAAGTGTTCAAGCTGGGCTTTTACATACTCCGCTTGCCAGAGTGCAAGTGCACTTTTACGTGTGGCAATACGTACAAGTTTAGTGGTCATGTGTTGTCCTAAAATTTATTATTCTGCGCTTAAGGTAATGTCGGTTTCAGCTTGAATACTGACGGCTTTTGAAATGAATTGCCAAAATTCGCCACCACCGCGTTTGTCTATCCAGCTTTCATTTTCTAAATGAAAATGATGACCGTTAAACTTAGTTGCTACCCAAATTTCATGTAAGGGGGCTTGCTTATTAATGATGACTTTCGTGCCATTTTTAAAGGTTAAGGTAAGCATACCGCTAACCCCTTCGTAATCAATATCAACACCGCAGTCTTCAATCGCTTCTTCAAGCGCTAATATTAGCTCGTCGGCAATGAAATTATATTGGCTGTCGTTCATTAAATAGTCCTTTTGCAAAAAACTCTTTAAATTGAGTTTTCTTTCGCTGGTAATTTATAGTCATCGCATTATAAAACGTCTATCATGGGAAAAAAATCGAATTGATCAAAAATGCGTAAACTAAATTCAATAAATATAGCTTGGCCATTGATTTTGGCACTGTTAACTGGGTGTGGAATGCCAGGCCCTTTGTATCAAACCCCCGAAGTTAAAGCGAATGAAGCATCAGCAGATTCAAAAAAGCCTGAACAGCCTACGCAGGAAAAAAACTAGTGGATTTTTTTAATTATAAAAATAATACCTTATGTGCTGAAGGTAATAAGGTCGCTGAGTTAGCTAAACACTATCAAACACCGCTATATATATACTCTCGAGCAACTATTGAGCGTCATTGGCATGCGTTTAACGACGCGGCAGGCACTCACCCACACATGGTGTGCTATGCGGTAAAAGCCAACAGTAATTTGGCAGTACTTAATATAATGGCCCGTTTAGGTTCAGGTTTTGATATTGTTTCCAAGGGTGAATTAGCCAGAGTTATTGAGGCCGGTGGCGACGCAAGCAAAGTGGTATTTTCGGGGGTAGGTAAAAAGTCTGACGAAATTGCCTATGCATTAGAAAAAGGTATTTATTGTTTTAATGTTGAGTCTGCGCCTGAATTAGCGCGTATTCAGCAAGTTGCGCAATCATTAAATAAAGTGGCGGCAATTTCTTTACGAGTAAATCCTGATGTTGATGCGGGTACACATCCTTATATTTCAACAGGCCTTAAAGAAAATAAATTTGGTGTAGCAATAGACGATGCCTTAGCTATTTACCAGCAAGCAGCACAAATGTCGCACATTGCCATTAAAGGTATTGATTGTCATATTGGTTCGCAGCTTACTGAAATAGCACCATTTATTGATGCATTAGATCGCTTGTTAACAATGATTGATACATTAGCCGAACAAGGTATTGTTTTATCTCATATTGATGTTGGTGGCGGTTTAGGGGTGACCTACCAAGATGAACAGCCACCTATGCCAAATGAATATGCCAAAGCAATCGTTGATCGTTTAGCTGGACGAAAGTTAACACTATTATTTGAGCCCGGCCGTGCCATTATGGCCAACGCTGGCATATTAGTGACTGAAGTTGAGTTTATTAAAACTAATCAAGACCGTCATTTTGCGTTAGTGGATGCTGCGATGAATGACTTAATTCGCCCGTCGTTATATCAAGCGTGGCAAAATATTATTCCGGTAACACCTAATAATGCGCTTGAAAATAAAGTGTACGATATTGTTGGACCTGTATGCGAAACGGGTGATTTTCTGGGTAAAGATCGCAGCTTAGCCATTCAAGCAGGCGATTTACTTGCTGTACGTTCGTCGGGTGCTTATGGCTTTACCATGAGTTCAAATTATAATAGCCGACCACGTGCCGCAGAAGTTATGGTTGACGGTAGCCAGCATCATTTAATTCGCCAGCGAGAATCGTTAACGCAATTATGGCAAGGCGAAACCTTACTACCGTAAGTGACTTAAGCAGCAAGAGTATAATAATAAAATGTTAGTTAATTTTTCAAAAATGCATGGTTTAGGTAACGACTTTCTCGTGATCGATAATGTTACTCAAAACGTGTATTTATCGAATGACCAAATTAAACGATTAGCCGACCGCAACTTTGGCGTTGGCTTTGACCAGCTATTAGTGGTTGAGCCGCCATATGATCCTGATTTAGATTTTCATTACCGAATTTTTAATGCAGATGGTAGTGAGGTAAGCCAATGTGGCAATGGTGCACGCTGCTTTGCCAAATTTGTACGCATGAAAGGACTTATTAACCGCAATAAAATTAAAGTGTCTACTCAGTCAGGGAAAATGACCTTATTTGTAGAGCGCGACGGCAATATTACTGTGACTATGCCCGTTCCGCAATTTGAACCGAATAAAATTCCCTTTACCGCACAAAAAGTAGAAGGCACTTATATTTTACGTAGTGAAGAAGATACTGTGCTATGTGGGGCGGTGTCACTAGGTAATCCGCATTGCGTGATCACCGTTGATTCAGTTGCCGATGCACCAGTGGCCAGTTTAGGCGCTAAACTTTCAATACATGAACGTTTTCCTCAAGGCGCTAATATTGGTTTTATGGAAGTTGTGTCTGCCGACACGATTAAGTTACGTGTTTACGAACGCGGCGCACAAGAAACATTGGCTTGTGGCAGTGGCGCTTGCGCAGCAGCTGTTGTAGGCCAAATGCAAAAAAAATTAGCAAAACAAGTGTTTGTACAATTACCAGGCGGAAAATTAAAAATTTATTGGAAAGGCCCTGGTAACCCCGTAAAAATGACGGGGCCAGCAACACATGTTTTTGATGGACAATTACATATATGAGTAAAGAAATGAGTTCAGATCAACAGTTAACCGAACAAGTGCAGCAAGAAGAAATTACATTGTCAGACGATATTATTGTAAGTTTTTTGCAAGACAATCCTGAGTTTTTTAATCGTCAGCCTGAGCTATTAACTAGTTTACGCTTACAAGATGTTCAGCGCGGGACAGTCTCGCTAGTTGAACGCCAACAACAATTATTACGCACGAAAGTACATAATTTAGAAGAAGAAATTACTCACTTAATGTCGGTTGCTAATCAAAATGAGCAATTATTTGTTTTATATAGCGACTTATACTTACGCTTACTTGATTGTGAAGAAGGTGCTGAACTGCTTGACTGTTTGCACCAAGCGACAACCGAATTACTGTCATTATCAGGTTTAAAACTTTGGTTAGCACAACCTACAGCGCTAGCGCATTCAAGTATTTGTCGTGAAAACTGCCAAGAAATATTAGACAACCGCTTAGCAAATGATGACTATTATTTCGGTCGTTTACAGCAAAGTGAACAACAGCAAATATTTACAGAAACAGTATCAGGCTCTGTTGTGTTAATTAAACTGAGTGATCAGCATGGCACCATTGGCTTTTTAGCGATAAGTAGCCAAGACGCTGATCATTTCGACCCACGTATGGATACCTTACTTATCAGCCAATTTACCCGTTTGGTGTCTAAATTATTGCGTCAGCATTTACTTACGAAGTAACTGAGTTAATTAGCTAATAGGCAGTAACCACAGACATGATTTTTTATCGCCGACTTAAACCCGTTACTGCGATTAGCTTCGACCTAGACGATACTCTCTACAGTAATGCTCCAGTGATGATGGCGACAGAGCGATTTATGGTAAATTATTTTGAGAAAAATTTACCTAGAAATACAACGCCATACGATTATCGTTATTGGTCTAGCTTTCGTCGCCAAGCCATTGCTGACAACCCTAAATTAGACCATGACGTAGGTGCATTGCGCCTACAAACCTATTTTTTGGGTATTAACGTATTGGTTAATGCTGAGCAGCAAGCTCGCGTGCTTGCCAACGCAGCAATGAATGAATTTAATCATCACCGCAGTCATTTGGATGTGCCGCAGGTCAGTCATCGTTTATTGAATTCACTGGCTAAGCACTTTCCGTTAATCGCCATTAGTAACGGCAATGTTGATACTCAAAAAATTGGTCTTGCTCATTATTTTCAGCACATTTACCATGCCGATTTAACTCAACAACAAAAACCGAGTACTGATATGTTCGTTAAGGCGTGTAATACGCTTGCTATAGC
This sequence comes from Thalassotalea sp., assembly GCA_049613795.1. Taxonomy (GTDB): domain Bacteria; phylum Pseudomonadota; class Gammaproteobacteria; order Enterobacterales; family Alteromonadaceae; genus Thalassotalea_B. The sequence goes on along the minus strand of JBMZCX010000073.1, from coordinate 1,891 downwards.
CCCACATCAGCTATTGCATGTGGGTGATTGCGGCCATAGTGATATTTATGGGGCGATTAAGGCTGGCTGCCAAACGGCTTGGGTGTCTACTTATAATGTTGGTCAACCTTTATCTGTTTTACCAAGTATTGCGTTAACTCAGGTTGAGCAATTACAGCGTTTAATACCAAGCGATAAAGTCGACAATATTTAATCGCAAACTCTCTACCTTTCGGTATAATCTCAGTATTGTGCTGTTAATATAAAAATCCCCTCAATTTATGGATGTTTCTCAACTTTTAGACGACTTAAACGATAAGCAACGCGATGTTGTAGCTGCGCCTTTACAAAATATGCTGGTGCTTGCTGGTGCTGGCTCAGGTAAAACGCGGGTGTTAGTACAGCGTATTGCTTGGCTAACAAAAGTTGAGCATGTATCACCTCATAGCATTTTAGCGGTTACCTTCACCAATAAAGCGGCAGCAGAAATGCGTTCTCGTGTAGAACAAGTGGCGGGCGGCAATATTCATGGTATGTGGATAGGTACGTTTCATGGCTTAGCGCACAGACTACTGCGCATGCATTTTCAAGAAGCTAAATTACCACAAAGCTTTCAAGTGCTTGATTCAGACGACCAACTACGCTTGGTTAAACGTGTAGTACGTTCGCTCAATTTAGACGAAAAGCGTTGGCCCGCTAAACAAATGCTGTGGTATATCAATGGTAAGAAAGACGAAGGGTTGCGTCCACATCATATTGATACTCAGTTTGATCAAACCGAAGAAACCTTTGTAAAAGTATATAAAACCTATCAAGACGCATGCGACCGCGCAGGCTTGGTTGATTTTGCAGAATTATTATTACGCGCTCACGAGCTTTGGTTAAATAACCCTCAGCTGCTAGAGCATTACCAGCAACGCTTTCGCCATATACTAGTTGACGAATTTCAAGATACCAACGCGATTCAATATGCGTGGTTAACGCTACTCGGCCAAGCAAAAAGCAAAGTAATGATAGTAGGTGACGACGATCAGTCTATTTATGGCTGGCGTGGTGCTAAAATTGAAAACATTCAACGGTTTTTAGCCGATTTTGATAATGCGCAAACTATTCGTTTAGAGCAAAATTACCGCTCTACCGCTAATATTCTTAATGCCGCCAATAAGTTAATCGCCAATAATAACAATCGTTTAGGCAAAGAACTTTGGACCGAAGATGACGCGGGCGACAAAATATCTATTTACAGTGCGTTTAATGAAATTGACGAAGCCCGTTTTATTGCGGGGCGAATTGGCGAATGGCGCAGCAATAATGGCTCGCTTGACGATGTCGCTATTCTATATCGTAGTAATGCTCAGTCACGCTTACTTGAAGAAGCGTTAATTCAGGCTAAATTGCCTTATCGCATTTATGGCGGTCTACGCTTTTTTGAACGCCAAGAAATTAAAGATGCGTTAGCTTATTTACGCTTAATTAATAATAGAGACGACGATGCTGCGTTTGAACGCATTATTAACACGCCAACACGCGGCATTGGAAACACTACCTTAGCCTTAGTTCGTGATGCGGCAAGAAGCTTAGAATTAACCTTGTGGCAAACCTGTCAACAAATGTTGCTTAACGATGAATTAAAAGGACGTAGTGCAAAAGTTATCACTCAATTTGTGCACTTAATTGAACAACTTGAAGACGACTCAACTAACCTAGATTTAGACCAGCAAGCCAATTTTGTTATTCAGCACAGTGGTTTAAAAGCGATGTACCAAGCTGAAAAAGGTGAACGCGCTCAAGCACGTATAGAAAACTTGAATGAGCTAGTAACCGCTTGCCAAACTTATGTCATGGAACCTGAGCTTGAAGATGAACAAACAAAACTGACTGGTTTTTTAACCCATGCGGCATTAGAGTCTGG
>JBMZCX010000072.1:0-14517 GCA_049613795.1 Thalassotalea sp. | reverse complement strand
ACGTTTAAGAATGTCCCTTATTTTTAGGCAGAAAAAAAGCTTCTTAAGAAGCTTTTTTATCACAGAGGTTAGTAATAGGTGTCTTGCCGATTGTGGGCTTGAGGATCTTCAATAATTTCTTCGTAGTCTACTTCAAAACTATTATTGTCGTCTGTGTTCGCCATGTATATGGTACGTGTAGAGCCGTCAATCCAAGTTACGGTACCACTGCCTTTTTTACTGCCGCACTTCATACCAATATGTATATCGTTAAACTCCATAGAGCCCCCTCATAATATTTTGAATACCAATAGCTCAATTAGGTTAGAGTAATTATTATTAGATTAGTTCAAAAATCTAACTAATTGTGCTCGTTTTATTTACAACGAACGAACCATTATAAGGAGAAAAATAATGATAGCTAGGCTGCTTATTGAGAAAAATTAGCTTTTGATGGGCGAAACAATCGTAGTCGTTATTCGGCTTGAAGTAGCGAGATAGAATGTTTTTTTATAAGTGAATAGTTACGCACTAACTTTACTGGGTTTATTCAATGGGTTATTGATGTGGTTGTGTTTTATCTATTTGATTTTATTCGATATAACAATTTATTTTCGAGTTTTACTTGAATGAAAATAAATTGTTATTCTTATTTTTATTATCACAGAGCGTATAAATAAACGTTATGGCGCTTGTAATTGACTGTTATCGGCATTGCCCTTGGTTGCTGCTAATAATGCTTGGCGCGAACCTTCTAGCACCTTCAAACGTTGTTTAGCTATTTGCATAAACTCAGCTTTATATTTTTTTGCAATGGGTTGGGCATCAGGCAGTTTTACTGTTCTTGGGTTACGATGAACGCCATTAAGTAAAAACTCGTAATGTAAGTGTGGTCCTGCAGCTAATCCAGTGGCGCCCACATAACCAATGACTTGATTTTGTTTTACTCGCTGTCCACGCTTTACTGCGCGTTTAGAAAAGTGAAGGTATTTAGTAATAATGCCATTACCATGCTGAATAAAAACATAGTTACCGTTGTATTTGCTGTAAGTCGAGTGAGTGACTTTACCATTACCTGCAGCTACCACTGGTGTACCCGTTTTAGCCGCATAATCTGTACCTCGATGTGCTTTCCAACGCTTTTGTACAGGATGGAAGCGCTTTGGCTTAAAATTAGAACTAATATATTTAAAGCTAACGGGAGCTCTTAAAAAAGCTTTACGCATACTTTTTCCGTCGGGTGAATAATACTCGCCATCGGTAAATCGCACCGCTTGAAATGGGTCATCTTGGTTAATAAACTCAGCCGCTAATATTTTACCAGTACCAATAAATTCACCTTCAATATACTTATTTTCATAAACCACATGAAAGCTATCGCCCTTGCGAATATCAAGGCCAAAATCAATGTCCCAGCCAAAGATATTGGCAAGGTTGATTATTTGATTGTCGTTTAATCCTGACTCTATACCTGCATTCCAAAAATTAGTAGTAATAACGCCGCGAGCTATACCCTCTTGTATATCTACTGTTTTTTCTTCAAAGCTTGCTTGGTATTTACCTTCTACTAACGTCACAAATAGTGTTTCTGTTTGAGAAATAGGGTATTCAAGTGAGGCGAGTTGCTTTTTATCATTGGTGCCTATGCGCAACTCATCACCTACTTGTAGTTTTTTCAGTTGTTTGTTTGCTTTGCCTTTTACGCTACTGACTTTATAAGTGGTTTGGGCATTGAAGCCTAAGCGTTTAAAAATTTTAGCAAGTGAGTCACCATTGCGTACTTTCGCATTTTGCCAAGTTAATTGTTCTTCAAGTGGTTTTTCATGAGTATCAACAATTGCTGACGGTTGAACACTTTCAGGTAAGGCTAATTGATATCGTTGACCAATTTTCAATGAATTATTTTCAGTTTGACGACTTGCTGTCGCTTTTTCTGTAGGTATTAAGATCAATAAAAGCAGCACTAAGCTTATAATCGAGATGATTAATCGATGCTTTTTAGGTAACTGTATGTATAAATTTTTTATATTATTCAAAAAGTTACTACCTTTATTATGACTTTATCTACGACATGTATCGTTTACTATACCAAATTATTATGCAAACAAACAACGTTAGGGTTTTCACCGCAGCCTAATTTACAGTAGAATTCGCGCTTAGTTTTTATAAATTTTATTACTGGAGCCGAGTCAATGACCGATGTCAGCCAAGCATTTGCTGAAATTAAACGTGGTGCAGAAGAGATCTTGCTAGAAGATGAGTTACTAGAAAAATTGAAGCAGGGTAAGCCACTCAAAATTAAAGCAGGCTTTGATCCAACCGCTCCAGATTTACACTTAGGTCATACGGTTTTAATTAATAAGTTGCGTCAATTTCAGCAATTAGGACATGAAGTCATTTTCTTAATTGGTGATTTCACGGGCTTAATTGGTGATCCTACGGGCAAAAATGTAACGCGTAAGCCACTTACGAAAGAAGATGTGTTGGCTAATGCAGAGACTTACAAGGAGCAAGTGTTTAAAATACTCGATCCTGAAAAAACGCGCGTTGAATTTAACTCGACTTGGATGGATAAATTAGGCGCGGCAGGTATGCTTAAATTAGCATCTCGCCAAACGGTTGCTCGCATGATGGAGCGTGACGATTTTAAAAAGCGTTATGCTGGCGGCCAAGCTATTGCTATTCATGAATTTATGTATCCATTGGTGCAAGGCTGGGATTCTGTAGCATTAGCCTCAGATGTAGAGCTAGGTGGTACTGATCAAAAGTTTAACCTATTAATGGGGCGAGAATTACAAAAGGGTGAAGGGCAGCGTCCGCAAACCGTTTTAATGATGCCACTACTTGAAGGCTTAGACGGCGTACAAAAAATGTCTAAATCTTTAGGTAATTATATTGGCATTACCGATACACCATCGGATATGTTTGGCAAAATTATGTCAATTTCTGATGAGTTAATGTGGCGCTATTATCAGTTATTAAGCTTTAAAGGGCTTGATGTTATTGAAGGTTACAAGCAACAAATAGCTGACGGTGCCAACCCAAGAGACGTTAAAATTGAATTAGCAAAAGAGCTTATCGAACGTTTTCATGATAAAGAAGCAGCAGAAGCTGCACACCAAGAGTTTATTAATCGCTTTCAAAAAGGTGCTATGCCAGACGAAATGCCTGAACTTGAATTAGTTGCGGAAGAAGGTGAGTTAGCAATTGCTAACTTACTTAAAGATGCCGGCTTAGTAAGTAGTACATCTGAAGCCATGCGTATGATCAAACAAGGCGCTGCGAAAATAGACGGTGAGAAAGTAGCAGATAACAAAGTAAGAGTTGCTGCTGGCACTACTGCTGTATTTCAAGTAGGCAAGCGTAAATTTGCGCGAGTGACGGTAAAGTAAACTCGCTTATCAGCATTAATTAACCTGATGTAATGGTTAAGTAGTGATCACACTCTTAGGTGTGATCACTTCGCTATTTAATTAACCATGCACAATACGATTCGCAATTAAGTTATCAACTACCGCAGGGTCAGCTAATGTTGAGGTATCGCCTAATGTGTCGATATCATTTTCTGCAATTTTACGCAAAATACGACGCATTATTTTTCCTGACCGCGTTTTAGGTAAGCCTGGCGCGTATTGAATATAATCAGGCTTAGCAAAGCGTCCTAGCTCTTTCGCAACAAACTCAGTTAATTCTTTTAATAATTCATCTGACTCTGAAGCATTACCCATTAGCGTTACATAAGCATAAACGCCTTGGCCCTTAATTTCATGAGGGTAACCTACAACTGCAGCTTCAGCCACAGCAGGGTGAAGTACTAATGCACTTTCAATTTCAGCAGTACCTAAACGATGACCCGATACATTAAGTACATCATCAACACGACCAGTGATCCAATAAAAGCCATCTTCATCGCGTTTAGCGCCGTCGCCCGTGAAGTAATTACCAGGATACTGACTTAAATACGTTTGATAAAAGCGGTCATGATCACCGTAAACTGTGCGTAATTGTCCTGGCCAGCTACCTGTCATTACAAGTAAGCCTTGGTTTTCACCTTCTAATGTATTTCCGTCTTTATCAAATAAAGCGGGTTGAACGCCAAAGAAAGGCTTGCCAGCAGCGCCAGGCTTCATATCAACAGCACCCGGTAATGAAGTAATTAATATGCCACCGGTCTCTGTTTGCCACCACGTATCAACAATTGGACAGTTTGATTTACCAACAACTTCATAATACCAATGCCACGCTTCGGGGTTAATAGGCTCGCCAACCGTACCAAGAATACGTAATGACGATAAATCAGATTGGTTAACTAAGTCGTCACCCACGCTCATTAGTGCACGAATAGCCGTTGGTGCCGTATAAAATACATTCACTTTGTGTTTTTCGCAGACTTGCCAAAAACGGCCCGCATCTGGGTATGTTGGTACACCTTCAAATACTAGGGTTGTAGCTCCATTTGCCAGTGGCCCATAAAAAATATAAGAATGACCTGTGATCCAACCAGCATCGGCAGTACACCAATAAATTTCGCCATCTTTATAATCGAAAACATATTTATGCGTCATCGCCGCATATAATGAATAACCACCGCAGGTATGTAGTACTCCTTTAGGTGTACCTGTAGAACCAGACGTATAAAGAATAAATAATGGGTCTTCTGCGTCCATTACTTCTGGTTCACATACTGCTGCTTGACGTGAAACGGCTTCTTGGTATTTAACATCAATTTTATCATTCCAAGCAACATCGCCACCTGTACGCTCAACCACAATAACGGTATTTACGTTAGGACACTCAGCTACAGCTTCGTCGACATTGGTTTTCAATGGAATAACACGACCACCACGTAAACTTTCATCAGAGGTGATAACCACTTTACAGTCGGCATCGATAATACGAGAGCGAATAGCTTCAGTAGAGAAACCACCAAAAACAACAGAGTGAACCGCGCCAATACGCGCACAAGCTAGCATCGCGTAACCGACTTCAGGGATCATCGGCATATAAATACATACACGATCACCTTTTTTAACGCCGCGCTCTTTTAATAAATTAGCAAAGCGACAAACATGGTCGTGTAATTCTTGATAGGTAATGTTTTTATCATCACTTGGATCGTCACCTTCCCAAATAATGGCGGTGTCATTGGCTTTGGTTGCTAAATGGCGATCAATACAGTTGTAACTAACATTTAATTTACCGCCCGAAAACCACTTAATATCAGCGGTTTTAAGATCGACTTGTGAAACACTGTCCCATGGTTGATACCAATCAAGAAATTTTTCAGCTTGCTCAGCCCAAAATACTTCAGGCTGTTCGATCGATTGCTGATACATAGTCTCATAGGTTTCAGTATCAATATGCGTGTGCGCTTTTGCTTGCGCTAATATAGGATAACGACTTTTTAGTTCTTGCATGGGAAGTCCTTCAATTTCAGCTTGTTATATTCTTTAGTTTTTATAATAACTCAAAATAAAATTTCATTATTTGAGTAAACACTCTTATTTATGATAATTATCATATAGCAACTTAACGTCTGCGCCTACTCAACTAAAGTCGAATATTAACGCATTAAATAATGGTGATTCTCCTAAGACTAACACTCACTTTACGATATGACAACGCTGTCAATTGGCTCAGATTCAATTATATATAAATAGATAGGCGATAAAAAAGGCCAAGAACATAAGTTCTCAGCCTTTCATTTATTCTTTAAATTACAGATTAAATTTAGTCTGTACGAGAGGTCACTTCAATTAAGTGATAGCCAAATTGTGTTTTTACAGGCCCTTGAACACTATTAACCGGTGCAGTAAATACAACATCTTCAAACTCTTTAACCATTTGCCCTTTACCAAACGACCCTAAAGCGCCACCTTGTGCTTTTGACGGACAATTTGAATGCTTTTCAGCTACTTTTGCAAAGTCGTCCCCACCTTCAATGTCTGATTTAAGCGTTAAGCATTGCTCTTCGCTGTCTACTAAAATATGACGTGCTGATGCTGTTACCATAAGTTAATCTACTTCTCTAATTATTAAAATCAGTGATACAGTACCGTATTTGCACTCATTTAAAAACAATAATATATAGCAATGTGCAATATTGGTAATAAGTCTGAAATAGTGCCAAGTTAAGTAAAGTATTAATTTTAATCATTACTTGGTGCTTAGCTCTCTTATCATTTTTTGTTGCTATGTGTCAACGCTTAGAATTTATACTCTAAGCCAAGCGCTAAATAGTCTTGGTCGGCTTTACTGTCCATATCGAAAGAGCTATAAAAGCCAAATATTTTTGCTTGGCTAGAAAGCTTATAGTCTGCACCTACGGTAAAGCCTGAGCGATCATCGCCGCCATCATATTCAGCAGTTTGTATTTGTGCTTTTAAATCAAACTTATCTAACCCGTATTTTGCCGACACTAAAAAACCATCCATATCCGTACCGTCGGTGCTTTCTTGGGTGTGATATATTGCGCCTAATACAACGCCAGCAACCTTGCTTTGAATCGTTGCTCGCATGGTGTCATAGCCTTTTACTTCTGAGTCCATCGCAAGCGCGGCATATACTTTAGACTTTTTCAGTTTTTTATCACCATAAAATAATGCAATTGAGTAAGCATCTTCTGCATCAACACTGTCTTCGGCAATATAGGTAACGCCTAGTTGTAATCCTGAAAATTTAGGTGATTTATAAGTAAGCGTATCACTCATGCGGTTTTCACCTTTCCATAGCGCTTTAATGTCACCATTTAAGTCACTAAATAGGTCAACCTTGCCCTGAGATTGCTTTAACACGGTATCGTTTTTACCAAGTAATACTTGGCCAAAATTTCCTTGTAAGCCAATATACTGATTACGTTGGCTAAAAGTGTCGCCGTCACCATCTAAGTCAACTTGAAACTCTGCTTGATAAATCACTTCCATTTCGTCAGTTAAGGTATGTGTTCCTTTAAAACCAATACGAGACGCATTGCTTTTAATTTCAGTAAAAGAGCCCTCACCCTCATCTGAAGATTGTGCTGAAACATTCGCTTTACCGTAAATAGTAATATCGGCTGCAAAAGCATTGAATGAACATGCAGCGAATAGTGCTGTTGAAATTAGAGAGTGTGAAAACTTCATTTTATTAACCTTGTGTAATATATGCTGTAATTGTTGCGCATTGTGCCAATTTAAAATGACACTTTTGTGACAAAGCAATTTATTTTTACATTTTTATGATCTTAATGTGTCGATAGTATTAATTTTATATTGCACATTAATGACATAACGTCATTATTTTCTTTGTAATTATAGTCAGTATTTGTTTAATTTTTGAAAATTTCATAAAAAATTAAACGTGATAACAAAAAAAACTTTTATCGTGGAACAAAAACGCTAGAATCAAAGTATGTTAATCAATTAAAGATATACTGAATGAAGATAACAAGTCTCTCACGCACGCTACTTACGCGAGTATTGTCGTTTTATTTTGTGTTAACCTTTTTAGTTACCTGCGTTCAAATCGGCGCAGAATATTTTAATACAAAGGAGCATATTAAAAGAGAATTGTTAACGATTGAAAAAACATTTAGCAGTAGTTTAACTCGAGCTGTATGGGAGTTGAATACACAGCAAGCTATTGATATTGCACAAGGCTTGGTTGATATACCCACCATAAAAGGTATACGGGTTACTGACGAAAATAATCAAGTGATTACTCAGCTAGGCGAAGTTCATGATGACACTGAATACCAGTTACAGAATCAAAGTGATGACTATTTACATATAAATTCCACCGCTGAAGGGCTGTTCGGGCATAGCTTTTCACTTATCTTTGAATTTTCAGGCCGCACGACTAAAGTAGGTTCAGTGACTTTATTGTCTAGTAACCAAGTTATTTTTGACCGCATTGAGGTAGGTATTTACTTTTTAATTGGTAATGCCATGGTAAAAACTGCGGCGTTAGTTTTTCTATTTACTATTGCTTTCAATAGATTATTAACGAATCCGCTTAATCAACTGACTAATCAAATTAATGAATTTGATGTTGATGACCCCGAGGCGTCACGTCTACATATTATTAATTATGAAAATAACGAATTAACGATATTGCAAGATTCCTATAATAATTTAATCGCCGAACTGGTGCGGCACAAAGATGATTTAGCTAGCGCTCAAGCGGAAGTAATGTCTACTAATAATAAGCTCGACGAACAAAACTTATTACTTGAACAAGAGGTTGCACGTAAAACATCATCACTGAGTACTACCATGTTAAAAATGGAAACTCAGCAACGCGAAATGCTTGAGCAACAAACTGAATTAAAGGCAGAAAACACTCGCCGCAGCCATACTGAAAAAACATTAACCCAAACCAACAAAGAGCTAAAAAATTCAATTGATGAATTAAATAAAGCGCAAGAAAGGCTTTTACAGGCTGAAAAAATGGCTATTTTAGGCAGTTTATCGGCTGAAATTACCCATGAAGTTAATACGCCAATAGGCGTGTCAATTACTTCAACTACATATCTGGCGGACTTAATTAGCGAATTAAAAACAGACATAGAAGAAAATAAATTAAGTAAGAAAGGGTTATCATTTTTTACTGAAAATGCAGATAAAAGTATTGAACTCCAACTAAATAACTTAAATAGAGCTTCAGATTTAATCTCAAGTTATAAGCAAGTCGCCGTTGATCAAACGAGTGATAAAATTCGACATATTGCTCTAGCGAAATACACTCATGAAATTATAGTTTCATTAACGCCTAAAATAAAAAGAACGCCACACACTATTGAGGTAATTTGTCCTGATTCAATTAGCGTTTACGCTCACGCGGGAGCTATTTCACAAATATTTACTAATTTGATCATCAACTCGTTAACTCACGGTTTAGAAAATAGTACCGACGGTAAAATTACCATAGAAATCACGAAACAAAATAATACCGTTCATATTCGTTACGCCGATAATGGCATTGGTGTATCACAGCAACAACTGACTCAACTTTTTGATCCATTTTATACCACTAAAAGTGGAGAAGGTGGCTCAGGTCTAGGTACTCACATTGTTCATGGACTTGTGCAAGACACTTTAAACGGAAAAATCATTGCTACATCGCCTGAAGGGGAAGGGCTATGCTTCGATATAACCTTTGATGATATGTAATAGCTTTCAAGTAAAAGGGCATCAGGATTAAAGGTGATAATCGTTGTTAATTACGGTAATATAATCGCCCTTTTGTATTTCGGCCCTTAATGTTGGGCGAAGGATTATTTCCATGTGGTTTAAAAACCTATACTTTTTTGCCTTTACCCGTCCTTTTGAATGGTCTGAAGAAGATTTAGAAAAAAACTTAGCCGAGCACTTATTTACCCCTTGTGGCTCAACTGAAATGTCACATTTCGGGTGGGTAAATGCGTTAGGTAAGCACGGTAGCAGTACAGTACATTCAGTTAATGGCAATTACTTACTATGCGCCCGTAAAGAAGAAAAAATACTCCCTGCGCCTGTTATTAAAGACATGATCGAAGAAAAAATTGCTCATTTAGAAAATGAACAGGGTCGGTCGGCCACCAAGAAAGAGAAAGAACAATTTAAAGAAGACATTACCTTTGAATTATTACCTCGCGCTTTTTCTCGTATCACTGATACTCATGCCTATATTAATGCCGAAGCAAATATCATTGTGGTCAATACAAGTAGTCGAGGGAAAGCCGAAGACTTTTTAGCATTATTAAGAAAAGTATTAGGTACACTGCCAGTTACTAGCTTATCGCCAGAGCGTGCTCCCGATGAAATAATGACGGATTGGCTAACAGAGCAGAGTTTAAGTGAACCTTTCCAACTTGGAATGGAAGCAGAATTTCACGCGTTGGGTGACGACGGTGCTGTTGTTCGTGTAAAAAATCAAGACCTAACTAGTGATGAAATAAAGGCTCATTTAGATGCCGATAAATTCGTTGTTAAAACGGCCTTAGAATGGGATGACGCCATCTCGTTCATTTTATGTGATGACTTGGCCATTAAACGCTTAAAGTTCTTTGAAGTGCTACAAGAACAAAATGAAGACATTGATAAAGATGACATTGTCGCTCGGTTAGATGCTGACTTTGCGTTAATGGCTGGCGAATTAAATCGCTTAATTAACGACTTGTTAGCACAGTTCTCTTTAAAAGCGGTTGATTGTTTAGAGAGTTAACTTATATTTTTGACTGTCGTAAAGGCGCTATTTAGCGCCTAAACCTGCTCGCTTGGTTTGCCACAAATCAAATAAACACGCCAACCTCACTTCATATACCTAATGCTTAAAAGTAGAAATAACGATAATTAAATAATTCTTATGGAGTTTCGTTTGTTCAACCAATTGAAAGTGACAGCGTGTAAAACTTTACCTAAATGACCAAGTGTCTATTTTAAAAGCTAGGCGTTTTAGCATTCGCTCAGTATAATTCATTCTTTTGATCGGCAATTTGAGTAATTATGACTTTTCCAAACGACGAAACAGGCCAAGTATTGGCTGATATGCATGCTGAAGGCATTGATTTAAGCATAATTCATAACGTTGTTTTTTTTCAGTTATTTGAAAAAAAGGACGATGCTCAAGCGATGGTTAATCATCTTTCTGAAAAAGCACCTGAAATGGTAGTGCAATTAGAAGAAGATGAAACGCCTAATGTTTGGGATGTAAATTGTAGCGTGAAAATGTTACCTGATTACGACGCTATTGTTGCCCAAGAAGCTGAATTTGAACAATTAGCAGCAAAGTTTAAAGGCTATAATGACGGTTGGGGTATAGAGGTTTAGTCTTTACCTTTTTCTTCTACAATTTGAAATGCAGGTAACGACACTTGCCAATAAATTGCGGCTAGGCGTAGTTTTAATGCCCCTAAAATGGCACAAACGGTAGCTATATTTTCAGACCAACCTAAGTAGTTAAATAACGCATATAACCCACCTCCTAAAATGGCGGCCGTTGCATAAATTTCTTGCCGTAAAATCATTGGTATTACATTACACAATACATCACGGATCATCCCACCTGCGACGCCCGTTATTGTGCCCATGACTATAGCAACTGAAACGGGTGCACCAAGCGACATCGCTTTTTGGGTACCTAGTACGGCAAATAGTGCTAAACCAAAAGCGTCTGCAATTAATAAAAAACGTTTAGGAATACGCTTAGGACAGCGAATTAACACAATGGTTAGAATAGCTGTGGCAAGAATAATATAAAGATAGAGTGGGTTTTTAACCCAAAATATTGGCGTATCTAAAATAACATCACGAATAGTACCGCCACCTATTGCGGTAACTGCAGATAATACCACTACACCAAAAGGGTCGAGTTGATAGCGACCTGCCATTAATGCGCCTGAAAAGGCAAAAACGATCACGCCAAATATATCAAGCCAATAGAGTAATTCAGGCATCATAGTCATTTTTCAGTGAATACTATTGGCTTACTGTGGGTAACTCAGCGGCTAACCAGCCATTCATGTCGCCAGTTAAATGCTTAACGTTGTTGAAACCGTTGCTCATTAATATGTTTTCTGCAAAAGCAGCGCGTCGACCCGAACGGCAATAAACAACAACGGTAGCTTCTTTATATTGGTTAAGTATTGCTAATTTGTCGGCAAGGTCGGTATGACTGATGTTTATAGCACCGCTAATGTGCTGTTGTGCATACTCTTCTGCACTACGAACATCTAAAACGACAAAGGCAGAAGTTGCTTTGGCTGATTGCATTGATAACAACTGTTGCTGCGATAATTGTGGTGTCTCGGCTGCCATAACCGCTGAACTAAGCAGAATTAAAGATAAAATAAGTGTGAAGAATTGCTTCATGATACGCTCCTAATTTTACTGTCTTAAAAAAGTGTTGGTATTTAACTCGTTATTAATGGTAATAAATAGCCAAATATTGCGATGGCTAATAGCAGTATAACTATCAAAATATCAATGACAAAGAGTTGCTTACTAGCATTTACTATATCAGAAATATCAGCTTGGTTAGCACTGCTATTAATATTACTTCGTCTGAGTTTTTGTTGGCTATACATCGCTACACCAGCCAATTGAGTATTTAACTTAAGAGCGTGCAGCATAATTATTATATTCGTGTTTAATTGAAAAAAATATTGCCATGTACTACGTAAAAATAAAGGTGTACGTTGGCCAAGTGTTGTTAATAAATAAAGGCAATAATAAAGCCTGAGTGGCAACCATAAAACAAGTTGTAGCAGAAAGTTACTCGCCAGGCCAAAGTACTGAAAACGTTTAATTTTAGTGTTCCAGCTATAATGCATTTCAAGTAATAATCGATAGGAAAGTGCCATAATTGGACCGACGAATAAAAAGCAACAGCCAACAATAATATGAAGTTGTAGGTGCTTAAGTAACTGCATTTCTATAGTAGCTTTACTTAACCCAAATGTAGAAAGCATACTGGTATCGCGTAAGCACTCTTGCTGAAGTAACTCTCGCGCTTTGTTTTTGTGATCACTTTTTAATGCTAACTGAATGCTATTGCCTAGCGATGAGAAATGAAAACTGCCGAGAGAAATATAAAGTAGTAGTGACTGCCAAAGCCATTTTATCGCAATAAACTCCTCAAATAACCAAACAATAACAATGATCGGAGTAAGGGTAATAAATAATGCCACTAGCCCCGAAATTTTTTGTTGATAATGGCTATTGCTGGGCTTATTTACTTTGTCTGATAAGCGCTGACAATAGAAACGAAAATAACGCATGCTATTGTCAGTACTAAATTGGCTGATCACTATTTTTATCGCAACCACACTGATTAAAATAATAATATTTTGTGTAATGGCGGGTAATATTGAAAAGTCGATCATAAGTAATTGACGATTAAGTATAAGCCTAGCTTAAACTCTGCCCTTTCAATGTGTCTAGCATGCTACATACTAAGGCAGAAGAATTAACTGAAGCGGTTTCAAGGTAAGCTTCAAATGAAACAGGAGACTCTTTGCCCGCAATATCTGACATTGAGCGAATAACTACAAATGGAGTGTCAAATTGATGACAAGTATGTGCAATTGCTGCGCCTTCCATTTCAACAGCGGCCATTGTTGGAAAATTTTTGCGGGCTTTAGCTATATCGTCATCTTTGGTCATAAACGTATCACCAGTGGTGATCAATCCTGTTAACGTTTGAATATTGTCTAACGTATTTGCACTGTTAATCGCCGCGTTGACTAATGTAGGATGAGGAATATACGCAGCAGGGTTAGCAGGTAACTGGCCAATTTCGTAGCCAAATGCGGTAACGTCAACATCGTGATAACGTACTTCTGAGCTAATCACAATGTCTCCCACTTTAAGCGACTGTTCAAAACCACCAGCAGAGCCGGTATTTACTACGTAATCAGGCTGAAAACGGTCAAGTAGAATTGCAGTCGCTAATGCGGCAGCTACTTTGCCAATGCCTGATTGCACAATAACTACATCGGCACCGTCTAGCTGACCTTGATAAAAGGTAAAACCTGCGTGTTGCTCAACGCTGGCGTTAGTGAGTTTATCTTTTAAAATAGCAACTTCTGGCTCCATTGCGCCAATAATACCTGCTTTCATCTATTTATCTCTATTAGTATATGTTTAATGGCTAATATTATAGCGAGAGCATAGAAATAAATCTTGCTCTCGTTAAAAGATAATAAAATTAACGGCTAACGTTGCTATAAATTAGTGAGGAAGTGCGGCAACTCGAGGTGCTGGAATTTTAGCTGCCATTGAGTTATTTGCAGGAAGTGCGTTTCTAGCAGCTGTTGGCGTTAATACGCCGACATTACTATTGTTTGATTTTGTGCGTGGTTTTACCATATTTGCGGGGATTACTCGGCCTTTAATTTTTGGCGTAGACACAGGCATTTCACCAAATAAACGACTATGAATACAGCTTTTTATTTCGTCGACACTGTAATTAGGCTTAATTTTAATACGGACATGTGGAATACTTGCTGCCTCTAATGCTCCGCTAACAAACCAATCTTTTTTCATTTTATAGCCTTTACCTTGCGTATCAACTAAGTCGATAGTGCCAAGTAACTGCATTGAATCACGATCACAAATTACAAAGTCTAAATATTTATTATCTGCATTTGTAGTAGCACTTTGACCTGCTTTACTTGAAACACCGTTGCGAATAGTGACAATATCGGAAAGCTTAACGCGATTTAGAATGCGATATTTTGATCCTAGCGCTTGTTCTACTAAGTTTTGAAAGTTTTTTTCTGCGGGAGTAAATATGGCACCTTTACGATCGAATGGAAAAGGAAAACTGTTGTCATTTAACTTACTGGCTAGTAAGGCTACAACAACGACAAGGCTGATCATGGCAAATAAAATTAGTTCCATAGTCATCTCCGATAATTCAAATTATTGACAATATTTTATTATCTTCGAATAAAGCACTATTTGTGCCAGAGATGTTAAATTGTCGGCATAAATGCCGACCTACACTAGAATGTATTTGCTTTTTGTAGGTTGGACTTCAGTCCATCATCAGCTTTTATTCGTTTAAAGCGTTTATTTG
>JBMZCX010000071.1:0-14648 GCA_049613795.1 Thalassotalea sp. | reverse complement strand
ATAACGTTAATTTAGTTGTTGGTTATTACCAAATTTTTACACGTTTCTCAGGTGCAATGTACATTGCATCACCTTCTTTTAAGCCAAATGCTTCATAGAATTCTGGCATGTTTGAAAGTGAACCTAGTGCGCGGAATTCACCTGGCGAATGAGAGTCAGTCGCTACACGGTTGCGCATCGATTTTTCAACAATTTTTGAACGCCAAATTTGTGCATAACCCATAAAGAAGCGTTGATCACCTGTTAAGCCATCAATTACCGGAGCTTCTTTGCCTTTTAAAGAGGCTTTATAAGCTTTGTACGCAATAGTAACGCCTGATAAGTCACCAATGTTTTCACCTAGTGTAAGCGCTCCATTAACGTTTAAGTCATCAAATACTTGGTAATCGTCGTATTGTTTAACTAATGCTTCACTGCGCTTGGCAAATTCAGCTAGGTCAGACTCAGTCCACCAGTTACGCATGTTACCTTCAGCGTCGTAGCGGCTACCTTGGTCGTCAAAGCCATGGCCCATTTCATGACCAATAACAGCACCAATACCACCGTAGTTTACCGCATCGTCAGCCGCCATATTGAAAAATGGTGGTTGTAAAATAGCTGCAGGGAATACAATTTCGTTTACTGTTGGGTTGTAGTAAGCGTTAACCGTTTGTGGCGTCATGCCCCATTCCCAATCGTGAATTGGACCACCTAATTTCTCAACTTCTTTTTGATGAGATACTTTGTTTGAGCGAATGCGGTTACCTACTAAGTCATCACTTTTTATTACAAGTGAAGTGTAGTCTTCCCATTTGTCTGGGTAGCCAATTTTAGGCGTAAATGCGGCTAATTTTACGTGTGCAGCTTTTTTAGTGTCTTCAGACATCCAATCAAGCTCAGTAATTGAGTCACCGTAAGATGTACGTAAGTTTTCGACTAACTCACTCATGCGAGATTTAGCTTTAGCTGTAAAATGGCGGGCAACATAAACTTTACCAATTACTTCACCTAAGTTACTGTTTACCACGCTTACACCACGTTTCCACATTGGGCGTTGTTCTTTACGGCCGCTTAACTGTTTAGAGTAGAAATCAAAGTTTTCTTTATCTAATGCTGATGTTAATGAACCAGCAAAACCACTTAATGTGTGGAATGTTTGATATGTTTTCCAGTCATCAAGTGAAGTTTGTGCAAATGTTTCACCAAAACCTTTAATAAAGCTTGGC
The DNA here is from genome assembly GCA_049613795.1 of Thalassotalea sp. Taxonomy (GTDB): domain Bacteria; phylum Pseudomonadota; class Gammaproteobacteria; order Enterobacterales; family Alteromonadaceae; genus Thalassotalea_B. The sequence continues at coordinate 13,443 of JBMZCX010000071.1, read as the reverse complement.
TGATTAATAATAATGTCTGTTTGCTTGCTTACACCTTGAGCGGCTAAAAAGGCATTCCAGTCAAACGCGTCTGTTAAGGTATTTAAATCGGTAACGTTAAACTTGTTGTAACGCTTAGCGCTATCGCGAGACTCAACTTGCGTCCAATGAAAACCGGCTAGCTTAGTTTCTAATGCCATAATGGTTTTAGCGGCTGCAGCACCGTTTTCTAAACCTGCTAAGTTATACATGTTTTCAATGTGTTTAAGATAGCCAGCGCGCAAGTTTACAAAGCGCTCTGCTTCATTAAAGTAATAGTCGCGATCGGGTAAGCCTAAACCACTTTGCCAAATGTGTGTGGCATAACGAGAAGAGTCTTTAGCGTCAACACTAATGTAAAAAGCAAGCGGGCTAGAAACGCCAGCCGCTTGATATTCACCTAAAAACGATGCTAATTCATTTTTGTTTTTAAGTGCTGAAATAGTATCAAGTATGCCTTGAATGGGCTTAATGCCTAACGCGTCACGTCCAGCAGAGTCCATGTAAGAGCGGAATAAGTCTGCTACTTTTTGCTCGTCGCTGCCCGTTTTTAAGTTTTCAGTTGCTGCTAACTCTTCAATAATCGCTTTTACGTTATCGTCAGCAGTATCCCTTAAGTCGTAGAAAGAACCAACGGCTGTTTTATCACCAGGAATAGTGGTGTTTTTTAACCAGCCACCATTAATGTAGCGATAAAAGTTATCTTGAGGGCGAACCGATTTGTCCATATTCGCTAAGGTAATACCAGAAGTAAGAGCGACATTTTGTGTTGCAGGCATTTCTGTTTTTGTTGTCGTTGTATTTTGCTCTGCAGTATTGCAACCCGATGCTAATAGCAGGGAAGAACAAACAGCACTTGTTATCATTAGTTTCATTTAGTGGTACTCATTTTTCAGAAAATTTTAGTTGGTATTTGATAAATAGCTTTATTGAAATAAAGTTATTATTAAAGCGTATAGTAGGGGTAGATGTAACGTATTACTAGGCTTTGACATATCTATTTACATTTTGTACACATAATTGTGTACTTTTATTTGTACAAATAGATAATTTCAAAGCCTTGTTGTTATGATTAGCTAGGGTAAGCAATTCATGGTTATTTCGAATCTTGCGCCAATAGGACTGTCAATATATTTAATTTCACCAGCTAAACTTGTCTCTAATAAACTAACAATGGTTGATAACCCTAAACCATTGTGTCCTTGATTGCTTTCAACAGTAAAGAATGGGTCAAATATTGAAGCCGTATACTGTTGCTCAATACCGCAGCCATCATCTTGATAGTTAATAATAATGTTATTGTTTAGTTGTGTTGCTGTAATTAATATTTTTCCGTGCTTGCGTCCTTTAAAACCGTGGAGCACACTATTTTCAATTAATTGGTAGAATACTTGCCAAAGTGCGTCTTTATTGCAGGTTAAGTTAATGTCTTCAGCTTCAAAAGTAATTGTTGAATGCCCTAATAGCTTTATTAAGCCTTCTTGCAGTTCATTAAATAAGCTATTTAGGTTGAAAGTGGTTTGATGATCGTATTCTTCAGTATTTAAACTGTTAAATTGTTCTAATAAGTCAGAAGTGATAATGAGCTTTTTATAGCTTAATTGAATGCTTTCAGCGATTAATGCGGTTGTTTTTTCTAATTCGCTTCGGGTTAGTTTATTTGATTCTGTCGCTTGTTTTAACTTTATAAGCTGTTGATTAGCTACGCCAATGGCAGTTAAAGCTATGGATATTGGTGGGTTAACTCTATTTGCAAATCCAACCACTAAACTTTTTGTTGTTTGTTTTTTCTCACTAATTATATTTTTTACATGATCTGTGTTTTGCTGCTTTATTAATTGTTCGAGATCACTATTAGCGAGTTCTAACTCAGTGGTACGTTGATCAATGGTATTGTTAAGCGCGTTGTTGGCTTTAATAAGCTTTTGACGAGTGTCGTGGTTTTCAAAAACAACAGCGGCTAAATTTGCACTAACTTCAATAAACTGCAAATCTTCTGCTGTAGGCGCTTTCGGCTCTCGATAATACATTGCAAAAGTGCCGAATACTTTACCTTCTGAGCCAATAATAGGTTCAGACCAACAGGCTTGTAAACCTGCGGTTAACGCAAGACTTTTATATTGGTTCCAATAAGGATGAGTGTTAATGTTTTCAACAATAACACGCTCTTTTTTAAAGGCAGCGGTGCCGCAAGAGCCAACACTAGAGCCGATACTAACCCCATTTATTGCATTACTGTAAGATAACGGCAGCGTTTTAGCGGCTATGGTGTGTAAGGTATTAGTGTCATGGTTTAATTGTAAAATAGAGCATAGCATTTCATCATTATAAAGCTGGGCCTTTTGGCAAAGTACATCTAAAATAGCATCAAGTGCGGCACCTTGTGCAGCCATGCGTAATACATTATTTCTTCCTTGCTCTAAGTCGCTCGTTTTTTGAAGATATTGTATTTCTTCTAATAACTGCTTCTCACAGAATGCCGAATTGTCTTTGTTCATATATCCATAAATAATAAAAGTGCTATAAAAGTAATATAGCACTATTTTCATAACTTAGGGGTATAAATAAATGTGATTGTGTTATGCTTTTGCTACTTTACATTTGTGTAACATGTTACACCTTAACTGGTTAATTTTACGGTCAATGTTTCAACCTGTTAGTTTATTTATTGGTTTGCGTTACAGCAAAAGCAGAAGTCGAACGGGCTTCGTTTCATTTATCACCTTTTTCTCTATTGCGGGTATTTTATTAGGGGTTGCTTCATTGATCGCGGTTGTGTCTGTGATGAATGGTTTTGAAGGTGAGCTTAAAAAACGTATTTTAGGCATAGTGCCTCATGTTATTGTTGAAAATTCTGACAGTACTTCACTTAGCCAATGGCAACCATTACATAATAAGTTACTGATCAATAAGCATATTACACAAGTTACACCCGTCATTGAAAGTGAAGCATTAATTCAATCAGCTAACACCATACAAATGGTACTAATACAAGGTATAACGCCTGAATTAGAATCGCATAATATTGTGTCACAACGCATGACTTATGGCGCACTTACCGATTTAGACAAGCAGCGATTTAGCATCGTTATGGGTGAATCGTTAGCACGCACGCTTAAGGTTAACGTTGGCGACAATGTTCGATTAGTTTTACCGAATAAAACAGTGTTTACGCCCATGGGACGAATGCCTGTACAGCGACTATTTACGGTAATAGGGCTTTTTAATGTTGGCTCACAAGTAGACGATGCCATGGTTTACATTACCCAACCAAGTGCCAATAAAATGCTTAGACATAAAGCCAATGATATAGGGCAATTAAGACTTTATTTAGACGATGCCTTTAATGCAGAGCTCGTTATCTCAGCACTTAAACCACAATTTCCTGAACTTAAATTTACTTCATGGCAGGCATCGCAAGGTAGTTTATTTAGTGCCGTTCAAATGGAAAAAAACATGATGGGGCTAAGTTTAGTGTTAATAATAGCGGTGGCTGCTTTCAATATTGTTTCAGCGTTAGTGATGGTGGTTATTGATAAGCGTGGTGAAATTGCTATTTTGCAAACCTTTGGTATGACCCGCGTGAATATTGTAAAAATATTTATTAGCCAAGGCATGATTAATGGCTTATGGGGCACCTTATGCGGCGTTATTATTGGTGTGTTATTAACGATGAATCTCAATGACTTATTAGCCGCACTTGGTGTTAATTTATTAGGAGCGGGCACGCAACAACTTCCCATTAAACTAGAGGGTTACTCGGTAGCCGTGATTGCTTTTTCCGCTTTAGCGATGAGTTTTATTGCTACCCTTTATCCTGCTTATCACGCCTCTAAAACACAGCCTGCAGAGGTTCTACGACATGAGTAACGCTATGAATTTAAGTTTACAATGTATTGAGTTGTCAAAGTCTTATCAGCAAGGAGTAAATGAAACTAAGGTGCTGACTGAGTTAAATTTATCGGTAGCACAGGGCGAGTTATTAGCGATTGTTGGTAGCTCGGGATGCGGCAAAAGTACATTCTTACATTTAGCTGGCGCTCTTGATACGCCAACTAACGGTAAAGTGCTAATTAATGGTATTGAGGTTGCTAAATTATCTGAAAATGAAAAAGCATCATTACGAAATCAGCACATAGGCTTTGTTTATCAATTTCATCATTTAATGATGGAGTTTACTGCGCAAGAAAATGTGTCTATGCCATTATTGATCCGTGGAGAGTCAGCAACTAAAGCTAAAGCACTTGCTGATGAGATGCTAACGAAAGTTAATTTAGGACATAGAGGGCATCATTTACCCTCAGAATTATCAGGCGGTGAACGACAACGGGTAGCTATTGCAAGGGCGTTGGTTACTCAACCGTCATTAGTGTTAGCCGACGAGCCAACCGGTAATTTAGACTTTGACACCGCAGAACAAATATATCAGTTACTTAGAGAGCTTAACCAACAATTAAAAACAAGCTTTGTCATTGTAACGCACGACTTAACCTTAGCGGCTAAAATGGACAGGCAATTAACGTTAACACACGGGCAGTTGGTTGAACTTGCGGTAATAGAGCAATAATAATGGCAAAATCATTAAGCCTTTTTTTAGGTGGTCGGTACATTAAAAGTCGACAAAATAACGGCTTCGCTAAGTTTATCTCGGCTTCGTCAACTATTGGCATTGCTTTAGGTGTTACTGTATTAATTGTCGTTTTATCAGCAATGAACGGTTTTGAGCGAGCACTAGCTAAGCATTTATTGTCGGTAGTGCCACATGTGGAATTAATGGGGGTTAATCAACCAATAAAAAACTGGCCGTCTGAGGCTAAACTCATTAGCCAGCACCCTGAGGTGATTGCCATTGCCCCTTTGATAAAAGCACAGGGCATGATGCAAAAGAAAGATCAACTTAAAGGGGTTGAAATAAGAGGGGTGGATATTGCTCACGAGCAACAAGTCTCTACGATTAATGAATTTATGATTGACGGCAACTGGCAAAGCTTAGCCAATGAAAATGCAGTAATTATTGGTTCTGGCATTGCTAAAAAATTAAATGTAAGTGTGGGCGACAAAGTACAAATATTGCTGCCTAATAGCGAGCACTCATTAAATTTTGATAAAAAAGCCGTGCGCCATAATTTACGCCAGCAGTTTTCAGTACCGCTTAAACGCCAACTTAATGTGGTGGGGATTTTTAATTTTGGCGGTGTAATTGACCAAAGCCAAAGCTATATTTCGTTGTCGTTAGCACAAGAATTACTTGGTTATGAAGCCGATCAAGTACAAGGTTTACGTTTAACAGTAACTGATGTGTTTCAAGCCCCCCGTATTGCCAGACAAGCGGCTGTTCAAACTGATCATTATTTATACCTGTATGATTGGACACGAGAGCATGGTAGTTTGTTTAACGATATTCAATTGGTACGCATGGTAATGTATATCGTTTTAGTGTTAGTGATTGCGGTAGCAAGTTTTAATATAGTATCGACTTTAATTATGGTAGTTAACGAGAAGAAAGGTGATATTGCTATTTTAAAAACAATGGGCGCACGTAATCGCACTATCATGCTTACTTTTGTGCTACAAGGGATTATGAATGGGTTTATTGGGTGTATTATTGGCGGCTTATTAGGTTGTTATTTAGCGCTTAATTTAACTGATATTATTACGGCAATTGAAACTATATTAAGCACCCAGTTTTTATCATCGGACGTCTATTTTATTGATTTCTTACCGAGCCATTTACAAAGTCAAGATGTAATAATTACCATGGCTATAGCGATGAGTCTTAGCTTTTTAGCTACTATTTATCCTGCATGGCAAGCCACCAAAGTTGAGCCAGCGCAAGTACTAGGTCAAATGTAAAGCAGTGGTACCTATTTACCTATGTTGGCGCTTTTTCCACTCTTTAGCAACAGAGTAGCGCCATAAAGCATTAATGCTGAAGTAACCTAGTAGCGAAAATACTACAGCCAACACTCCACATCCTAATAAAAATGACGGGCCAATAGTTGAAATACTGTCTACAACCCATTGCCAACTTGCTTCAAAAGCAAACTCTTGCTCTGATGCACCTAAAATCCATGTCCCGGTAAGATAGCAAAAATAAAAAATTGCAGGCATAGTCAATGGGTTAGTGATCCATACTAAGGCGATTGAAAGGGGCAAGTTAGCATGTACTATAATAGCTATACCTGCGGCAAGTACCATTTGAAATGGCACAGGAATAAAGGCAAAAAATAGCCCTACAGCAAAGGCTTTAGCAACAGAGCGACGGTTTAAATGCCATAAGTTTCCGTTGTGTAATAGATCACCAAAAATTTGTAAGTGTTTATTAGATTTTATTTTTTGGTGGTCAGGTAAAAAGCGCTTTATGGTTTTTTTTGGCATATTTTCACTAAATTACGGTAAGCAATCACTATGGACTGGTGGCTAGTTACATTCTTTATTGGGGCTATATTCTCACTATTGTTGCCAATAGTGCCAGCGTTTTTTTACGTCTTTTTATTTATCTTGTGTTTTATGTTTGCTCACATCAATCAAGTAACCCGCTATTACGCTGCGGCATTCTTAGGTTGTGCATGGATATTGTTGATCGCTAGTCATTATCAGGGGGTATGGAAAAGTAATAATGTTGATATTAATTTATTGGTAAATCAAGTAGTAAAGGTAAAAGGGGGAATTAGTTCTATTCCTCAATGTACAGTAAATAGGTGTCGATTTAATTTTTCAGCAAGTCATTTAAATGACATGCCTTTAGAGCAGAAAATTAACATTAGACTGAATTGGGAAATTGATACACTTACTCTAAAATCAAAGCCTTTACATATGATTAAACAAGGGCAAATTTGGTCTTTATTTGTAAAAATAAAACCTGCCCATGGGCTTGCTAATGCTGGTGGCTTTAGTTACCAAACATGGCTACGTCGACAGCACTTGCATGCCACAGGATATGTGCGTAAAAAAGAAAACAATCAACTCGTTAATAATGCAGTTAGCCATAGACAGCAACAGTTTATTAGCTTTAATAATACGCTACCTCAGCACTTTCTTGGCCCCATTATTCAAGCGTTAACCTTTGGTGAGCGCAGCGGCTTAGGAAAAGCGCATTGGCGAGTATTAAAGCATACCCAAATTCAGCATTTAATAGCTATTTCAGGTTTACATATTGGTATTGTTGCAGGGTGTAGTTACTTTCTTTTTTTGCTAGTGGTTCGGCTTATTCCTTTATCAGTGTTGCTGTCGTATATTTTATTACTTAAAAATACGCTAATTAAAAAGTCAGTCAGTACAGTTTCCACTGTTACTCCTCTTCTCAACAGTAATATACGCATAGCTGCGTTGTTTTTTAGTGCTTTATGTTCGGGTTATTACGCCTATTTAGCGGGGTTTTCTATTCCAACGCTACGTGCACTAGTGATGATTTATTGTTTTTTGTTTTTCCGCTTGGTTGCTATCAGCATAGGCATTAAAACGTGGTTGAGTTTAACGTTGTTTCTTGTTGTGTTGTTAATGCCGATGAGCTTAATTTCAATGAGCTTTTGGTTGTCGTTCTACGCTGTTATTTGTATTTTTTTTATTGTTTGGCGCTTTAAACCCTATTTTTATATGAATGTTGATCAGTCTGCGGCAGGTACTCACTCAATAATACATTCAACAATTAATCGCTTTATCAGTAAAAGCAAGCAGCTCTTCTTTTTACAAGTTTCATTAACCTTATTAATGTTACCGCTCGCCACGCTTTTGTCGGGTCAAGTGTCAGTTGTGGCTATTTTAGCTAACCTTGTTGCGGTACCTGTTATTAGTTTTGTGGTCTTACCGCTCGCGTTAAGCGCGTTAGTTATAAATGCTGCGTCTACAGTGCTGGCCGATCTTTTCATTAACTTAGCGTTAGCCGTGCTTTCATGGCTTTGGCAGTACTTAACGCTTTTGGCTGACTTACCTTGGGCAGTGTTCGATTTATCACAAAAGCAATGGGCGCTATTATCTTTAACAATATTTGGAAGCTTGCTGGCTCTGGTTGTGACTAAATTAGTAAGAAAGTGGCTGATTATTCCGCTATTACTAATACTCGCTAATATAGCTCTTTTAAAAGAGGAAAACTCACAGCGCTGGCAGGTAAAAGTGATGGATGTAGGGCAAGGTTTGGCGGTTATTGTTCAGCGTAATAAGCAGGTTTTGCTTTATGATACAGGGGCAACTTACCCGAGTGGCTTTTCAATGGCTGAATCGGTGTTGTTGCCGTATTTTCAGCAGCAAGGTATTAAAAAGTTAGACTGGTTGATATTAAGTCATGACGATAACGACCATGCAGGAGGCTTTGCTTTATTGAATGACAAACTGGCTATTGAAAACATCATGACTAATGACCTAACAATTAATGCGAACCATCGTTGCTTGGCTGGACAACACTATCAATGGCAGCAATTGACGATCGAAATATTATCGCCAAATGAAGTAAAAGGTGATGATAATGACGATTCTTGTGTAGTGCGTATTTCAGATCACACACAAAGTGTGTTGCTAAGTGGGGATATTAGTCAAAAAATTGAAAAAAGGCTGATTAAAACCAGCCGGTTAAATATTGAACGCTCTTTAGCGTCAACTATATTAATTGCACCGCACCATGGTTCTAAAACGTCCTCAAGTTCTGCATTTATTAAAACCGTATCGCCAGAATACGCTATTTTTAGTGCGGGGTTTTTAAATCATTGGCGTATGCCTGCAAATGAAGTGGTTGAACGCTATCATCGTTTAAATGTAAAAACCTTTAATACTGCTGAAAATGGCATGATCACCCTTGATATTCACGATAACAAAGTCCATGTTAAACGTTACCGTATTGATGATTGGCCGTATTGGTTTGCAAATTAGCGTGTTAATCATTTGTATTTAAGGCTAAAATGTGAAGAATCCCGTTAAAAACAGGCTTATTGAGAGACTGAATGTCAGCTATTCCTGAAACAAGTACACAAGTAGATCACCAGGCGTTGCAAATATCTACTTGGCAAAACTTTAAACGCTTAATGCGCTATGCCAAAGTATATAAAGCAGGCTTTATTGTTTCTATTATTGGTATGTTGAGTTATGCAGGCGTAGATTTACTTTTTCTATCTAAATTACAACCTCTTATTGACGATGGTTTAACAGGTGCCGATCCTAATTTTATGAAGTGGGCACCTGCTTTTGTGATTGCTTGTTTTTTGGTACGTGGTGTTAGTCACTTTATTGCTAATTATTGTTTAGCATGGGTTGGTAACCACGTGGTTGCTGATTTACGCCAACATATTTTTGAACATATTATGACCATGCCCGTTAGTTTTCACGATAAAGAGTCAACAGGCACGTTAATTTCTAAATTAACCTATGACACAGAACAAGTATTAAATGCCACCAGTAAAGCGTTGTTAACACTCGTACAACAAGGTGTATTTGTGATTGGCCTCATTGGGCTGATGTTTTATCATAGTTGGCAATTGTCAGCTATTTTCTTGCTTATTATTCCTGTTATTGCCGTTATTATTAGCCAAGTTTCACGCCGTTTTCGTAAAGTGAGTAAAGATATTCAAGGCGCGATGGGAGAAGTCACTACCGCGGCAGAGCAAACCTTTAATGGCCATAAAGTGGTGCTAACGTTTGATGGACAGCAACGAGAATTCGACCGTTTTAATTTCATAAATAAAAATAACCGTCAGCAGCGCATGAAAATGGTCATTGCAAAAGCGGCCAGCGTACCGGTTATTCAAATTATAGCCTCGTTTGCGTTAGCGTTTATTCTGTACATAGTTACTACGCCAGAAATGGCCGATATAAAACCAGGGGCATTTATCGCCGTTGTTACTTACATGACTATGTTAATGAACCCGCTGAAACAACTTACCAATGTGAATAGTGAGTTTCAAAAAGGTATGGCGGCGTGTTCCAGTATCTTTGCGGTGTTAGACCAAGCACCAGAAAACGATACAGGCACACTCGAACTTGTTAATGCTAAAGGCGACTTAGCCTTTGAAGATGTTGATTTTACTTATCAAGGTGACGACAAACTATCGCTTAAGCAGCTTAGTTTTAGCGCTAAAGCGGGCGAAACGGTGGCTTTAGTGGGGCGCTCTGGTAGTGGTAAAACCACGGCGAGTTCGTTATTACTTCGTTTTTATGATGCAACTGCAGGCAAAGTGCTAATTGACGGTGAAAATATTGTTGATTACAAACTAAAAGACTTACGTAAGCAGTTTGCTTATGTATCGCAACAAGTAGTGTTATTTAATGACTCGCTTGCTAACAATATTGCGTATGGCAAACCTGAAGCCAGTCGTGAAGAAATACTCGATGCGGCGAAAAAAGCGCATGTAATGGAGTTTGCCAATAATTTAGCACAAGGGTTAGACACCAATATTGGCGACAATGGCGCGTTATTATCGGGCGGCCAGCGACAGCGTGTTGCTATTGCACGAGCATTGTTGTGTGACGCACCTTACCTAATTTTAGACGAAGCAACAAGTGCGTTAGACACTGAGTCTGAACGGCATATTCAAGACGCATTAAGCCTTTTACAACAAAACCGCACCTGTATTGTTATTGCCCATCGTTTATCAACCATTGAAAGCGCCGACAAAATTATTGTGATGGAACAGGGCGAAATTATTGAACAAGGCAGTCACCAAGTATTAATAGAAAAAGACGGCGCTTATGCACAGTTGCATCGTTTCCAATTTGGTTAATAGCTTTGAATAATAAAAAGATAAATGTATGCGTTTAATTGAAAAAGTTTGGTTTTATCAACACCCAGCTAAATGGTTATTGGTACCTTTATTATTGCCTTTTTCGCTACTCTTTTATCTATTAACAACCCTTAGAGTAGCGCTTTACCGAATGGGCGTTAAGCGCTCTATAAAACCTGCTTTACCTGTTGTGGTTGTCGGGAATATTGGCGTGGGCGGTAATGGTAAAACACCCGTGGCTATTTACTTAATTGAGCAATGTCAGCAAGTAGGTATAAAAGTTGGGGTAATTAGCCGAGGTTACGGCGGGAAAGCGCCACATTATCCGTATCTGCTTGATGGTAAATCGTCCGCTAAGGAGGCGGGTGACGAACCACTTTTAATTTATCAACGTTGCCAAGTGCCAGTAGTGGTAGGCGCTGATAGAATTGCTAGCGCAGCGGTATTAGCTGAACAAGGCTGCCAATTAATTATTGCAGACGATGGCTTACAGCATTACCGCTTACAACGTGATATTGAAGTAATAGTCATTGACGGAAAAAGGCTTTTTGGCAATGAATTATTATTACCCGCAGGACCTTTACGAGAAGGGCTTGCTCGGCTAAAAAGTAGCGCACATTTAGTTGTTAACGGGGATCTTGCTCAAGCGAATAAAATGACTAGCCCTTACGCAACCATGCGATTACAGGCAACTAAAGTCGTTAATTTAGTGTCTGGCGAGCGTATTTCTATAGACGATTTTTGTCAGCAATATGTTAAAGTGAACGCAATTGCAGGTATTGGCGATCCTGAGCGATTTTTTACCACGTTAACAGCGCTTGGTTTGTGTGTTACAGCGAGCAAAGGCTTTGTTGATCATCAAAGCTATAATGAAACAAGTTTTAATGAATTTGATGCGAGTAAACCGTTATTAATGACGGAAAAAGACGCGGTTAAATGTTATTCGTTTGCACAAGAAAATTGGTGGTATTTACCTGTTGATGCCAGCTTTAACGAGCAAGAAATAACACCATTAATGACCGAGATAAAGTGCTTGGTCAAAAAGACTAACATGGCTTAATCGTATAAGTTAACCAGATAAATTTAAAGATAAGAGAAATAACATGGCTTTTGATAGTAAATTATTAGAAATTTTAGCGTGCCCTGTGTGTAAGGGGAAACTTGATTACCGTAAAGAACAAAAAGAGCTAGTGTGCAATTTTGATCGTCTAGCCTATAGCATAGTTGACGACATTCCCGTGTTGTTAGAAAGCGAAGCGCGTCGTATAACTGACGAAGAAAAAGGGTAGAGTACTGTTATGTCATTTGTGGTCATTATTCCTGCTCGCTACGAGTCGTCACGTTTACCAGGCAAAGTTCTTGCAGATATTGCGGGTAAGCCGATGATCCAATGGGTTGTTGAAAAAGCAAAAAGTAGCGGTGCCAGTAAAGTTATTGTGGCAACCGACAATGACAAAGTTGCCAGTGTGGTTGAAAGCTTTGGTGGTGAAGTATGCCGTACTCGCGCTGATCACCAATCAGGTACTGAACGTTTAGCTGAAGTGGTGCAACAATATCAGTTTTCGGCAGACCAAGTAATCGTTAATGTACAAGGCGATGAGCCTTTTATTCCCGCTGAAAATATTAGCCAAGTGGCGAACAATTTAGCCAGTCAGACAAAAGCACGAATGTCGACGCTTGCCATGACCATTGATGATGTTGAAGAAGCATTTAATCCTAATGCGGTAAAAGTATTATGCGATAAAGACGGCTATGCACTGTATTTTAGCCGAGCAACTATCCCTTATGATCGCAGTCGTTTTTTAAATAAAGAAACGATCAGTGAAATAGGTGAGTTTTACCAACGTCATATTGGTATTTATGCTTACCGTGCGGGCTTTATTACTGATTATGTGACTTGGCCTGCAAGCCAGTTAGAACAAATAGAATCGTTAGAACAGCTACGTGTATTATGGCAGGGTGAAAAAATTCATGTGGCGGTAGCACAAACGCGCTTACCTGTTGAAGGGGTTGATACTCCTGAAGATCTTGAAAAAGCGAGAAATTTTGCTAAGGCATTAGCTAATAATTAATTGGGCTAAGCTTAACTAAAAAAGGCGTTAACTGTTGAAGTTAACGCCTTTTTTGATTTTTACAGAAGAGTTAATAACTATTCGTCTTCTTCATCTAAATCTTCAGCAATAGCTGCGTTACGGTAACCGGGTTTAGCTAAAATTTCTAAATAAAATGAACTAAGTTCAAGCTTATCAGCGTCATCAATACTTTTGTTTAACGCAGAAACATGAATTGTTTTTGCTTCGGCTTCGGTGTGGCCGTAACGACAGTCAAAATCTAAAAAATCAGCGCCTTCAGGCAAGGTTTTATTACGTTCACGTTTCAGGTATTTTTTTACATCATGCTTAATAGCATCGACTAAGCGTGGGCGTTTAATTTTTTCGTGAACAAGCGAAAATGTTTTTTTCATAACAATCCTAAAGGCAATGGTGTAACAGATAATGCGGGCGATTTACCCAAGTGAACCTATTATAACTGATAATGAGGAGGAAGAGATTAAAAATAAAAAAATAGAACATAGAGCCCTAGAAACTAGGTCCTAGAACTCTAGAACCCTAGGCCCTAGGAAAAGATAAAACAACCGTAATTTGACTCGGTGTTGAATTATCATCCTAGAACCTAGAACCTAGAACCTAGAACCTAGAACCTAGAACCTAGAACCTAG
>JBMZCX010000070.1:0-14808 GCA_049613795.1 Thalassotalea sp. | reverse complement strand
AGTATTTCCGTTACTCTGCCCTTCATCAGGTCTTCCTGAAGAAGTGGAGCGCATTGTATCGATCTCTATGAAAGGATCAAGATCTTTTTTTACTTTTTTGTTTGTTCGCTCATATATTGAACTAAGCGCGAGTTTATTGACCTAACAGATAGGATCCTCCGCCGATCCTCTGTATAAAAGTACAGGAGATTTAGTTTTGAATATGTTCTATATTAATTTGAGGTGGATTTTCTACCTTTAATAATAATAGCAACATCAATAATAGATGTGAGAACAATGATAATGAATAAATTAATTGTTTTGTTGCTACTTATTGGCACAAGTATTTGTGGTTATGCGCAAGGTAGCGTGGAATACAGACAGGATAAGTTAATTTCTCAATTATTAAGTCAGCAAGTAAATCAACAAATTTCCTTGGTAAATAGTGTAAGCGCTATTTTAGCGCGATACCCTGAGCAAGTAGATGCTGTTATTCACGCGTCGTTAGCACTTTACCCAAACCGATATAAAGAAATATTAACAGGAGCACTAAAAGCTGAACCCGTACTTACCTGTGAAGTAATTAAAGTGTTTCTTAAAGAAAATGTTGCCGATCCTGTTGAGTTAGTTGCTTTAGCAATTGAAACTGAACCGGCTTATGCACAAGAAATTGTTAATGTAGTTATGCTTAATAGTCCCGAGTTTACCGAAGAAATCGTCAGCATAGCGATCAATACAGAGCCTGTAATATCAGATTCAGTTGTACAAAACTCATTAAGCTCTTTTCCAGATAAAGCATTAGAGATTCTTTCTGGTGCTATTAAAGCTTTACCTCAGCAGGTTTCTTCTTTTGTTAATGACGCTATCGCATTATTCCCAACCAAAGGAGAAGCTGTTGTCGAAATGGCGGTAAGCAATAGTGCTGATATTGAAGCAAGAAGAATTGTAGCCTCAGCAGTCAGTGCGGGATTACAAGAAGGTACAGCAATGGAAGCGGCTATCGCTGGTGGAGCAAACAAGGCACTTCTAGTTAAAGAATAGTTCAGTTATCCATTGTGTTAATTAAAAAGGCTTAACAATTATTATTGTTAAGCCTTTTTGTTTGCTTTATCGCGTTGTAACAAAACGAGTATATTTATTGCTCTCGAGCAATTGCGCGATAAGCAATGTCTGTACGAAACTCAACACCTGTCCACGTAATTTGACTTAATAACTCGTAGGCTGCTTTTTGTGCTTCTGTTACGCTGTTTCCTAATGCTGTTGCACATAACACTCTGCCACCAGCAGTAACGACTGCTCCATTTTTGTCTGCCGTTCCTGCATGGAAGGTTTTACGATCATCGAGTTGGTTAGTTGCTAAGCCACTAATCACTTCACCTTTACCGTAACTTCCAGGGTAACCGCCTGCGGCTAATACAACGCCAACTGCAGCACGAGGATCAAATTGAATATTGGCTTGATCGAGTTTTTCTTCACACGCTAATTGGCAAAGTTCAACAATATCAGATTGTAAGCGCATCATGATAGGTTGTGTTTCAGGATCGCCAAAACGACAGTTATACTCAATTACTTTTGGTGTGCCGTCTGCTGCAATCATTAAACCTGCGTATAAAAAGCCAGTATAAGGTGCATCTTCTTTTGCCATGCCATTTACTGTTGGGTAAATAACTTCATTCATAATGCGATCATGAATTTCTGGTGTAACTACCGGCGCTGGAGAATAAGCCCCCATGCCACCAGTGTTTGGTCCTTTATCACCATTATAAGCGCGTTTATGATCTTGGCTGGTTGCAAATGGTAGTACGTTTTTACCGTCAACCATTACAATGAAGCTTGCTTCTTCACCGTCTAAAAATTCTTCAATAACCACCCGATGGCCTGCATCGCCAAAGGCGTTACCTGCTAGCATATCTTTAATTGCATCTTCTGCTTCAGGTAATGTCATCGCAACAATTACGCCCTTTCCTGCAGCTAAACCATCAGCTTTAACAACAATTGGGGCACCTTTTTCACGAACATAAGCTAAGGCAGGTTCTATTTCGGTAAAATTTTGATACCAACCCGTAGGGATATTATTACGTGCAAGGAAGTCTTTCGTAAATGCTTTTGATCCTTCAAGTTGGGCAGCTTTAGCGCTAGGGCCAAATATCATCAAACCTTCCGCTTGAAACGCATCAACAACACCATCAACTAAAGGCTGCTCTGGGCCAACAATGGTTAATCCAACATTATTGCTTTTTGCGAATGCAACTAACGCAGGCGTATCGCCAACAGCAATCGCCACATTTTCTAATTTTGGCTCAGTTAAAGTGCCTGCATTACCTGGGGCAACAAATACTTTTGACACATTATTTGATTGCGCTGCTTTCCACGCCAGTGCGTGTTCACGGCCACCACTACCAATAACTAAAACATTCATTTACTAACTTCCTAAGAGTTTTAAAGGCCCGCTACAGAATATATAGCGGGCTTAAGTATTATTTTACAAATTTCAGCGTCATACGATCACTTTCGCCAATCGCTAGATACTTTGCTTTATCTTGATCTTTTAATGCCAAGCGCGGTGGTAATGTCCAAACACCTTTAGGGTGCTTAGCATCGTCTTTCGCGTTAGCATTAATTTCGCTACTTGCAGCTAACGTAAAGCCTGCCGCTTTTGCATATTCAACTACGAGCGCTTGTGGCACATAGCCGCTATTCATGTTTTCTTTCCAGTTTTGGTCAGCTGGCATTCTGTGTTCAACTACACCTAACACGCCACCTGTTTTTAACGCAGCATGCGCATCTTTAAACACTTGCTGCATACCTTCTTCACCCCAGTTATGTAGGTTACGGAAAGTTAATACTAAGTCAGCCGTACCTTTTGGCGCTAATTCACTTTCTTTTTTCGGGATAAAGTTAGTTAATGCTACCTCGCTAAAAATAGCTTTTTTAGCGAGCATTTTTTCTAAACCTTTACGTGAACGGCTATAGTAGTTGTCTTCATTTGTGTCGGGGTAGTGTGCACCGTATAACTTGCCTGTACCTTTTAACGCAGGCGCCAATATTTCAGTATACCAGCCACCGCCAGGCGTTAGTTCAACTACTGTCATATCAGATGAAAAACCAAAAAACGCTAAAGTTTCTTTAGGATGACGGTATTGATCTCTTGCTTTGTTGGCTGCACTACGGTGTTCACCCGTAATGGCATTATCTAATGCTGAGGTATCATTAGCAATTACTGAGCCGCTAAGTAATATTGCTGTTGTTAATACGCTTGTGCTAATAATTTTTTTTATTGAGTTCATGTATTTTCCATTTTATCGTTTAGGGTATTAAAGAATATTATAGGAACATCTCTAAAGAGAAAAGCATTCATTAAACGATAAAATAAAGCCACTTATCGAAAAAGCAGCTAACTATTATAAGTTAACTGCTTTTTTAATGATTAATGGCGGAAGTGACGCATTCCTGTGAAGACCATAGCAATGCCATGTTCATCGGCCGCTGCAATAACTTCGTTATCACGCATTGAACCACCTGGTTGAATTACCGCAGTAATCCCTGCTTCTGCTGCCGCGTCTAAACCATCGCGGAATGGGAAAAACGCATCCGACGCCATCACCGAGCCTTTTACTTCAAGGTTTTCGTCTGCCGCTTTTATCCCTGCAACTTTAGCTGAATATACACGACTCATTTGCCCTGCACCTACGCCTATTGTCATGCTATTTTTAACATAAACAATGGCATTAGATTTAACGTATTTCGCTACTTTCCAGCAAAATTGTAAATCGCGCATTTCATCTTCAGTTGGTTGACGCTTGGTTACTACTTGTAAGTCGCTAGTGGCCACTTTGCCTTGGTCACGATCTTGTACTAATAAACCGCCATTCACACGTTTATAATCTAAACCTGTGGTTTGCGTGTTCCATTGTCCACATTCAAGTAAACGTACATTAGGCTTTGCTGCTACTATTTGTGCTGCTGCGTCAGAAATGCTTGGTGCAATAATCACTTCAACAAATTGACGTGACACAATCGCTTCAGCTGTATCAGCGTCTAATTCACGGTTAAAAGCAATAATGCCACCAAAAGCAGACGTAGGATCTGTTTTATACGCTAACTCGTAAGCGCCCAAAATGTTATCGCCAATAGCAACACCACACGGGTTAGCATGCTTAACAATTACACAAGCAGGTTCATCAAATTCTTTAACACATTCTAATGCTGCATCAGTATCTGCAATGTTGTTGTATGATAATGCTTTACCTTGTACTTGCTTAGCCGTAGAAACTGACGCTTCTTCTGGGTTAGCTTCTACGTAAAATGCTGCGTCTTGATGCGAGTTTTCACCATAGCGTAAGTCTTGAGTTTTAATAAACTGGCTATTAAAGGTACGAGGGAATTTATTTTTTTCTTCAAAATTTGGCGCAGACGTTTCACCACCGTGAGCAGGTAACATTTGACCAAAGTAATTAGCGATCATGCCATCGTACGCTGCAGTATGTTCATAAGCAGCAATCGCTAAATCAAAGCGCGTACCATAGCTTAATGAATCTTCGTTAGCATCCATTTCAGTTATAACGCGAGAATAATCAGACGCGTTAACAATAATAGTAACGTCTTTATGATTTTTCGCTGCAGCACGCACCATTGTTGGGCCACCGATATCGATATTTTCAACCGCATCAGCAAGCAAGCAATCAGCTTTAGCCACAGTATTAGCAAATGGATATAAATTAACAACAACCATGTCAATTGCATCAATATTGTGTGTTTGCATTACCGCTTCGTCAGTTCCACGGCGCGCTAAAATACCGCCATGAATTTTTGGATGTAGTGTTTTTACACGACCGTCCATAATTTCTGGATGACCTGTATGGTCTGATACTTCAGTTACTTTAATGCCGTTGTCAGCAAGTAGCTTAGCTGTGCCACCTGTAGATAAAATGTCTACACCTTTTTGTGCAAGGCTGCGGGCGAAGTCGACTATACCGGTTTTATCAGAAACACTTAATAGTGCACGTTTGATTGGGCGAGGGGTATCCATTGCGTTTGATTACCTTTAAATTAGTTCGTGTTGTCTGGCCTTTGACACTTATCCGTGGCGACTAACATCCGTAAAATATAATGTTATGTGAAAACTTTTAACCTAAGTAACAGTTTGCAGCCTTAATACGTAAAAAAGCACCCTAGGGTGCTTTTTCATCGCAGGCATGTACCTGCTAAATTTTAGTTCATACCGTATTTCTTTAACTTCTTACGTAAAGTACCACGGTTAATGCCAAGTAAATTAGCTGCGCGCGTTTGGTTACCGCGTGTATACTTCATGACTTCTTCAAGCATTGGCGCTTCAATTTCAGAAAGTACAAGGTCGTACATATCATCTACATCATTACCGTTTAATTGTGATAAGTAGTTGCTAATAGCAATTTTTGCTTGAGTACGTAATGGTGAAGACTCAGTTTGAGCTTGCAAATTACCAGTAACAAATGGAGATGAAATATTTTGTTCAAACATATAGTTCAGACTCTTTCTTTAAGTTAAATTATCAAAATACCTAGTTAATGCGCTGAGCTGGTCTTGAGTAGACTCTAACGCATTAAAAATAGAACGAAACTTTTTATCTGGTTCAAGCAGTTGCATGTACCAAGATACGTGCTTACGGGCAAATCTTAAGCCCATAAAGTCACCATAAAATGTATGTAATCCCTTTACATGTTCAATTATTATTGAACGCTTCTCTTCCAGAGAAGGTGGCAACATATGCTGCCCTGTATCCAAGAAATGATTAATTTCTCGAAAAATCCATGGCTGCCCTTGAGCGCCACGGCCAATCATAATGGCGTCAACCCCTGTGTAATCAAGCACGTGTGATGCTTTTTCAGGGCTAGTAATATCGCCATTTGCAACCACAGGAATTTTAACTGCCTGCTTTATCGCTTTAATGGTGTCGTATTCCGCGTCGCCTTTATAGAAGTCGTTACGTGTACGGCCATGCACTACTAATGATTGAATGCCATTGTGTTCAGCAATTTTTGCGATTTCTATACCATTGCGGGTATTTTCACACCAACCTGTCCTTATTTTTAAAGTAACAGGCACTGATACAGCATCCACTACAGATTTCACAATCTGTTCCACTAACATAGGCTCTTTTAAAAGCGCTGAACCTGCTAGTTTCTTATTTACCTTTTTTGCAGGGCAACCCATATTAATATCAATGATTTGTGCACCATCATTAACATTAACTTGCGCTGCATAAGCAAGCTCTTGCGGATCTGACCCCGCAATTTGTACCGAACGTATCCCAGCTAAATCGCTATGACGTGTTCGATGCAATGACTTTTCAGTATTCCATACCTTAGGATTAGCTAGCACCATTTCAGACACGGCTAATGCAGCACCCATTCGACAACAAAGTTCTCGAAAAGGTTGATCTGTAATACCGGCCATTGGTGCCAACATAGCCTTACTGGCTAATGAATATGAACCTATTTTCATTGTTGGTTTTTTGAGCTACCTGTCAAAAGGGCGCTAAGTTTACGCGTTTTTTTTTAAATTGAAAAGAATATAAATTGAACAAAAGCAGTTTTTTTTCGCTATTTTGATATTGACATTTTGCAAACTATTGATGCGTGCAGATTTTGACCAAACAAGTATTAAAATCTGCACAAATATTATTAACAAAAGGGGTTACTTCCGTCGGCCTGATAAGCGTACCCACTCTTCTTGAACAGCAATATCATCCATGTTGCACCATTGTCCATATAATGTTTGCAATGTTTGCGCTTGATCTTCTAATACACCAGACAAGGCTAATTGCCCCTTTTCACCAACAAATTGAATGATAACAGGGGCAAGTTCTCGTAGTGGCCCTGCTAATATATTTGCCACGACAACATCTGCTTTTATTTCAGGTTGGTCAGCAGGAAGGTATAAAGCAAGACGATCTTCAACCCCATTACGTTCAGCATTCGCTTTACTGGCTTGTAACGCTTGCGGGTCAATATCTATACCAATTACTTTTTCTGCGCCCAATTTTAGCGCGGCTAATGAAAGAATACCCGAGCCACAGCCAAAATCGACGACAGTTTTACCTTTTAAATCAAGTCCATCGAGCCAAGTCAAACATAACGCGGTTGTTGGATGCGTGCCTGTACCAAATGCTAAGCCAGGATCTAACATTACATTTACCGCTTCAGGCTCAGGTACTTCACGCCAACTAGGACATATCCATAAGCGCTCGCCAAATTTCATTGGATGAAAGTTATCCATCCACTCGCGTTCCCAGTCTTTATCTTCTAGCTGCTCTAGCTTATAGCGCATGGCTTTTTTATCAGGGTGGATAGATTGTAAATACGTAATGACTTTGTCCATGTCGTGACTAGCGTCGTACAACCCCATCACAACAGTATTATGCCAATAAATAACTTCGTCACCCGGCAAAGGTTCATATATAGGCGTATCTTTCGCATCAATAAAAGTAACGGCTTGTGAACCACAGGCCATTAGCCAGTCACTATATTTTTCGGCAGTTTCTTCGTCAGCACTTAATCTTAGCTGTATCCAAGGCATGTAATATTCTCTGTGATTGTTTATTATCTATCGCTTATTGGCGTAAGTTTACCATTATTGCGTTTTTCTCGGTACACCTTCCCTTTAACATTTAAAAATTAATTGAAATTTATCACTTAGCAAGCGATCATCAACCTATTATTGTACTATCAGTACAACGCTATTTATCGCTAGGTTAACCCAATGAAATACTTTCCTATATTTTTAGATGCTAGTTATATTAACGCCCTTGTTATTGGTGGTGGCGACGTTGCCGCTCGAAAAATAGAGCTACTGTTAAAAACGACTAATAAAATTACCGTAATGTCGGCTCAAGTAAACGACAGCGTAAAGCGATTAATAGAAAACAATGCCCTTACTTGGCAAAACCATAATTATCGCGCTAATTTATTAACCCCTTTTACTTTAGTAATAGCAGCAACAGACCAAGCTTTAGTAAATGCCGAGGTTGCGAAAGAGGCTCATCAAGCCAATATACTCATCAATGTAGTGGATCAGCCCGAACTTTGCCGCTACATCACACCCGCAATAATAGACAGAGATCCTATGATTATTGCCATGTCTAGTTCTGGCAGCGCACCAATATTATTACGTATGCTACGTGAACAAATAGAAAAAATGCTACCTGCTAGCTATGGAAAACTGGCAGAATTTTCATTCAAGTTTCGTGAGCATGTTAAGGCAAGAATAAAAGGTTTACGCAACAGACGTACCTTTTGGGAAAACACATTGCGTGGCCCAATAGGTAATAAAGTATTATCTGATGAAATAGCCCCCGCAGAGCAAATGCTTATCGCCAGCCTAAAAGAAGGCATTACACCACCTGCAGGAGAAATTATATTTATTCACACCCTAACCGGTAATCCCGACAAGCTCACACTAGCTGCACATCGTCAAATGCAGTTTGCCGATGCTGTATTTTATGATGATAACGTAAATATTGATCTTATTGAATATATTCGCCGCGATGCCGACAAGTTTCCACAAAGTATTGCTTCACATATATTAATAAACTTTCAGCATGCAATGGAACTTGCCGAACAAGGGCAGAAAGTCATTTATTTATTGTCAGGCATGGAGCCACTACCAATGAATTTAGCGTTATCTCAAAGTCACATTTGTGTCACTGAATTAGCAAGTGCGGCTTAAGTTAGTACAATTAGAGATGTAGTCAGGTATTAGTCGAATAATTGACACTATTAATAAGCTTAATTACAAAGCACCACATATAGATCTAAACAGCGATAAATTGATTTATTGAATAGTTTCAATAGCCTCAGCTTACAGACATGACTTTCCAACCAAATAAAAAACATTGGCTTCAATTTTGCTTATTAAAATTGTGAACTACATTTTTTGCAGGGTCAAAGCCAATGAACTTTATTAAACACTTACTGATAATTGTATTGCTAACACCGTTAGCAAGTTGCTCTTTAAGCCAAATTAGCAGCTTTGATTTAGGGGGGCAGCAAGCCGAACGTTTATGTACCAATAATAACGGTGAGTTATCATTATGCAAAAATATTCAACAAATTAATAAAAATACTTTATTTCAGCCCAATATTAATTTTCAGTCTCTCGGCGAATATACTGAACAAATGGTTTATGTTATCTATAAAAAAATTAGTGTTAACCCTGTAGAGAAATTGATTGCAGTTCCCCCTTTTATTTCATCCCCCCCCAATGAGGGCAAGTTAGCTATCGAATTAGCTGAATTGTTTATTGCCGATATGCAAAATATTGGTCTACCTGTAGCAGAAAACATATTAACTTATTCAGAGTCTAACGAAGAAGCTAACTATTTAAATACAGTAGCTTACATTCAAAACAATGAAGATGTTGGTTATATTTTAAAAGGCACGATTAGAGAAAATAATAAAGGTATTATTATTTACGCAAAAATAATTAATGTAGAAAGTAAAGCTGTTATTGCTTCTACTTCTAAACTTATTCCACACTATTTATTAAATAAATTAGCAAGTTAAAATAGTACAACATTTAATAGAGGTTGATCATGCAAAGGTTATTTATTTTTATTGGCAGCTTATTTTTATTGGCATGTGCGGAGTCCCCCCTTTATAAAAGTGACTCTGCCAGAGAACGTTCAAGCACCGTAACAGCGCCTACAAGAGCAACAGAACAGATGATACATCAGCAAATGATTGTGCTGGGTAATGCGTTATTTTCAACAGCAAAAAATATCGAACCAAGCCAATCCGTTGCTGTGGGTACTTTTTTACCAGTTAATCAGCTAGGCGGTAAATTACAACCTTCAGACAATTTAATAGGTCATCAAATACAAGAAAGTTTTATTACCTTAGCCACACAAGCAGGTTTGAATGTTATTGAATTTAAAACAATGCCTTCCGTAAAATTACAGTCAAGCTATGACGTTATGCTATCGAGAAATACGCATGAATTAAATGAAAACTTTAATGCTCATTATTACTTAACGGGAACCTATTCTGAGCAAACTGACAGTTATATAATTAATGCTCGCATTATAGAATTAAAGACCCAACAAGTAGTCGCTGCAGCAACAAATTATCTGCCCATCGATATAATATCGACGCCACGTAAAGTAGGTGTAAAAAACAACATGCTTTATCGTAACTTTTACTAGGTGTAACTTATGAAAAAATTACTCACGACTCTTTGCATAGCAGTAACATTAGCAGCTTGTTCAAGCACTGAAGAGTTAGAATATTCAGATAATAGCACAATGGTCCCTGCTTCAGACGATCAAAAGGTTAATTCCATTAATAATTCAGCAAGTAGTGCCAATACAGAAGTATTTCAATTCCCTCAGTCAAACATCAACAATAAAACTGACGAAGAAGTATTCCAAGGTCCTGCTCTGACTAAAAACATTAATTTTTACATACGTGGACTTATGCAAGACCTAGTAAGCAACCTTCAATACATTAACAGCCACACGTCAGTAGCCGTAACCAGCTTTACTGACTTGGACAGTAATCTAGAAGTATCAAGCTTATTAGGAAACCAAATAGCAGAAAGTTTAATGCATGAAATTCATAAAGCTGGTATTCCCGTACTTGATTATAAAGTGACTGATTATTTACGTGTGACCGAAGCTGGCGACTTCATTATGAGCCGAAACTTTAATGAATTATCTGACAACATTCCTATCCGTTATGTTTTCACTGGTAATTTAGTGAAACATCAAGGTGGCTATTTAGTAAACGCGCGGGTAGTGGGTATGAAGTCAAAAGCAGTGGTTGCTTCAGCACAAAGCTTTATTCCAGCCAGTGTTGCTAAAGCAATATTAAGTAATACAGCAGAAAAGACTGATATGAAAATACCATTAATTCAAGGATAAAAGGCTAAATTTATCATCAACATTAAGAGTTATATGATAAAAAATACATTTTATGACGTAAAATTATAAAAAATTTACGTCATTTTCTTTAGAGAATAAAAACCAAGGCTGAGTAATTACCTACTTACTATAACTCACCGCAATTGGAATGGTTAACACAGCTTTACCTTTGCGCTTTAACCATAAATATATACCGCTGAAAACTACCAACACCAACCCTATACTCAACGATGCAAATTGTGTATTTTCATTTAAAGTGGCAATTTGATACACCAAGGTGGCAACTAAGTATGCCAGCGTGAAACTCCATAAAGCGGCAAACGATGCCCAACGGTTACCCACTTCATTTTTTATTGCCCCCATTGCGGCGGCACATGGGGTATATAATAAAATAAATAATAAGTAGCTAAATGCGCCGAGCTGCCCATCAAATGCATTTTGCATCGCAAGGTAGGTAGATACAGTAACATCTTGCTCTGCTGCGGCAACGTCAAGGCTTGAAACATCACCAACATCAACCCCTAGCGGATCATCAGGGGCAATACCTAGTAAATTTTCTTTAACAGAGTCGGTTGCTTCTTGCCATTTTTTCGCAAAGCTAAATGCGGCTTCATCATCCCCTGTCGGTGATGAATATAAGCTATTAAAGGTAGCAACTAATGCTTCTTTCGCAAATATTCCTGTTATTATGCCAACACTAGCCTGCCAGTTATCTTCTTTAATGCCAATAGGCGCAAGCGCTGGCGTAACAAATTGTGCTGTTTTACTTAATACTGAATTGTCTTGTTCATGATGGCCAAATGTACCATCAGTACCTAACGAATTGAAAAAGTTAAGAAAGCAAACCACTAAAACAATGGTTTTTCCTGCACCAAAAATAAATGATTTTGTACGCTGCCCCACCCGCTTAACTAATGCCGATATTTTGGGTAATTCATATAAAGGCAACTCCATAAAATTGGCGGTGCTATTTCCAGAAAGTACGGTCGCTTTCAATAAAAATCCAGTAAACAATGCCGCCGCAATACCAATTAAATACAGCAAAAACACTAAATTTTGCCCTGAATCTGGGAAGAAAGCTGCGGCAAATAAAGCATATACTGGCAACCTAGCCCCACAAGACATAAATGGCGACATCATAATAGTGGTAATTCGTTCACGTTCACTATCTAACACTCTAGCCGCCATAACTGCGGGTACAGTACAGCCAAAGCCAACAATTAATGGTACAAACGCTTTACCTGGCAAGCCTATTTTTTGCATAACACTTTCAACAACAAAAGCAGCTCTTGCGAGGTAGCCACTGGTTTCAAGTAATGACAAGCCAATGAATAAACACACAATAACGGGGATAAAAGTAGCTACTGTTTGTATTCCGCTCCCAACACCTTCAACAATGGTTAACAACCACGTCGGCAAATTGAATTGCGCTAAAAGCTGCAACGGATATTCGACAAAAATTGCGCCCGCTAAAATATCAAAAAAATCAATAAATGCGCTGCCTATATTAATTGCAAACATAAACAACAAATACATCATTAATAAAAAGATAGGAACTCCAGACATAGGATGCAGAATAAAGTTATCGAGTCTATCCGTTAAAGTATGATGTTTTAATGGTGTAGTAGTTACTTGCGCTAATGACAGGTCAATAAAGTTATAACGTGCTTGCATTATCTGCATCGCCGCATCGTTGTCAGACTTACAAGCACAATCTTGACTATTTAACGCTGTTTCATAAGCTAATAAACTTTGTTGACTCGCTGCTATTTCAGTAGCAATAGCATTGGGTAAAACTAATCCGCTTGGCCTTTTCGCTATTTCAGGTAAGCTTGCTAATACGGTTGCTATTTTTTCGCTTGCCGATTTTTGACGAACATCAGCGTTAATGACTGGACAACCTAAAACGCCTGATAATTTTTCACAATCAATGGTCCGCGCTTCTTTACGATCAGTTTTAGAGAGTACAACCACAACAGGCAAGCCTAATTCTAAAAGCTGAGTTGTTAAATAAAGCTGCCGTTGTAGTTGGGTAGCGTCAACCACATTAATAATACAGTCAATCGCTTGCTGCTCAATAAATTGATGGCTTATCGCAAGATCTTGCCCTTGATGACTACGCTTAGATAGTGACGGTATCCCAGGTAAATCTGAAAACAAAGCCAATTGCTTATTAAACGTTACTTGCTGTTGTTTAACAGCAACAGTAACGCCCGCCCAATTGCCTGTGGTTTGTTTCGTATTCGCTAATTGATTAAATAGGGTGCTTTTGCCAGAGTTAGCGAAACCAACTAAGGCATAATGAACAGCTTTTGACATTATGCGACTTCTACTTCAACGTGTATTTGAGCAGCCAGTGACTGATGAATGCTCATTTTGGTGCCATGTAAATAAAAGGCAAGTGGCCCATTAAATGGTGCTACATGTGCAAGTTCTACTACCGAGTTAGGCACAAAACCTTGCTCCATTAAGCGGCTTGATAATGCAAGGTCACTCGGCAACGACGTAATACGAGCGCGTTGTTTCTTTTTTAATTTAGATAATGTCACTTAACTTACCACTCTGAATTTATCACTATAGTTAATTGATAACGATTATCATTTGATTTTAATCGTATTGACGTAACATAGCAATAAAAGTGTGCAATAAAGTTGATTTGGATCGTATTGTTTTTCCACTAAGATATGCATGTTAATTAAATGCAAATAAATCTGTCAGACTTTTTTACAACACATTTAAATAAACAAACCAAAAAAACCACCAACCAATTGAAAACAAACAACATATAACACCTGGCACAGATAGTGCTATTAACCGATTAGATTTTTAATTTAGTAAAAAATTTACTAAATACTTAACTTTTAACACCTAAGGATTAAAAATGTTAAAAAACTTAACTAAAACTTTATTAGTATGTGCATCACTTTTAACTGCAAGCGCAAACGCTGCAATTATTGATGTTGATTTAGAGCTTCAACTACTTGCTGACGTTTCAGGCAGCGTAGACTCAAGAGAATATGCTTTACAACTTCAAGGCTATGAACAAGCATTCCGTAATGCTAATGTTATTGATGCTATTGAAAATGGAGCTATTGGTGCAATTGCTGTTCAATATATTGAATGGTCTGGTGAAAACCAACAACAAGTTCAAGTTAACTGGACATTAATTGACAGTGCAGCTTCAGCATTTGCTTTTGCTGATTCACTTGATGCCTTAGCTCGCGCTTTCGGTGGCTCTACAGCACCAGGTGATGCACTTAATTTTGGTGTGGCACAATTTATTAACAACGGCTATAACGCAGCACGCCAAGTAATTGATGTATCTGGTGATGGTGAACGAAATGATGGTAGCACCACTTCAATTGCTCGTGACGCTGCTTTAGATGCTGGTATTGACACAATTAACGGTATTACTATTGGTAACACCAGTGGTTTACAAGCTTTTTACCAAAATAATATCATTGGTGGAGATAATGCATTTCACCTACACGCGGCAACATTTGCTGACTTTACTGCTGGTATTGAAAACAAATTAGTACGTGAAATTACTGGCGTAACGGTACCAGAACCTTCTTCAGTTGCTTTATTTGGTTTAGCACTTTTAGGTTTAGCATCTGCTAATCGTAAAAAAGCAAAGTAACCTTCTACAGCATTTGCTGAGTAAGTTTACAATAGAATAAATAATACAACCCGCCACTGAGCGGGTTGTTTTTTATAAACGTATTAGGCCGTATTATACCACCCCGTATAAGATGCTCCATTTAGCTTGTATCGCAATCTTCGTACTGAATAGATCTTTACCTTCTCTCCTATCAATTTTATGATGATATAAGTTTATTGCTTTTATCGAGTTACTTTATGGATAGCGAAGGTTCAATCACTACAACAAAAATTAAAATCGGTATCAGCAGTTGCTTGCTTGGCGAAAAAGT
>JBMZCX010000069.1:0-15025 GCA_049613795.1 Thalassotalea sp. | reverse complement strand
TAAATACCCAACAAATCGCTGCAAAAACAAACTCGAAAGATCAACACGCCCTAATAAGCGCTATGCTTCCATTGCGTAAAAATCATCATAATAAGCTAATTCTTTTAATTCTCGATTTCTTTCTTTCAGCGCCTCAATTTCACGCCATTTTCGCTTAGTATTTTTTTTCTGCTTCTTTTTTTCAAGCTGCTCTAATTCTTCAACGTCATTAAACTCTAATTCTTGCCATTGTTCATCTTTCATAACCACTTCCTCACTTGTCACGGTAAATCCAATTTAATGGTGCTATATGACGGTATTTTTACTTAAAAATGACAATTGTATTTACCACATAAATACAACGGCAATATATTGCCATTCTAACGAGCAATAGTTGCCACTAGCGATGAGTGTAATTAGCCGACTAAAGTTAACAACTTAGCATGTACCCAAGGCTGATGAACTTTAAAAGCTGGCACGTCATATGCTGTATTGTTAAAGAGTGATGTTGAAGCCAGCAATCTTAATACAATAATTAAAAGCACAGGACGCTTACGATGATGATCAATACAAACTACACCCAAGCAATTACCCAAGCGAAATCAAATAATGCTTCTGTCGTACATTTTGATAGAGCTTCACCGCAAGCTAAAACAAAAGATGTAGAACAAGATACCGTTACGCTATCAGCAAAAGCGCAAGCAATGATCGACGGAAAGCAAGTAAACGAAGTGGCTCCTATCTATGTAAAACCTGAAACAGCACGCGAATTACTCGCTCAAAATCAGCCTCCTGAAAACAACACCAAAGAAACAGAAAGGAAGACGCGTTTTAGTGACATAATGCAAAATATTTTAGATAAACGAACAGGTGTGGATCGTAAAAAACTCGAAGCAATAGATGCTTTGATGAAAGAGATTGGTGAAAATGAAAATATGAGCCCCGAAGAGAAACAAAAGGCCCTAGAAGAACTTGCCAAAATAAGAGAAAAAATAGTTGAAGAAAGTTTGCAATTACAGAAAAATGTTAAAGAAAACACCAACTCTGCCAGTAAACTAACAGCCTCCGAATAGCCACTGCCATTATTTATTCAGACGCCCAGTAGCACTCATTGCTACCGGGTATAAACGTTTCATGACTAATTATTATTTCTTTTTTTTCGGTAAATTTAATTTCGGTTTTTCTTTGTCTTCAGTTGAATAGATCACCGTGTTATAAACATCCTCTTCTTCCCATTTGCCTTCCTTAGAAACACGCCACTCTTTTTTAACTTCAGTTTTAGGTGGCTTTGACGAACACGCAGATACAACAACAACGGCGATAAACGCTAATAATATTGACTTCATTTTTTACACTCCACACATGATTTTTTGATTTTTCCTGAGACATTTTATTGCATGATTCAAGTTACCTACTAAAAATTATAACGGCAATAAAGGTAAAAATATGCAATCAAAACTACCTAAGCTAGCAAGCATTACGTTATTAACTTTAGGCGCTTCAAGTGCCATTTTTTAAAAATAATATAAAAAAGCCCCATGAAAACATGAACAGCACAACAATTAATGAGTTATTGAATTAAATAGAGATTACAGCCTTAATACTGGAAAATATTTTTATTATTTATTTTTATTATGGGTTTAAAATAGATACTAACAATGATTAAATAACAACCTAACATATCGATTAAAGCGTTAATTATAATAACTAATAAAGAGGTCGTTAATGGAAAAGGTTAAAATTGATAGAATAATAAAAAATGAATACTTGTTTAGAGCGATGGTCTGCGTACCTGCAGCCATTTTATTTGCTTTACTTGCCGTCAACTCAGTAGCAACTTCAGGGATTGTTGTATTCCAAGTGATATTTACTTTAATCGCCGCGTATTTTTCTTTAAGCGCACTTTTTTATGCTGCTCACTATACCAACGAGCGTTATGAAGGAAAGGCAGCCCCTCTTTTTAAAAACAATAACTTATCTAAATCAATTAAGTTTTTTCCGTTAGCCGTTTTATTTACATTTACTGCATTCAATTCAATTGCCACATCTGCAAGTGTTGTTTTTCAAATAATGTGTGCACTGATAGCCTTTATTTTACTATTAAGTACTATTGCGTACGCCGCTTTTTATACAAATGATTGCTATGCAGAACAAGTTGAACACTAACTAGAAACGAAAAAGATAACATTCATATATATCAAGCCGCTTTTCGCGGCTTTTTTATTGGATATTTTATTCGTTAACCTGCACCATAGAGTTTTTTAAACTTTTTGAGATCCCAACCAATCATAATTTCATTACCAATTTTAAGTGCCGGTACAGAGCGAGCGCCTATAGCGTCTAACTCTTTTCTACCACGCTGCATTTTCGCATTGGTTAATCGGTATTGAATGCCATTATCGTCTAAATATTTTTTCGCTTCTCGACAATGAGGACATTTGTCGGAAACATATAAAACAACGCGTTTCATCAGAAACCTATATATTTTTTTTAAGTACTGATATTTTACTTAAATCATTTAAGTAAAACAGCTTATTTGTTAATAAACATTAAAGATTGTGAAGTCTTTATCTGATAAAAATACTTTTGATATTGGTTAATCATGTTAGTTATATTGTCGGTGTGCCGACAGCACGCAAAGGGGAAATAACACCAGTTTCCCCTTTGCAACCCCCTCGACATCCATGTCTCGGGTCGAGGTCTACCCTTGCTAGTCATTTAACAAACCGCTGACATGGGGATGGGGCAAAATTGTAAGGCTCGTTTCTATAGTTAATATTTTTTAACTTAAAACCTACAACAAAGAGCTAAACAAAAATTAAAGTAAAACTAGAACGGAGCATAAATCCTGCTTGGAAAAATGTCTGAATGAATAATCAATATCAGCTATTGCTGGCAGGACTCCAGCAGAGTGAAGTAGCACATGGATGTGCTATCTGAACGTTAGCTCGATTATTGATGTATTTATGAAGAACTACATTTTTCAGCAGCGACATGGGGTTCCAAGGGGCTTTTGGCGTGTAACGCCCCTTGGGTGTCGTCGCCACCGCGACAATATAATGATGAGAACAAACCAAAACTAGAAAGTATTTAATGTTCATCTGACCCCATTTATTTCATACAATTTATAAGTTGACTCCTCCTTACAAGAAGACTAAATTAAGACTATTAGTTTTAATTAAAACTTTCGGTAGAATTTCTGTAATTAGTAAAAGTCGGAGCATAATTTATGAACATAAAACCTATTAGCTATATGAAAGCAAATGCTGCCAAATTACACACTGAACTTGAGTTTGAACCCATGCACGTCACACAAAATGGGAGTGAGTCTCTTGTGGTACAAACAGCTGAATCTTATCAAGTCCAACAAGAAAAACTTGCTTTTATGGAATTAATAATTAGCCGTGAAATAAATATATCTAAAAACAAAGTAAGTGATTTAGATGAGTTTCTTTCTTCCATTTAGCTATTTACTGTGAAAATCACAATGAAATTTTTAATTGAAAATAATGCACAAGTTGATATCAAAATAGCTATTAACTGGCTCGCAAAGAAAATACCTGCTGATAGTGCAAAAACTAAAATATTTGAAATAATTAACGATGTTAAAAATCAGCTGATTGTTCACCCTGATTCAGGCACTAAATGCCAATTTGATTTTTCTGATAAATATCGTGAAATTATAAAAAACGATTATCGTACTATTTACAAAATAGACAGCGTAAAAGGCGAGATCACTATTATCCTTTTCTGCCATACCCGTATGAATTTTCAGGCATTATTGTCACAAAGCAATATATATAGTAAGAGTAATTTGTAGGTGTTTTCAAGTAAGGTATAAAAAAGGCCGCAAACGCGACCTTCTTTCAGAACAACAAATTGTTAAGCGTTAGCTTACCAACCTGTTTTCTCTTTAAGTGCTACACCGATATCCGCTAAAGAACGAACCGTTTTAACACCAGCGGCTTCAAGAGCAGCAAATTTCTCATCAGCTGTACCTTTACCACCAGCGATAATCGCGCCAGCGTGACCCATACGCTTACCTTCTGGTGCAGTAACACCAGCAATGTAAGATACAACAGGTTTAGTAACGTTAGCTTTGATGTATTCCGCAGCTTCTTCTTCAGCAGTACCACCAATTTCACCAATCATTACGATTGCTTCAGTTTGTGGATCGTTTTGGAACATTTCTAAAACGTCGATGAAGTTAGTACCTGGGATAGGGTCACCACCAATACCTACACAAGTAGATTGGCCAAAACCAGCATCAGTTGTTTGTTTAACGGCTTCGTACGTAAGCGTACCAGAACGTGAAACAATACCAACTTTACCTGGTAAGTGGATGTGACCTGGCATGATACCGATCTTAGTTTCGCCTGGCGTGATAACACCTGGACAGTTAGGACCGATCATACGAACGCCAGTTTGCTCAAGCTTCACTTTAACGTCAACCATATCTAAAGTTGGAATACCTTCAGTAATAGTTACGATAAGTTCAATGCCAGCATCGATAGCTTCTAAAATAGCGTCTTTACAGAACGGAGCTGGAACATAGATAACTGTCGCTGTTGCGCCAGTTGCTTCTACAGCTTCACGTACTGTGTTAAATACTGGAAGGCCTAAATGCGTTTGACCGCCTTTACCTGGGCTTACGCCACCTACCATTTGTGTACCGTACTCAAGCGCTTGTTCTGAGTGGAATGTACCTTGACCACCAGTGAAACCTTGACAGATTACTTTAGTATCTTTGTTAATTAATACAGACATTATTTGCCCTCCGCAGCGGCAACAACTTTAAGTGCTGCGTCAGTTAATGATTCAGCAGCGATGATGTTTACATCAGAGCTTGCTAATACTGCACGACCTGCTTCAGCGTTAGTACCTTCTAAACGTACAACTACTGGAACTTCAACGCCTACTTCTTTAACAGCAGCGATGATACCTTCAGCGATCATGTCACAACGAACAATACCACCAAAAATGTTAACAAGTACTGCGCTTACATTGTCATCGCTAAGGATGATTTTGAATGCTTCAGCAACACGTTCTTTCGTAGCACCACCACCAACATCTAAGAAGTTAGCTGGCTTGCCGCCGTGTAAATTAACGATATCCATTGTACCCATTGCAAGGCCAGCACCGTTAACCATACAACCAACGTTGCCGTCTAATGCTACGTAGTTTAATTCCCACTGCGCTGCATGTGCTTCACGCTCATCTTCTTGAGATGGATCGTGGAAAGTACGGATTTTAGGTTGACGGTATAAAGCGTTACCATCAATACCAATTTTACCGTCTAAACAGTGAAGGTTGCCTTCGTCAGTAATAACTAACGGGTTGATTTCTAATAAAGCGAAATCAAAATCGTTGAACATTTTTGCAAGACCCATGAAGATCTTAACAAATTGCTTCATTTGCGTTGGGTTTAAACCTAACTTGAAGCCTAATTCACGTGCTTGGTAAGCTTGTGGGCCTACTAATGGATCGATCTCTGCTTTGTGAATTAACTCTGGCGTTTCTTCAGCAACAGTTTCAATTTCAACACCACCTTCAGTAGATGCCATAAATACCACTTTACGCGTACCACGGTCTACAACAGCACCTAGGTATAATTCGTTAGCGATATCAGTACAGCTTTCTACTAAAATTTTAGAAACGGGTTGTCCGTTCTCATCTGTTTGATAAGTCACTAAGTTCTTACCTAACCAGTTTTGAGCGAAATCTTTGATTTCTTCTTTAGTTTTAACTAGCTTAACACCGCCAGCTTTACCGCGGCCACCAGCGTGAACCTGAGTTTTAACAACCCACATATCGCCGCCGATTTTGTCAGCCGCTTCTGCAGCTTCTTGAGGAGTGTCGCAAGCGAACCCTTCAGAAACTGGTAAACCATATTCAGCGAATAATTGTTTCGCTTGATACTCATGCAAATTCATGGTGTTTTATCCATTTATCTGTAGATGAAAATGGCAGTTTTTTTGAAGTAATATTAAAACAAAAAAGCTACCATCGAAAAAAGTCGATCGATTATAGTACAAAAGCTCTAAAGACGGTAGCCTTTAGAGCTAATACTATAGTCTAAAACTTAATATTTAATTTTTGCTTAATATAAGCCATTAAACATCAAGTAATAAACGTGTTGGATCTTCCAGCAACTCTTTGATAGTGACTAAAAATCCAACTGATTCTTTACCATCAATTAAACGATGGTCATAAGAAAGTGCTAGGTACATCATCGGTAGTATTTCTACTTTACCGTCAACCGCCATTGGTCGGTCTTGGATTTTGTGCATCCCCAAAATAGCCGCTTGCGGAAGGTTTAAAATAGGCGTTGAAAGCAATGAACCAAACACACCGCCATTGGTGATAGTAAAGTTACCGCCTTGCATATCAGACATTGCAAGTTTGCCGTCACGACCTTTAATTGCTAAATCGCGAATACCGTTTTCAATGCCCGCCATGCCTAATTGGTCAGCGTCACGTAAAACTGGTGTAACTAAACCGCGAGGTGTAGAAACCGCAATAGAAATATCAAAGAAGTTATGATAAACAATATCGTCACCGTCAATTGATGCATTAACCGCAGGGAAACGTTTTAGTGCTTCAGTAACCGCTTTTACGTAGAACGACATAAAACCTAAACGAGTGTCATGTGTTTTTTCAAATAAGTCTTTATATTGCTTACGTAAATCCATAATTGGCTTCATGTTAACTTCGTTAAACGTGGTTAACATTGCCGTTGAATTTTTCGCTTCTAATAAACGAGTAGCAATTGTTTTACGCAAACGTGTCATTGGCACACGTTTTTGCGTACGTTCACCTAATGCTGACGATGCTTGTGCAGTAGGAGCTGGTGCTGCTTTTGGTGCGGCTGCTGGTTTATTTGCAGCGGCTTCAACATCTTCTTTCGTAATGCGTCCACCTTTACCTGAACCGCTAACATCAGACGCTGTTAAACCTTTTTCTGTCATTAAGCGACGTACTGAAGGGCTTGCTAATTCGTCTGCACTTACAGCGTCTTCAGCAGATGTTGCTGCTGGTGCCGCAGCGCTAGCGCCCGCTGACATATCACCAATTTTTTGCTGACCTAAAACCGTATCGCCTTCAGCGTGAACAATTTTCCCCATTACACCGTCAGCGGTTGCTGGTACTTCTAATACCACTTTGTCAGTTTCTATTTCAACAAGTACTTGATCACGCGTTACGCTATCACCTTCAGCTACATGCCAAGTGGCAACAGTTGCATCGGCAACTGACTCTGGTAATACTGGCACTAGTATATCAACGCTTTCACTTGCACCCGCTGCTGCTGGCGCAGCAACTTGAGCCGCTGGTGCAGATGCCGATGCACCACCTTCAGAAAGAATAGCAATAACTTGCTCTCCTAATACTGTCGCGCCTTCGGCTTGACTAATATCGGTAATTACACCGTCTGACGTTGCTGGTACTTCTAATACCACTTTATCTGTTTCAATATCTACTAATACTTGATCGCGGGTAACGCTGTCACCTACTTGTACGTGCCAAGTAGCTACGGTTGCATCAGCCACTGATTCAGGTAATACGGGAACCTTTATTTCGGTTGTCATTAATTTATTCCTTACTTACAAATCTTTACTAAACAAATGGTCTATTCAACCGTTAGTGCTTCGTTAACTAACGCTTGTTGCTCTTTAACGTGTACCGACATATAACCAACAGCTGGTGCTGCTGAAGCCTTACGGCCCGCATAGGTTAAGTAAGTACCTTCTGGAATCGACGTTCTAAAGTGATGCTGTGAACAATACCAAGCACCTTGGTTTTGTGGCTCTTCTTGACACCAAACAAACTGCTTAACATGCTGATATTTTTCTAACTCTTGTTGCAATTCTTGCTCTGGGAACGGGTATAATTGCTCGATACGAATAATAGCAATATTGTTTAACTCGTTCTTACGACGTTGCTCAAGTAGTTCGTAGTAAACTTTACCACTACAAAATACAACACGTTCGACTGCTTTTGCATCAATATCATCAACTTCACCAATGACATTATGAAATACACCTGTCGACAGCTCTTCTAAAGAAGAAACGGCAAGCGGGTGACGTAATAATGACTTAGGTGACATAACCACTAATGGGCGACGCATTGGGCGCACCACTTGGCGACGTAACATATTAAATACTTGTGCAGGCGTTGAAGGCACACATACTTGCATATTATGGTCAGCACACAATTGTAAAAATCGTTCTAAACGTGCCGATGAATGTTCAGGACCTTGACCTTCATAGCCATGAGGTAACAACATTGTTAAGCCACATAAACGGCCCCATTTTTGTTCACCTGATGAAATAAATTGGTCAAATACTACTTGTGCACAGTTAGCAAAATCACCAAATTGTGCTTCCCAAATGGTTAAACCTGCAGGTTCAGCTGTGGTGTAACCGTATTCAAATGCCAAAACAGACACTTCAGACAATACTGAGTCATTAATATCAAATGGGCCTTGGCCTTCTCTAATATTCTGTAATGGTAAGTATTGGCTTGCATCTTCTTGGTTATGTAAAACAGCATGACGATGGAAGAATGTACCACGACCAGCATCTTGGCCTGTAATACGTACACGTTGACCGGCGTCAACCACACAAGCATACGCTAAGTTTTCTGCCATACCCCAGTCAAATAACTTTTCACCTGACGCCATTTTTACACGGTCGTCATAAATTTTCTTTACGCGGCCATGTACAGGGTGAGATTCAGGGTAAGTCGCTATTTTATGTGCAAGCTCTTTCAATTTTTCAACTGAAATTTCTTTATCGTAATCGTCATCCCAGTCATGACCAATAAACGGTGTCCAATCAACTGAGTGTTCAGTCATTGGTCGCCACTGTTCTACTGTACATTGGCCTTCGTCTAAAAGTTTACGGTAGTAGTTAGCTAATTCGTCTGACTTAACCGCACTAATACTGCCTTCGTTAGCTAATTGCGTTGCATATAACTGACGTGGCGTAGGATGTTTTTTAACTTTTTTATACATAAGCGGCTGAGTAGCACTTGGCTCGTCAGCTTCGTTATGTCCGTGACGGCGGTAACACACTAAGTCGATAACCACGTCACGCTTAAATTTATTTCTAAAATCTAACGCTATTTGCGTTGCCAGTACTACCGCTTCAGGGTCGTCACCGTTAACATGAAGAATAGGCGCTGAAACCATTTTAGCAATTTCAGTACAGTATTCACCACTGCGTGTATCTTCAGGATTTGAGGTAGTAAAACCTACTTGGTTGTTCACCACAATACGAATACTACCACCTACTTTAAAAGCACGTGCTTGCGACATATTGAACGTTTCTTGAACAACACCTTGACCTGCAATAGCAGAGTCACCATGAATAGTAACAGGTAAAACTAAGTCACCTTGGTTACAGTTACGACGGTCTAAGCGTGCACGTACACTGCCAATAACAACTGGGTTTACAATTTCAAGATGTGACGGGTTAAATGCTAACGCCAAGTGAACATTACCACCAGGGGTAACAAAATCTGAAGAATAACCTTGGTGATATTTTACATCGCCTGACGACAATATTTCGTCATGCTTGCCGCCGAACTCGTCGAATAATTTAGATGGATTTTTACCCATCACATTTACAAGCACGTTTAAGCGACCACGGTGAGCCATACCAATAACAACTTCTTTAGTTCCTTTGGCACCAGCTCGTGTAATTAGCTCTTTCAGCATAGGAATAAGTGCGTCGCCACCTTCAAGTGAAAAACGCTTAGCACCTGGGAACTTTGCTCCAAGGTACTTTTCTAATCCGTCTGCAGCAATTAAGCCTTTAAGCACTTCTTCTTTTTCGGCAACCGACAATTTAGCTTGCGATTGTACTGATTCTAAACGCTGCTGGATCCAACGCTTTTCTTCAGTAGAAGTCATGTGCATGTATTCTGCACCAATAGAGCTACAATACGTTTTGGTTAATGCTTTATGCAAATCACCAAGTTTCATTGTGTCTTGGCCTACAGCAAATGAACCAACATTGTACTCTTTGTCAAAATCATTTTCTGATAGGTCGTGATGAGAAAGTTGTAAGTCGCGCACTTTGTCACGCTGCCACAACCCTAACGGATCAAGGCTGGCATTTTGATGGCCACGAAAACGAAACGCATTAATCAACTGTAAAACTTTCACTTGCTTAGCGTCACTACCACCAGAAACGACAACCGTTTTTTGTGCTTGTTTAGCTAAGTGTTTAAATTCTTCACGAATTTCAGAATGACGATATTCAACATCGGCACCTTCAATTTTAGGCAGTTGTTCAAAGACAGTTCGCCATTCTGCAGACACAGATTGCGAATTATCAAGATAAGATTCATATAACTCTTCAATATAAGCAGCATTCGCACCACTTAAATGGGAAGACTCTATCCAAGCCTTCATTACACCTTCTGGCATTGCCTGTTCCTTTACTGGGGTAAAAGCAACAAATAGGATATGTTTTAAAGTGAAATGTTGCTTAACTATCGCTTTAAAACGGCTCTTTACAATAAACTAACCATTAATATGGAAAGTTTGCAGCCAGCTTATTCAAACAATAAACTGGCTGAAATACAATTAAACTGCGCGCGACAGCAACATAGACTTAATGTGTCCAATTGCTTTCGTTGGGTTTAGCCCTTTAGGACAAACATCAACACAGTTCATAATACCGTGACAGCGGAAAACACTGTAAGCGTCTTGCAAGTCATCTAAGCGTTCGTCAGTCGCAGTATCACGGCTATCAATTAAGAAGCGATACGCGTGTAATAAACCAGCTGGACCAATAAACTTGTCTGGGTTCCACCAAAATGACGGACAAGACGTTGAACAACATGCACATAAAATACACTCGTAAAGACCGTCAAGTTGTTCACGTTCTTCAATTGATTGTAAATGCTCACGCGCTGGTTGCTCTTTACCATCGTTAATTAAGTACGGTTTGATTTTTTCATATTGATTATAGAACTGTGTCATATCAATAATTAAATCACGTACTACAGGTAAACCTGGTAATGGGCGCAACACAATAGTTTTTGCTTTAAGATCTGATAATGGCGTAATACAAGCTAAGCCATTTTTACCATTCATGTTCAAACCGTCTGAGCCACAAACACCTTCACGGCATGAACGACGGAAAGATAACGAAGAATCTTGCTCTTTTAGCAAAATTAACGCATCAAGCACCATCATGTCAGAGCCTTCAGGAATTTCTAACTCATAGTCTTTCATATAAGGCGCATTATCAACATCTGGGTTGTAACGGTAAATAGAAAACACTTGTTTCATCGTTAATGCTCCTTAGTAAGTTCGAGCTTTCGGTGGGAAAGCTTCGCGGTGAACAGGTTCCATGTTAACAGAACGTTTAGTCATGTCTTCAGTCGACGGAGAGTAAATTGAATGACATAGCCAGTTTTCATCATCGCGTTCGGTGAAATCTTGTCTTGCGTGAGCACCACGAGATTCAGTACGGAAGTTAGCAGCTTTAGCTGAACAGAATGCCGTTTCCATTAAGTTATCTAATTCTAAACACTCAATACGTTGAGTATTAAATTCAGAAGACTTGTCGTCTAATTTAGCATTTTGCAAACGTTCACGTATTTCAGTTAACTCTTTCATACCTTGTGCCATTGCTTCACCTTCACGGAAAACCGAGAAGTTCATCTGCATACACTGTTGTAAGTCTTTACGAATTTGTACTGGGTCTTCACCTGTCGTTGAAGATTCCCAACGATTGGTACGCGCTAACGCAGCTTCTAAATCAGATTCAGACGCATTTTTACCATTTACAGTCTCGTTAAGGTAAGTGCCTAAGAAGTTACCCGCAGCACGACCAAACACCACTAAATCAAGTAATGAGTTACCACCTAAGCGGTTAGCACCATGTACTGATACACAAGCAATTTCACCTACCGCAAATAAACCTTCAACAATGGTTTCTTTGCCGTCAGTGCCAATATTAAGTGCTTGACCGTTAACATTACAAGGCACACCACCCATTTGGTAGTGACATGTTGGAATGACTGGAATAGGCTCTTCCGCTGGATCAACGTGGGCAAATGTTTTAGATAAATCACATACACCTGGTAAGCGTTTTTCTAAAGTTTCACGGCCTAAATGATCAAGCTTAAGTTTAATATGAGGACCCCAAGGACCGTCACAACCACGACCTTCACGGATCTCTGTCATCATTGAACGAGCAACAACGTCACGACCTGCTAAGTCTTTCGCATTAGGCGCATAACGTTCCATGAAACGTTCACCGTCTTTATTAAGCAGGTAACCACCTTCGCCACGACAACCTTCTGTAACTAATACACCTGCACCAGCTATACCCGTTGGGTGGAACTGCCACATTTCCATGTCTTGCATTTGAATGCCAGCACGAAGCGACATGCCAACACCATCACCCGTATTAATGTGTGCATTGGTAGTTGATGCAAAAATACGCCCTGCACCACCAGTAGCTAGTACGGTTGCACGCGCTTTAAAATAAACCACTTCACCTGTTTCAATACAAATTGCTGTAGTACCGACTACTGCGCCATCTGAATTTTTAACAAGGTCTAAAGCATACCATTCTGAATATACATTGGTTTTATTTTTAACATTTTGTTGGTACAAGCAATGTAATAAAGCGTGGCCTGTACGGTCGGCTGCTGCCGCAGTACGAGCGGCTTGTTCACCACCAAAGTTTTTAGATTGACCACCAAACGGACGTTGGTAAATTTTACCTTCTTCGGTGCGAGAAAACGGTAAGCCCATTTTCTCTAATTCAATAATTGATTCTGGACCTGTTTTACACATGTATTCGATTGCGTCTTGGTCTCCAATATAATCAGAGCCCTTAACGGTGTCGTACATATGTTGTTCCCAATGATCTTCATGGGCATTGCCTAGTGCAACGGTAATGCCACCTTGAGCAGATACAGTATGAGAACGAGTAGGAAATACTTTAGAAATCAAGGCACAAGACTTGCCTGACTCTGAAATTGCTAATGCAGCACGCATGCCCGCGCCGCCTGCGCCAATAACAATGGCGTCAAATTCACGAATAGGAACGCTCACTTACACACCCCACACTATTGAGAAGCCAAACACTACGTAGGCTAATAATAAAACTGAAAAGAAAAACTGCAGAGCAGCACGTAAAAACGCAGGCTTTACATAGTCTGACAATACTTGCCAAACACCAATTTTAGCATGCACCAGTAATGCAAGTAACGCTAACATGGTAGCCACTTTTACGCCCATACCAGCAAAGAACCCCTGCCATTCAATATAAGTAACACCGGGTGTTAGTATAAAGAAACCAGCAATTAGCATGGTATATAGCACAAGAATAATTGCACTAGCTCTTAAAAGAATGAAATCATGCACGCCATTACGGCCTGCAGAAGCGACGACATTTACCATAACCAAACTCCTATCGCTATCGATTTGATTAACCAAATAATCATAATGAATTTAGCGCTTGCATTACCCGACACTAATTCTTCAAAGTGACCTAAATCCATAAGCAAGTGACGAAGACCCGCTAAAATATGGTAAGTCAGCGCAGAAAGGCAGCCGAATATAATAAATTTAAAGAAAAAGCCATTGATACATTCTTGTATCTGGGCAAATCCTTCCGCAGAAGATAATGATAATGATAATGTCCACAATAAAATTCCGATAGCAAATACCATAATCACACCAGAAACTCGGTGTAAAATAGACGCATTAGCCGCAGGATGCATTTTAATTGTAGTTAGATCTAGGTTTACAGGACGTTGTTTTTTCACGATTGTTGCCTAAAGAGCCTTCAACTTTTTTTATTGTTACTCAAAAAATTATTATTATTAAGTAACCCCCCAGTGATCTTAGGCTATATTTTATAAACTTTCAGAAAATTTAAAAATTATAGCTAGATCAATCCAATTATATAGCTGATAATTTTTAATTACAATTTTCTTAGGCGACAAATTATCTGCTATTTTAAAGAGTTGCGACTATTTTTTAAGCGAAAATAAAAAAACCTAACACTTTAGTCGAATGATATAACAATTGGTTTGACTTCTAGGGGGTGTTTTGAAGTAGAATACCGACCAGTTTTATATTCAAAAAAACTGACTAACTTTTCATGTTAGCCAGATTACAAGATTTATAACAGGGGATAAAGCATATGGCTGATACAAAAGCCTCTCTCAGTATTGATGGTAAAGTTGTTTCGGATTTACCAATTCTTTCCGGCGCTGCTGGTAACGATGTAATAGATATCCGAACTTTAGGTGGCGCTGGCTACTTCACATACGATCCTGGCTTTTTAGCTA
This sequence comes from Thalassotalea sp., assembly GCA_049613795.1. Classification (GTDB taxonomy): domain Bacteria; phylum Pseudomonadota; class Gammaproteobacteria; order Enterobacterales; family Alteromonadaceae; genus Thalassotalea_B. The sequence continues at coordinate 721 of JBMZCX010000069.1, read as the reverse complement.
CTTCTTCGTGTGAATCTGCTATTACATTTATTGATGGCGATAAAGGCGTTTTACAACACCGAGGCTATCCAATCGATAGCTTAGCAAAGCAAGCTGACTACTTAGAAGTTTGTTATATATTGCTAAATGGTGAAGCACCGAATAAGTCACAATACGAAGCGTTTAAAAACATAATCACTAACCATACAATGGTTCATGAGAAATTAGCCCATTTCTTCCAAGGCTTTTTACCTGATGCGCATCCTATGGCTATGGTTTGTGGTGTTGTTGGCGCAATGTCGTCATTTTATCACAGCGACTTAGACATCAATGCTGCTGATCAACGTATGCGTAGCGCACACCGTTTAATTGCTAAAATGCCAACTATTTCAGCAATGGCTTATAAATACAGCATCGGACAACCGTTCGTCTACCCTCGTAACGACTTAACCTATGCAGAAAACTTTTTGCATATGATGTTCTCGGTACCTGCTGAAGAATATAAAGTAAGCCCTGTTGTGGCACGTGCAATGGATAAAATATTCACTTTGCATGCTGATCACGAGCAAAATGCTTCAACTTCAACAGTACGTCTAGCAGGTTCTTCTGGCGCTAACCCTTACGCATGTATTGCGGCTGGTGTTGCATCGTTATGGGGCCCTGCACATGGTGGCGCTAACGAAGCATGTTTAACCATGCTTGAAGAAATTGGTACGTTAGATCGCGTTGACGAATTTGTTGC
>JBMZCX010000068.1:0-15258 GCA_049613795.1 Thalassotalea sp. | reverse complement strand
TCAGTTGCTCTACCAACTGAGCTAAGTCGGCACACGAAAACGTGTGCGATAATTACATTCTATTGAATTAACTATCTTGGCACCGAATAAATGGTTGTTGATTAACGAACCACTCACTCTAAATGATGGTGCCTCGACCCGGAATCGAACCAGGGACACGAGGATTTTCAATCCTCTGCTCTACCGACTGAGCTATCGAGGCACATTTGATAATAAGTTTATCAAAGTACTTATCTCTAAATAGTTAAAATAAAAACTTAAAGATGTTGTCTTCTTGGCTTTGCCTTGAAGACGGGGCGTATTAAACTGTTTTTCGTTTCTGCCGTCAACACTTTTTTTAAAATAAATGTTTGTTTGCCGTTTTTTTCTACTTATCGCGGTAAAAAAGACCATAATGATTGTTTTTTACCGCCGTTAAATAGTATTTTTCTATTTTTTCTCGGGTACGTAACCTTCAATTTTTGGCTCAATACCTTCAAATAAATAGTCGACCATTTGTTTTTCTAAGATTGCGCGGTCATCAGGGTTCATCATATTCATTTTATGCTCGTTTATAAGCATCGTTTGTTTTTTTTGCCAATTGCTCCATGCTTCTTGGCTAATATTGTCGAATATTCGTTTTCCAACTTCACCAGGATAAAGTTGAAAACGTAATCCTTCAGCATCTTTTTTTAAATTCTGACAAAAAACAGTTTTACTCATGATAGATCTCTTATTTTGTAAAAATTGTAGTGACTATCTTGGATTTTATCATAATCACTACTTTTTATTTACGCTTTATCTAGTTAATCACATCATAAATGCATGTCCGCTGTCCGAATATGATCGTTTTTTAAATAGTTACAGTGTCCGCGGACACTTTTAAAAGGGTGTTTTTTTTAATATTTATATTTAAAACAGTAGGTTGTGATGTTGGCGTGATAACTGCTCATCGTTAGGTAAGCATGATGAGGGATAGTTAATGATTAAAGATACAAGTAAGCAAGACACTGTGGTAGCGACTAATAATAAAAAGTATTTAAAGACACTTTTATGGGGGAGTTTTGTTGTCGTTGTCATACTTATTGGATGGAATGCATTTAATAACTGGAATACTAACGAATTAAGTATTTCACGAGATCAACTTAAACTTTCAAAGGTTGAGAGAGGAAATTTACTTCGAGATATTGTGGCTACAGGAAAAATTGTTGCCGCTAATGCACCCATTGTTTATAGCCCGGAACAAGGGTTAGTAACATTATTAGTAAAACCAGGTGATTTAGTTAAGAAAGATCAGAATATTGCAATTATTGATAGTCCGCAATTAATGGCGGAGTTAAATAAACAAAAGACTTTAGTTCAACAATTAACGTCAGATGTAAGTCGAGAAAAACTAGCCGCTAGGCGAACGCAATTAGCGCTTCAACAAAAAGCAGAGTTAGCAAAGGTTAATTTAGCTGCTGCTGAACGAGAAGCGAGAAGAGCAAATGTATCAATTAAGCGTAATTTAATTAGCCAAATTGATTACGAGCAATCGCAAGATGAGTTAGCGAAAGCTCAATTAACTTCACATCATGCAGAACAAGAAGCCAAACTTGCTGAAGACACTTTAGCATTTGAAGTAAAAAACAAGGAACTCCAGCTAAAAGCTCAGCAGCAAGAGTTTGCTGAGTTACAAAGAAAGGTGGGTGAACTCGCTGTAGCATCACCTGTGGCAGGTATTGTGGGTAATTGGTTAGTCGAACAAAAAGCCAAAGTAAGTAGTAATGAATCGCTGATGATGATTGTTGATCTGTCTGCTTATGAGGCTGAGTTACAAGTGCCTGAAACCTTTGCCGATGAAATTGGTTTAGGTATGTCTGTTGAAATTAAGTTTGCTGGTAGACAGCTCAAAGGTACATTGGCTTCAATTTCGCCAGAAGTTATTAATAATCAAGTAACTGCAAGAGTTAGGATGGCTGATATACAGGATATTAGTTTAAGACAGAATCAACGAGTAAGTGCCCGAATTATTCTTGAACAAAAAGAAAATGTCTTGATGGTACGCCGAGGGCAGTTTTATCAAAGTGGCGCGGGAAAAATCAGTTATCGGGTGAACGACAATACAGTAGAAAAAATAAATATCGTCAGCGGTGCTAATAGTATGAGCCATATTGAAATTATTAGTGGCGTAAAAGAGGGAGATACACTAGTGATCTCTGATTTAGAAGTTTTTGATAATAAAGCACAAGTGTTGCTTTACTAATTAGATAAGGAATTAACATGTTAACAATGTCAAATATCAACAAAGTTTACCAAACAGATCTCGTTCAAACTCATGCGCTAAGAGAGTTTAACTTAACGGTTAAAGAGGGCGAATTTTTATCGGTGACTGGCCCTTCAGGTTCAGGGAAAACAACATTTTTAAATATTGCAGGTTTACTTGAGTCGATTAGCTCTGGCGATTACCGCCTTGATGGTGAAAGCGTTGTTGGGCTTAATGATAAAGATCTTTCGCGTTTAAGAAATGAAAAAATTGGTTTTATATTTCAAGGTTTTAATTTAATTCCTGATCTTAATTTATTTGAAAATGTCGATGTACCGTTACGTTACCGAGGGTTTAATTCTCGTCAGAGAAAAGAAAAAATTGAAAACGCATTAGAAATGGTTGGACTAGCTTCACGTATGAAGCATTTACCATCTCAACTCTCGGGCGGTCAACAACAACGGGTGGCTATTGCACGAGCATTAGCTGGAGAACCAAAATTCTTATTAGCAGATGAGCCAACGGGTAATCTTGACAGTTTAATGGCTAAACAAGTAATGGAATTACTTGAAAATATTAATCGACAAGGCACCACGATTGTTATGGTGACGCATGATCCTGAACTGGCAAGACGAGCACAGCGAAATATTCAAATTGTGGACGGGCAGTTATGTGATTTCACAATGTATCAAGGGGGCCAAATGGCACCTGAAAATGCTGCAACGGCATAAGTTAACGATGCATAGTTTATTGAGGAAATATGATGTTTAATTATTACATAACTTTGGCGCTTAGAAGTATGCGCAAAACCCCTTTTAGTACTAGCTTAATGATACTTGCAATTGCATGTGGCATTGGTATTTCTATGACTGCTTTAACCTTAAATCATGTGAGTTCAAATGATCCTATCCCACAAAAGAGCGAACAACTTTTTGCAATGCAGTTGCTTAGCTCTGATCAAAATACAACATGGCAAACAGATGATGACGTGCCCTTGCAAGTAACTTATCAAGATGCAAGTAATATTGCTCGTATTCTTGCTGAGTATCGTCATACACCTCTTTTTAAAACGGGCTATGCTGTACGCTCTTTAGACCCTAGCTTTACCCCTTTACTACATACAGCAAGGGTAACTAACCGTCACTTTTTTTCAATGTTTGATGTTGCCTTTCTCTATGGAGGAACATGGTCTAAAGAGGTGGATGAAAATCCAGCCAATCAAGTTGTTATTGGTGAAGAATTGAATAATAAATTGTTTGGTGGTGGTGACAATGTTGGCCAAGAAATTTATTTAAATGACAAAACATTTCGTATTGTTGGCATTATACAGAAATGGAACCCAGCCCCTAAATTTTATGACTTAAATAATGGTGCCTTTCAAAGTGCAGAGGAAGTTTTTGTACCATTTTCATTAACAACAATAACCCAAGTCGATTCATGGGGAAATAACAATGGCTGGAAAGAAGAAGAGGTAAATTCTTATGAGGATAAATTAGCCTCTGAAACTATTTGGCTGCAATATTGGTTTGAATTACCCGATGAAAAAGCGTTAGAAACTGTAAAACAGTACTTGCGCGGTTATGTTGAGCAGCAACAAAAATTAGGACGCTTTGAACATAGTGATGCAAGAGCTGTGCTACAAAATGTAAAGGAATGGATGACTTATAACGATGTAGTGGGTGATGACAGTAATGTATTAGTTGGGGTCAGTTTCTTATTTTTGTCAGTTTGTCTGGTTAATACGATTGGACTATTACTGGCTAAATTTTTACGTTCAGCACCTAATGTAGGAGTAAGAAGGGCACTAGGGGCAAGTCAGGGGCAAGTGTTTGCTCAACACTTAGTAGAAGTAGGCCTGCTAGGGCTATTAGGAGGCCTTCTCGGTTTAGTATTTGCGCAAATAGGACTAACGCTTTTGAAAGCTCAATTTGACGGGTTTGATGTACTCGCCACTATGGACCTTACTATGTTATTTACTGCCCCTGTTATTGCCGTGGCTGCAACGGTACTTGCGGGTATTTATCCTGCATGGCGCGTATGCACTACGTTGCCTTCAATTTATCTTAAAACTCAGTAGGAGCCCCTTATGTTAATTATTTCTCCCATTTTTAATGCCATGGTACGTAACAAAAGTAGCGTGGTGCTTATTATTTTTCAAATAGCATTAACATTGGCCATTGTAAGTAATGCCGCTTTTATTATTCAAGAGCGTATCAGTGATATGCAGCGTGATACAGGTATCCCTGAATCTCAAGTTGTTAATTTTACGATGTTTTTCTTTGATGAAGATGTCGATGTTATTAAACAATTAGAGCTTGATGCTCAGCAATTAAAAAAGATGCCTGGTGTTATTGAGGCAACGGCTGTTAACCAAGTGCCTTTATCGGGTAGTGGTGACTCTTGGATGGTACGTAATCAGCTTGAAAGTGAAGGAGCCATTACTGTAGGTAGTGCAAATTTTCGTGGGGGGAGTTCTTTAATTAATATGTTAGGCCAAAAAGTCAGTAGAGGACGAAACTTTCGCCCTGAAGAAGTCACTTATTTAGTGAATGGAAATGAAATGCCAAAGGTAACCATTATTACTCAAGCGCTGGCTGAGACGTTATTTCCTGAGGAGGATGCGCTTGGCAAAACCGTTTACATAATGAACAATCCATTACAGGTGATTGGTATTGTAGATAAAATGCAAGGCCCTTGGGTACATTCTACTTTGGTTGAATATAATATGTTTATTGCGATGCTAAGACCTTCAAAATTTACGCGATTTGGCGTGTTAGTTGAAAAAGATCAAGTTGACAATGTCATGGCGAATGTTCAGGATTATTTATTAGCACTTGAAAACCGTCGTGTGGTAAATACTCCTTCGACGATTGCTCAACAAAAAGCGTCTAGTTATCAAAACGATAGACTAATGACCAATATGCTATTTATCATCATTGTTGTCTTGGCCTTTATTACCGCGCTGGGTATTGCAGGTATGACAATATTTAACGTTAATCGTCGTCAGAAGCAAATTGGAACACGAAGAGCGTTAGGAGCAAGCAAAGGGGATATCTTAAGTTATTTTATGACCGAAAGTGCCATAATTGCAGCAATAGGCATTTCGCTTGGCGTTGTACTTGCTCTAGTGTTAAATAATTACTTAATGACGTTCTTTGATTCAAATGCATTGTCGTTTAGTTATATTTTAATGACCATTTTAGGCATTGTCGTTGTGGTTGGTTTTTCAGTTTTACTCCCTGCTCGTAAAGCTTCGTTAATTTCGCCAGCAATTGCGACTCGATCTGTGTAGTAAAAATAAAGGTTATTATAGATTGGATAGAGGACGCTCTATCCATTTAGTAAAACGTTAACTTAAAAGGGCATTATTAAAACACGATGAATAAAATATTGGTTGTAGATGACAATCCAGCAATATGCCAAGCATTAGCCATATTGCTTGAGCTTCACGATTATCAAGTTATTGCGGTACAAAGCCCCCAAGAAGCTTTTCCTATTATTATGTATCAAAAAATATCATTGGTATTGCTTGATATGAATTTTACACAAGACACTACAAGTGGCGAGGAAGGTAAAGCTGCGTTTTATCACATTCGATCTCTTCAGCCTGATCTACCAGTTATTCTTTTAACCGCATGGACACATTTGGCCACGGCCATTGAATTGGTAAAAAATGGGGCGGCAGATTACTTAGCTAAGCCATGGGATGATGATCGACTGTTAATCACAATCAATAATTTAATTGAGCTTAATGATGTGCAGCAAAAGTCACAACAATTAAGGCAACAGCAAAGAGAAAGAGATCTACACAATAACACGGTTAATTTGTGCGGTTTAATCTTTGCTAGTACCGCAATGCAGCGTTTAGTTGATATGACAGTTCAAGTGGCAAAGTCACACGTAAATGTATTAATAACAGGCCCTAATGGGGCGGGCAAAGAAAAAATAGCCAATATTTTACATGCAAATTCACCCAGAGTAGCAAAGCCTTTTATTAAAGTGAATGTGGGTGCTTTACCTTTAGACTTAATGGAAGCTGAGTTGTTTGGAGCTGAAGCTGGTGCATATACCGGAGCAAATAAAAAGCGTATTGGGCGTTTTGAAGCTGCTGACGGCGGGACATTGTTTCTTGATGAAATTGGTAATTTATCATTATCAGGGCAAATGAAACTGCTACGGGTACTTCAAACGGGAGAGTTTGAGCGTTTAGGCAGTAACCAAACACAAACAGTCGATGTTCGTGTGATAAGTGCGACTAATGCTTGTTTGGAAGATCAAATTACGCAAGGGCAATTTCGTGAAGATTTATTCTATCGCCTTAATGTTATTCAGCTTGAGTTATTACCATTAAATCAACGTAAAGATGACATCGAGCCCTTAGTGCAATCTTTTACTGATGCTAAAAAAGAGCTTTCTAAAGCAACACTAAAGGCATTACGCGACCATGACTGGTCTGGTAATGTACGAGAATTAGAAAATGCTTGCCAAAGGGCAACGGTTTTGTCTACGTCAGCAGAGTGGCGCGCCGAAGATTTTGGCTTGAACGCCTTAGTTTTAGAAGAAAAAGAAGCTTGTTTTCAAGAAGAAACGTTAACCAAGAGTGTTATAGAGCAAACAATTAAAGAAAGTGATGGGGTGATCAGTCATGCTGCAAAATCATTAGGGCTAAGTCGACAAGCCCTTTATCGGCGTATGGAAAAGTATGGAATTGAAAAATGATATTTCACTCTATTAAAGGGCGATTAACAGCCATTTGTTTATCATTAATTTGGTTAAGTAATAGTTTGTTATTTTGTTATTTTTCAGGGGAAGATTGGTGGTTCTTCGCGTTAGTGTTGGCGTTAGTGACTTTTTTATCAATAAGTTTAATTCATTATTTTTTTACTCCGTTATCTGAAAAATTATCGGCAATAGAAGGCGGCTTGTTAAATTTTAAGGATAATGAATTTTCAATTACCTTGGATATTGAAGGCAAAGATGAATTAAGTGAAATTGGTCAGTTATACAACCAAGTCGCTGTGAAACTTAGAAATGAAAAGCAATATATTTATCAAAGGGAGCTGCTGTTAGACAAAGTAATAGAAAGCTCTCCTATTGTAATGTTTTTAGTTGATGACGATGATTACTTTGTGTATTCCAATAGCGCAAGCCGACATTTTCTTAATAAAGGAGAGCGACTTGAGGGAGAAAAACTCTTCCAACTAAAAAAACAATGGCCAGAGAGCTTACAAGTTGCCTTAACGCAACATACAGATGGCTTATTTTCGATTGAAAGCAATGGAGTAAATGAAACATGGCATTTATCGAGAGGGGCATTTGTATTAAATAATAAAAGGCATCATTTATTTTTATTAAAGCACATGACTCGTGAATTAAATCGACAAGAAGTTATTGTTTGGAAAAAAGTCATTAGGGTTATCAGTCATGAACTTAATAATTCATTGGCACCAATATCTTCTGTTTCACATTCAGGAAAAATAATCGCGAATAAATTGGGAGATGATAAATTAGTGATGATTTTCGACACGATTAAAGAACGCGTTGAACATCTAAATCACTTCATTTTAGGTTATGCACGTTTTGCTAAATTACCTAACCCCATCATTACCGAAGTACTGTTAAGTGATATGATAACCAAGTTACAAACTCAGTTTGGCTTTACTGTTGAAGATGAAATTCCAGAGCTGCTTATTCCTATCGATGTTAGCCAAATAGAGCAGGTGCTTATTAATTTACTTAAGAATGCTTACGAGTCCGAATCGATAAAAGAAGAGGTAACACTAGCTATTAAGATACTCCAAGACACCATTCATTTAATTATTAAAGATAAAGGAACAGGAATGTCGGAACAAGTACTTAAAAATGCACTTGTTCCATTTTATTCCACCAAACAAGCAGGAACAGGTTTAGGCTTAGCTCTCTGTCGAGAAATTATTGAAGCACATAATGGGCGACTTTCTCTTCATAACCGAGTAAATAAAGGGTTAGCAGTTATCATCGAATTACCTTTAAAACAATGACGGTATTTTAATGCAAGCAGTTAACTTATAGAGGCTAACTCCTTTATTTCTTCAATTATTTTACAGCTAGAAGCGGCTAAACCCACGTTGTTTTCGTGATCTAGCATATACCAGTGTGCTTGGTCAGGCTCTGTAATCATGTAGTTACTGCTACTTTGCTCACATTCTAACAATATTGGCGTTATATCTAAGTGAAAGTGGCTAAAAGTGTGTCTAAAAGGCGTAAGCGTTTTTCTACTGATTGCGGTGAGCCCATATTTAGCTAACATAGTGTTTGTTTCTTTCTCGTGATCAACTTCAATAAAACTATAAAGCCCGCCCCAAATACCTGACGGGGGACGTTTGAACATTAAAAGTTTATTGTTAATTTTTATTATTAACATAGTGGTTGATTTTTCAGGGGTATTTTTCTTTGGCTTTTTCTGAGGGAAATTTGCCTGCTCACTCAATTTATTGGCTAAACAGTTACTGTTAATAGGGCATGCTTGGCAATTGGGCTTGCTACGCGTACATACCATAGCGCCTAAGTCCATCATCGCTTGGTTAAAAGAGGCTACGTCTTTTTTTGGGGTAAGTGTTGTGGCTATTGGCCATAGTGCCTTTTCGAACTTTGCTTGGGCATTGTGGCCTTCTACCGTATAACTACGGGCAAGTACTCGTTTTACATTACCGTCTAAAATAGCGTGGTGTTTGTGCAATGATAAACTTAATATTGCACCTGCGGTTGAGCGACCAATACCGGGTAGGGCAATAACCTCTTCAATATCTTCAGGAAACTTCCCTTGATACTGTTGATCAATTATTTTGGCTGCTTTATGTAAGTTTCTAGCGCGGGCGTAGTAGCCTAAACCAGTCCAATGATGTAACACATTATCTTCGTCGGCATTGGCTAAGTCAGTAATTGTAGGAAAACTTTCCATAAAGCGATGGTAATAAGGAATTACGGTAGCAACTTGTGTTTGCTGCAACATAATTTCAGAGATCCAAACACGGTATGGGGTTTTATTTTGTTGCCATGGTAAGTGCTTTCGGCCTTGTTGGTGATACCAGCTAAGTACTTGTTGGCTGAACTTTTGGGCAGAGGCTGCCGATATTTTAATTTCATTTGTCATAGTGGCGTCAGTGTAGCCAATTCATCTAAACCAAACAATCTCGTTTATCAAAAATGCACACTCTACTCACCTTAAAATTAGTGATATAATTTATGCGTTATATCCCACCATTAAAATTAAGTAGGTAAATATGAAAATTGATGCAAAAAACCGTAGTATGCGTCTTCGTAAAAAATTGCGCGTTGATGAGTTTAAAGAATTAGGCTTTGATGTCGCTTGGAAATTTGCTGACGATATTGATGGCGAAGGAATTGATAGCTTCATGAATAAATTTTTTGATGAAGTGATTGAAGCTAATGGCTTAGGTTTTGGTGGTGAAGGTGACACCCTTTGGCATGGTTTAGTATGCACACAAAGTTTAGGACAATGTACAGAAGAGCATCGTGGTGCAGTTGAAAGTTGGTTAAAAACTAATGGCGCAACGGCTGTTTCGGTTAGTGAGCTTTACGATGTGTGGTGGGCTGAATAATTTCTGAGTGTTTAAAAGTGCTTTATACATCGTTAAGTTAATGTGAAATATGAATAACTATTCCTTCATTAACTCGCCTTGTCTAAAGTACTTTTAATTCTCTCAGCGAAGGTTATAGTAATGACAATAGCGGGTAAAAGATGTTGTCGCTTTGCCTAAAACTCATTTATTTAGCGTAATTGGCTAGCAATGAATTTTATGTATATAAAAACGATTAAATAAAAAGTTAAATTGTAAATATAAGATATAAGTATGACTGAAAAAGAAAATGAAAGCCGTGTTCATAAAACGATTGAACAAGCTGAGCAAGAAGGTAAGTACATTCGCAAAGTACGTAGTTTTGTAAAACGCGAAGGGCGTTTAACGAATGCGCAAGCAAGGGCATTAGAGTTACATTGGGCTGCTATGGGCTTAAACCATCAAGACGGTTTGATTGATGTGAATAGCCTTTTTGCTGATAGCCAACCTCTGGTATTAGAAATTGGTTTTGGTATGGGTAAGTCGTTAGTTGAAATGGCTAAAAACGCCCCTGAGTTAAACTTTATTGGTGTTGAAGTACATAAGCCCGGTGTAGGTGCTTGCATTGCATTAGCGCAAGAGCAAGAGGTTACTAACTTAAAGGTTTATGAACACGACGCCATAGAAGTACTTGCTGATTGTCTTCCTGATGGTTGTTTAACAACGGTTCAGTTGTTCTTTCCAGATCCTTGGCATAAGAAAAAACACCATAAACGCCGCATTGTGCAACCTGAATTTGTTGAAGCTATACGCCAAAAGTTAAAAGTAGGTGGTGTGTTTCATATGGCAACCGATTGGGAAAACTATGCTGAATGTATGCTTGAAGATATGAGCGTAGCGCCAGGGTATAGTAATTTATCTGAAAATAATAATTATGTCCCTCGACCAGACTCTCGTCCTTTAACTAAGTTTGAGAACAGAGGTCAAAAGTTAGGGCATGGTGTTTGGGATTTACAATTTAAGCGTATTGAATAATACGCTACTTCTCGTTATTGCAAAGCTGTCGTGATCAACAATCTTCGTTAACTAGTTGCTCACGATGCGCTTTATCTCTTTGAATATGCAACAAATGCTGACTGTTACGGTAGTTTCCTGTTTCTTTTAACCATTGCTCACTAATTATTTCTCTAGTGAGAGCCGCTTGTAAAATACGCACAGGGTAACGACACCAGTAATCAATAGTCGCTTGTTGATGGCAGTCATTATTAGGAAATAAGTCACTACGGGTTGCTGCTAATTCTTCAATAATATTCGCTTCAACCTGTGCTTTTATTTCAGTATTAAGCCTTGCTTTAAAGCGCGTAAATAATTTTGCCCGATATAACTGCCATGCAAACCACGCAATAATTAGCGCGGCAATAATAATAAAAACTTCCAAGTTAACTTCCGTAGTAAAAACACACGTGTGCGAGTTTACCTTAATCTTACATTGTCAGGTATGCCTATTTACGGCTTTTCTTTCGGGAGATATTTATAACCGTTGATCATGGCAGACACTAACGCTGTTTTTTCTCGCCGTTCGCCAATAATAACGCCAATAATATGTAATGGAATTAATAAAAGTAAGCTATAAAAAGCGTAAATATGAGTGGTTATAAAGGGTTTTCTGATCTCGCGCATGGTTTTATAAGCTTCAGGGTTTACGTTTTCTTTCGAGTACGGCTTAATTAATTCAAGTTTATTGTTGTCTACGGCGATGCTTTTAGCAAAATATTGTCCTAACGGTGGGTAATAAATGTCGGTGCCTGCAATTACCAAGCCCGTGATCATTTGTACAAACATGGCGAGTAATAATGCCCCTACCATGAGTTTTCCTAATGGGTTATGGCCTTTGTATTTTTTATTAGGTTGTTGTTTGTATTCGCTAAGTTCTTTACTAAAGCCTTTAGCGAAAGGGAGTGTTTTATGCCAACGTTCGTAGCCTTTTCCGACAAACCCTAACACTATTCTAAACAGTAAGTTAGCGGCAAAAAAATAACCAATAAGCACATGAATTGTTTTTAATAATATTTTACCGTCAGTGCTTACGCCAAACGTTTTGGCATTGAAAATAACCAAGCCCACAGCGAGTAATAGCATAATAGTTAATACATTTAACCAATGAAAAAGACGTAAATACTTACTCCATACATAAACTGCTTGGCGTTGACTATTCATGTTGCACCTCAAATCGATAGATAGTTAGCAATTGCTAAAGGCTAACAGTGTAACCTTAAAACGGGCTTAACTAACTTATTTTTTATTAATAAACTCTGCTTTTTCATGGCTTAATAGCTTTGCTTTTAAGGTTAAGCCACCCGCATAGCCTGTTAATTTTTTATTACTGCCAATCACTCTATGGCAAGGGATAATTAACGCAATTGGATTTTTACCATTAGCGCTACCCACGGCACGTACCGCCTTTTCATTTTGAATGTACTTCGCCAGCCAAGCGTAACTTTGGGTGTCGCCAAAGTTAATGGTTTGTAGTGCTTGCCATACTTGCTGTTGAAAGGCGGTGCCTTGAGGTGCCAATGGTAAATTAAATTGTGTTCGTTCATGGGAAAAATACTGCGTTAATTGCGTAATTACTTCAGTAAAGTGCTGGGGGGACTTTTGGTGATTCTCGTCAAGTACAAGAGGCTTTTCACCGTCAAGAAATGACAATGCGGTTAGCCCGTCGTCATTTGCGGTTAATGCAATGTCGCCAAAAGGCGAATGATAAGTAGTGTAATACATAGTAAACCTTTAAATGTGGTGAAGTAGCGCTAGTGAAGTGAGTGCCATAAATAGAGTGTGGCGTATGAACGCCATGGCTGCCATTGTTCCGCTAAGGCTAAAATTTCGTTGTTACTCGGTTTTTTATCGTTAAATGTTAATGCCTTTATTACGCCTAAGTCGGCACTTGGAAAAGCGTTAGGGTCACTTAAACCGCGCATTGCTAAATAGTTAATGGTCCAAGGCCCAATGCCTTTAATGGGCGCAATAAGTTTGCTGAGTTCGTTACTTGAACTACAGCTTTCTAGCGCATCTTTATGAGTTTGGTAAAAAGACACCCAATTAATTAATGTTTGCTTGCGAGTGGTTGTTAGGCCAATGCCCTCAAAGTCGGCGATTGATAATTGTGCAATAGAAGGAAAGTGCAGTTTGAGTTTCTCAGCTGGGTTACTTTGTACATTGCCATCACCATATTTTTCAGCAATACGTTTGGCAAAAGTTGTGGCGGCTTTTACTGACACTTGTTGGCCTAAAATAGCTCTAATAGAAAACTCAAATAGGTCCCAACTTCCAGGTAAACGCAAGCCTTGATAACGCGCTATTGTTTTTTCAAGTATTGTGCTTTGTGTTAACTGTTGATGAATAAGGAACATGTCAGCATTTAGGTCAAACATGCGTTTAACCCGCACAATCACATTATTTAAGTAGCGGTAATCAGATAAGTTAACGGTAAGAATTAATGCGTTTTTATGTTCGTGATGAGTTACTTTTAGCCATCCTCGGCAATTATCTATGGCAACGGTGCGTTGATAGCTATCATCGTTCACGCATTCCATGCCTGCTATTTGTCGGTCACAAAAAAACTTCAACATTAGTGGCCAGTCAAACGGCGGATGATAGCTTAATTCAAGTGAAATATTGTTCGCTTTGTTGCTTGGCTCTTTCGACTTTTTTAATTCACTTGGCGTGCAACGATAAGCAGACTTTATTGCTTCATTAAATCGCCTAACACTGGTAAATCCAGAAGCATAGCAAGTATTTGTAATCGACAATGTGGTTGTTTTTAATAACTTGCTGGCGAGCAATAAACGCTGCTGTTGAAAAAACTGCAAGGGGGCAATACCGTAATTTTCTTTAAATACACGCTGTAATTGTCGTTCACTGATATTAAGTTTATTTGCAACTGTGCTGACTGAGTCTTTATTAAAGTCAAACTCATTACATATTTTTTGTAATTTATTGGGAATATTTAACGACGGCGCGCACTCAGGAATACAGCGTTTACAGGGGCGAAATCCTGCCGCTTGCGCTTGCTCTGCACTAAGGTAATAGCACACGTTTTCAGGCTTAGGTGGCCTAGCTGGGCAAATAGGGCGACAAAATATGCCCGTTGTTAGCACGGCGGTATAAAATTTACCGTCAAAGCGTGCATCTCTGCTTAGCCTCGCCTTTTCACATAATTCGCTATCTAACATTTTTGATCTATTCCGAATAAGCCTTTAGAAACCTTAGCATAATAAAAGTAACGAAAAATACTCGCGACTTTCAGACATTAATTATAACTTTCTGTAATTAGACTATTTGAGCTAATTATTGCTTTTATGTGATTTTATTGACTTTTTAAGCTAGTTTTTAATTTTAAACTAGAATATTTTAATTATTCGTCAGTATTTTTGAACAATAAGTAAGCTTTTATTAGCAGGCACTAATATAGTGAATACTGAATTATAAAAAGAATTACAAAAATAACTATTACAAAATAAATACATGGGGAAATATTATGTTGCAAGATACATCATCAGCTAGTGCAATACTCTCGTTAAAAAAGCATCCCGTTGCCATTGCATTATTATCAGCAATAGCTACTTCTTCCTCATTCACTTATGCCGCCGAAGCAGATCAAGCTTTAAATAAAGAAGAGGCAATTGAAGTGGTTACCGTTACTGCACAAAAGCGTATACAGAATATTTTAAAAGTACCTGTAACGGTAGGAACAGTAAGCGAAGATTTAATTGAAGAAAGTGGCTCTATTACGCTGAGTGATGTTGATAAGTTCATACCTGGCTTTGATTTTTCTGATAGCAGCATGACACAAGCGGGTATTACCATGCGTGGTATTTCAAGCCCAAATATTAGTGTAGGTGGCGATCCCTCATCAGCAACTTTTTATGATGATATTTACATGCCAAGAGCAGCACAAAGTGTTGTTTTTTCAGATATGGCACGCATTGAAGTATTAAAAGGTCCTCAAGGAACCTTATTTGGTCGTAATGCGGCCATGGGTGTAGTTAATATGGTGCCTAAATCACCATTCTCTGATTTTGAAGCATTTGTTAAAGGGAGCTACGGTACCGATAATTTGCAACGCCTTGAAGGCATGGTAAACATTCCGCTAACGGATACGTTTTATATGCGCGCCAATTTCTTGTCAAACAGCCAAGACGGCTTTATTGAAAATGTAGCTCAAACAACGTGGAATGATGACGGTTATAAGCAATGGGACTTAGGTGAGCGAGATCACAGTGCCGCCAGAATTGCATTTTTATGGAATATTTCAGACGCAACTGATTTTCAACTGTCTTTTGATATTGACGATTTAGAGCAAGGGCCGCCAATGGCTGTTGGTGTTTCTCAATACGCTTACAATAATGGTCAATCAGCTTTTTCATCTAAAGCTGAAAATGATGTTAGAAATGGTGTTGAAGCAAGAGACATGTA
>JBMZCX010000067.1:0-15469 GCA_049613795.1 Thalassotalea sp. | reverse complement strand
TAATTATTATGGCTTGCGTAAGGGCGGCATTCAGGCTTCTTTTGTTATTACTAGCTTGTTTATCGGCTTTCCTGCATTGGCATATATCGTCTTATGGCTGGTATTACCTAAAGAAGATTAACCTAAAGAATAGTCGTTAATGTTTATAGAAATACCCTTCTATTCGTAAAGCAATACCTGGTGTTGTTTTATAGTTTCTTTCTTCAGGCCACTCCATAAAAGGTTCCACTTCAAAAAAGAGCCATTTTTTATAAGCATTAAATCGGTAGCGATAACTTAGCGTATATTTATCAATAACAAAGCCCCTATCGCTATTGCGAACCCCTTCAACTTGTAAGCCAAATAACGATGCGGTGGTACTGTCTATTTGGTTAAGCTTGTACATGCCATGCTTCCATTTTATGCCACTATAAGCTTGAGAGCCTCGAGTACTATAGTTAATTCTAAATTGTGCCTGTTTTGATAGTTGATAATCATACTCAAGCAGTAGCTTACTGCCCCAACCATCATCAAGAAAATAATAAGCTGAAGGCTCTACTTTTACACTGTGATTTTCTTGCCAGGTGAATCGCCGAACATAACGAGTACGGAGAAATATGTCTCCTCCTGAAATACCAAGTCGGGTATCAGTTAATTGTCGGCTGTCTTTAATGTAAACGTAACGAACTGCCGCAGCAAAGTGCTCTTCTTCGGTTTGCGGTCGTGAGTTAATACTTTCAAGAGGAAGTTGGTTATTCGTGTTTTCGTCATTGTCAGATAATATTAAATCCATTTTATTACTAAAATGTGGCAGCTTAACTTTTAGGCGAAAGCGAACTTTAAATTCTTGCCAATCTCTTGCTTTCGGTGCCCACTCTAATTTTATTCTTGCATTTGCACTGGGGTTCTTTTGTTGACAGTCTTCTTCGGTAAAAAAATTATCAAACCATAAAGCTGATTGATAAACCCCTTCTGAAACACGTTCGTGAAAGTCTTCTACCCACTCTTCATCATATTCTTCTAATTTGTCTTGGCTGGTCGATGCTGGCTGTGCTGAAGATGCTTTAGTATGTTTTTTAAGTGTCATCAGGCAGTCTGCGTGTGCAGTAATGCAAAAACAGACGAATAAACTGCAAAAAATGACTATTTTAATGAGCCGACTATGAAATAGATCAATCAATCTCACAATGTCCTTATCTTTTAATGCTTAAGTGATGCTTTTTTCAAACAAAACTTTATAATGAAGTTACTTAGATTATAGGAGTTTTTTCGATGGGTGGAATAGGTATTTGGCAATTATTAATTGTTGCTGTCATTATCGTGCTTTTATTTGGTACAAAAAAATTACGCAACTTAGGCAGTGACTTAGGTAGTGCTGTAAAAGGCTTTAAAAATTCAGTAAGTGATGAAACAGAGAAATCAGCAGCAATAGAAGAAAAACAAGCGGCTGATGAAAAAGTAATTTCAACAGCTGACGAAAAAGACAAAGCTTAATTTATGTTCGATATAGGCTTTTGGGAGCTTTTATTAATCGCGATAATTGGTTTAGTTGTTCTGGGTCCAGAGCGACTACCAGTGGCTATTCGTACCGTGCGCGGTTGGATAAATAACGTGAAACGTTTTAGCGAAAGCGTAAAAACTGAGTTAAGTGAAGAATTACGTATTCAAGAATTGCATGCTAATTTAAAAAAAGCAGAGCAGTCTAATATGGAAAACTTATCACCTGAAGTTGCTGAGTCTTTAAATTCGTTAAAAGAAGCGGCAGAAATGGTTACCAAGCCTTATATGAAAAAGCCAGAAAAAGTAGAAACACCAGCCATTAATAAAAAAGAAAACAGTGAATGACCAAGCAAACACATACGTTATTTGATCATCTACTTGAATTGCGGACACGCTTGTTAAAAGCAGTGCTCTCTATTTTAATTGTTTTTTGTTCGATGATTTACTTCGCCAATGACATTTATGAGTATGTGTCAAAGCCCTTATTAGCCACTATGCCTATTGGCGGGCAAATGATAGCAACCGATGTTGCTTCTTCATTTTTTGCCCCCTTTAAATTAACGATAGTGCTCGCTATTTTTATTTCAATGCCATATATCTTGTATCAAATATGGTCTTTTATTGCGCCAGGGCTCTATCGTAATGAAAAGCGCTTAGTTGCACCGTTAATGTTTGGTAGTACCTTTTTGTTTTATGGCGGCATAGCTTTTAGTTATTATGTTGTTTTTCCATTGGTTTTTTCATTTTTTACCTCAGTAGCACCCGAGGGAGTTACTATTGCAACGGATATTTCAAGCTATCTTGATTTTGTTTTAAAGTTATTTTTTGCTTTTGGCATCGCCTTTGAAATACCTATCGCCATTATCTTAATGTGTTGGACGGGTTTTACTGATCCTGAAAGTTTAAAAGCTAAGCGGCCTTATATTGTTGTTGCGGCTTTTGTTGTTGGTATGCTGTTAACGCCACCTGATATTATTTCTCAAACATTACTCGCTATTCCTATGTTGATTCTTTTTGAAGTTGGGGTGTTTATTGCGTCAATGAATTTTGGCGAAAAGGATACTGTTGATACTGAAGAGTCGGTCGACTAACTGAGTTAACACAGGGTATACCGACTTGAAAGAGAGAGTTATGTGATTGATATCGGGGTAAACTTCACCAATAGCCGCTTTGACAAAGATCGCGATTTAGTGATTGAGCGAGCTATAGCTGAAAATGTGACAGGTTGCTTAGTAACAGGAACTTCGGTTACTGAAAGTCAGCAAGCGCTTGCTTTATGCCAAACATACCCCCAATTCTTACACTGTACTGCGGGTGTTCATCCGCACGACGCAGACAATGTTAGTGCTGATTATATTGAACAACTTACCCAGTTATCTTGCTCGCCTCATGTAAAAGCTATTGGTGAATGTGGTTTAGACTTTAACCGTAATTTTTCTACACCAGAGCAACAATTACGTATTTTTAAACAACAAGTTGAATTAGCGGCGCAATTATCATTACCGTTGTTTTTGCATCAGCGTGATGCTTTTGAGCAATGGTTTTCAATCTTAACGCCTTATTTAGCTAAAGTCCCTGCTATGGTTGCTCATTGTTTCACCGGCAATAAAACTGAACTACTAACGTGTTTAGATGCGGGTATGTATGTGGGTATTACTGGCTGGTTATGTGATGAACGCAGAGGAAAAGAACTACAAGAGATTGTAAAATATATTCCTTTAACGCAGTTAATGATAGAGACCGATGCGCCCTATTTAACGCCTCGAAATATTCGGCCTCGTCCGAAAAGTAGCCGAAATGAGCCAAGTTACCTGCCTATTATTGTTAAAAAGCTTGCAGAGTTAACCTCTTACTCAGAAGATGAAATATTCCACCAAACAAAGGTTAATACAGAACAAGTTTTTAATTGGAATACAGCGATATGATCATGCTGTGGCGTTCTTTCATCATACTGTTGTTTCAAGTGATAATATTTAGTTCGGTTGCTGCTACCTACGACGTGGTCGTTAATCAAGAAGTTAATGTTACCAGCCAGTATTCTATACTCGCACCCCAATATGTTGACGATAATATTCACCAAATATTTAATTTGCCTAATAGTACTTGGGTGCTACAGCAACAACCATTAATGTTAAATCGAGGCCAAAATTGGGTTGCGATAGATATCATGAATCGTAGCGAGCAAGAAGCTAAGTTTTATTTGGTACTCAACAATGGCTTACAAATTCAAGCATTGAATATTTATGAGCGCGGCTATGGCAACGCGATTAAAATTACTGATATAACCCGCCATTACAATAGTTTATCGAGCGCATGCTTAAAAGTTTCACCAAAATCTACATGGCGAATTTATTTAGCGGTAACATCTGAAGGTAATGCCTCCTTAAATGTTGATATTTTAAGTCCTTCTGAATTTATTTCAGCGTTAAGCCATAGCCAATATTTTAGTGGTATTTCTATTGGTGGAATGTTTGCATTAGCCTTTGTTATGCTAATGCTTTTTACTGCAAGTGGCAGTAAATCATTGTTGATCCTTTGTGGTTACTTTACTGTAAAGACGCTTTCACTGTCTGTACTTCTCGGCATTAATTTATACAGTTTTTTCCCAACAGCACCTGAACTTAGAGGCCTTGAAATTCCGCTATTAACCTCTGTTTCTGGCATTTTATTTATTTGGTTTACCTATGAACTGTTTAAGCTTAAGCGTTATTCATTACAGCTTAGCCGCACGTTAATGGCTATTGGTTGGCTGCTTTTTATTTATTTGCCCGTTAGCATGTTGTTAGATCTTAATGATAATTTATTTATCTGCAAAATTATTGAGGTAGTGATTGCCGCAGTATTAATTGCTGTTGGTCTATTTTTAGTCAAACAAAAGCAACGTTTAGCCGTGTTATTTAGCGGTATAATATTGTTGCATTTAGTCTTTATTGTGGCGAATATTATGACCGACACATGGTATGGTTTTAATACTACACTTTACACTTTTTCTTATTGGCTTCATGGCTTTTTAATTACCTTTATTTTAAGCCGCCAGTATTATTATCAAAATTTAGACAGTGAAAAAGCACAAAAAGAATCGCTTGAAAGTGCCTCTATTTCACGACAAGCGCAAGAAGAGCTTTTAACTTTACAAAAAGAAAATCAAGAACAGCTTGAAATACGAGTACAAGAGCGGACATTAGAGCTAAACATAGCGTTGCAAGAGCTTGAAAATGCGAACCAAGAGCTTGCTGAAAAAAACACCCTAGATGATTTAACGGGTTTGTTTAATCGACGCCATTACGATCAAAAAATAGTGGCTGAATTTCGTCGCAGCCGTCGTAACTTAACCCCATTAAGTATTGTCGTTATCGATATCGATCACTTTAAGAGTGTTAACGACACTTATGGCCATTTAGCAGGCGACAACTGTTTAATAACGCTGGCTAAAATAATTAAAGAAAGCATGCGTCGTAGCACCGATATAGGCTGCCGTTATGGCGGTGAAGAATTTTGTTTAATTTTACCAGAAACAGATAATGACGGGGCATTTGCGATGGCAGAAGAACTTCGTCTAGCGGTAATTAAAGCAAACTTTTTTGTTAATGAAGCCAGCACAATAAGTTTATCCATTAGTTGTGGTATTGCCACTTATCAGCAACAAAAATCGTTAAGTCCAGAAGCCTTATTTTCAGCAGCAGATAAAGCGCTTTATCAAGCAAAAGATCAAGGTCGAGATCAGGTTGTTATTTCTGAATTAGACACAAGCATATAATTGAGTAGGAGTATTTACATGAGCCAATTGGGACAATATCCAGCACGACGTTTGCGCAGAATGCGACGCGATGAGTTTTCAAGAAAGTTAATGGCTGAAAACCAATTAACAGTGAACGATCTTATTTACCCTGTTTTTGTATTAGAAGGTGAAAATCAAAGAGAGGCGGTACCGTCGATGCCGGGCGTTGAACGTAAAAGCATTGATTTATTACTTGAAGAGGCACAGGAGTTAGTTGATTTAGGCATTCCAGCTATTGCACTCTTTCCTGTGACTCCAGCAGAAAAAAAATCGTTACTTGCTGAAGAGGCTTATAATCCTGACGGCTTAGCACAACGCGCAGTACGTGCGTTAAAAACTAAGTTTCCTGAATTAGGCGTGATCACGGATGTCGCATTAGACCCGTTCACTACTCATGGTCAAGACGGTATTATTGGTACTGAAGGTAAAGATGAAGGCTATGTATTAAATGAGATCACCAAAGATATTTTAGTTAAACAAGCACTGTCTCACGCACAAGCGGGTGCCGATGTAGTGGCTCCGTCAGATATGATGGATGGAAGAATTGGCGCTATTCGCCAAGAGCTGGAAGAAAATGGCTTTGTTAATACCCGTATTTTGGCCTATTCAGCTAAGTATGCGTCAAGCTATTATGGTCCTTTTCGAGATGCGGTAGGCTCTTCAAGTAATATAAAAGGCGGTAATAAGCTGTCATATCAAATGGATCCAGCGAATAGTGACGAAGCGTTACATGAGGTTGCTCAAGACGTAGAAGAAGGTGCAGATATGGTAATGGTTAAGCCAGGTATGCCTTATTTAGACATAGTGCGTCGTGTAAAAGACACTTTTCAAGTACCTACTTATGCCTACCAAGTGAGTGGTGAATACGCCATGCACATGGCAGCTATTCAAAATGGTTGGTTGGCTGAAAAACCTTGTGTTATGGAAAGCTTATTAGCATTTAAACGCGCGGGTGCCGATGGTATTTTAACTTATTTTGCTAAGCAAGTTGCACGCTGGTTAAAAGAAGAACGTTAGTTTTACTTATAAAAAGCTGATTGAAATAGGATGGCATTTAGCAATTTTCACACGTTATGCTAAGCGTCATTCCTATTTTTTTTAAGGCAATATTTTCTTGCTGTAATTCGTCTGCAATTAAAGGATGTTGTGCTAACCAAGGTTTAGGTAAGCAGAGAAACAGTGCATTCTTTTCAACCTGTATTTGGTAATCAGGCAATACGTCATCTTGTCGACGCTGACATAAAATAATAGCTAAGCGCAGTACAACTAACGCATAGCAAGCTTGTTCAAAGTTAACCGCTGATAGCGACTTTAATAAGTCGACATTTATATCTCCTTTATAAAGCTTAACCAAAGCTGCAATAAATTGCCGCTCTGCTTGTTCAAAGCCGGGCATATCAGAATTATTCAACAAATAGGCGCCATGTTGCTGATGACGTTTATATTCTATTAATAAGCCAATTTCATGTAATAAAACGGCAGATTCTAGTAATTTAATGGTGTTTTTATCGATAAGGAGCCAAGGTGTGGCAACTCTCTTTAATAAGGATGTTAATTGGCACTGAACACGTTGGGCATGATGAGTGTCAATATGAAACTTTGCAGTAAGTCCATTAACTGTGCGTTGTCGAATGGCTGTTTTTCTGCTATTTGGCAACATCTCATATAGCAAACCTTCTCGCAGTGCACCACTAGACAGCTGTAGTTGTTCAATGTGAAAGCTTTCAAATAGTGCGATAAGTATAGCGACGCCACTAATAAAAACAGGTGTTCGCTCATGGGTTAAGCCGTTAATGGCAATATCGTCAATACGTTCAAATTTCTGTAATTGGCTGTTAATGCGCTGTAAAAAAGTGTGGGTAATAATGGCGGGTTGCTGCTCAAACATTAAAATTTCAGCTAACGCCTGCATAGTACCTGAGCCACCGAGTACAACTTCCCAACCAAGTGTTTGATATTGTTTTATATACGGTGTTAAGCATTGCTTGGCGTAATTTATCGCATTATTAAGGCATTGCTTTGTTATAACATTTGAGGGGAAAAACTGTTTATTAAAAGTAACGCAACCCATATCAAGGCTAATGGCTTGCTTAACATTAAAATCACTACCAATTATAAGCTCTGTACTGGCACCGCCAATGTCTAACACCAACTTATTTTTTGCAGCACAACTAGTATGAGCAACACCAAGGTATATATTCTCAGCTTCTTGTAATCCACTTAATAAAGTAACGTTGTTATCGAGTATTTTATTGGCAGCAGTAATAAAGTTTGCGCTGTTGGTAGCGAGTCTGAGGGTAGCAGTGGCGACAATTCGAGTGTTTTCTTTGGGAATATCTTGTAGGCGTTCGGCAAAAAATCGTAGGCATTCTAGCCCGCGAGCAATAGCGTCATCGCTTAGTACATTGTTGCTATCTAAACCTGAAGCTAAACGTACTTTACGCTTCACTTTGTCGACAACTTGCACGCTGTTGGCAAGCTGTCGAGTGATCAACATATGAAAACTATTCGACCCTAAATCGATGACCGCATATAAAGGAGAATGGTTATTTTCAATTATTGCTGACATTAATAAGCGAATACTTCTAGTTAGCTACGACGAGGTCGATTATTGTTGGTTTTACCGCGATTTTGTCCTGAATTATGAGAACGATGACGGCGTTGTCTAGGCTTAGGTTTAGGCAAGTCAGTTAACAAAGCGTCTTGGTCGTACTTACTTACAGGTAGAGAATGTTCAATGTACTCTTCAACAGCAGGTAAATTAAATACATATTCTTCACAAGCAAAGCTAATTGCATGGCCAGTGGCACCCGCGCGGCCGGTACGGCCAATACGATGTACGTAATCTTCACAGTCGTCAGGTAAGTCATAGTTAAATACATGAGTTACCGCTGGAATATGTAAGCCACGTGCAGCCACATCAGTTGCTACTAATATGTCGAGTTGACCATTAGTAAATTGCTCAAGAATTTTTAAACGCTTTTTCTGCGGAACATCACCCGTTAGTAAGCCAACACGAATGCCGTCAGCCTCTAAATGTGCGTGAACATTTTCACAGCTATGCTTAGTGTTAGAGAAAATAATGGCTTTATCAGGCCATTCTTCTTCAATTAACGTTTGCAGCAAATTCATTTTGTCTTCGTTAGACGGATAAAAAAGCTCTTCTGAAATTCGTACGTTAGTTTTTTGCTCTGGTGCTACTTCAACACTAACCGGGTCATTCATGTGTTCAAAAGCAAGCTCTTTCACACGAAACGAAAGTGTTGCTGAAAATAACATACTTAAACGTTCTGTTGGCTGTGGCATACGGCGGAACATGTAACGAATGTCTTTAATAAAGCCAAGGTCAAACATACGATCGGCTTCATCAAGCACAATAACTTCAATGTTATTAAGGTTATAAATGCCCTGTTTGAAGTAGTCAATTAAGCGACCACAAGTACCAATTAAAATATCAACACCGTTGGCAAGCTCTTGGCGTTGGCTTTCGTAGCCTTCACCACCATAAACTACACCAAGCTTTAGCCCTGTACTTTTTGACATTTCAAGCGCATCGCGATGAATTTGTACCGCTAATTCGCGCGTTGGCGCCATGATCAACGCACGAGGTTGATTATGTTCAGGTTTAGGCTTTTGAAGTAAATGATGAAAAGTTGCCGCCAAAAATGCGATAGTTTTCCCTTCACCTGTTTGTGCTTGGCCGGCAATATCTTTGCCTTCCATTAATACAGGTAGCGATTTTGCTTGAATTGCTGTGCAATTTTCAAAGCCCATGGCATCTAATCCAGCGACCACTTGCGGGGCTAAATTAAGCTCTTTGAACTTGATATCTGATAAGTGAGTTTTATTCATGGCGCTAGCTTAACAGGTTACGTGGTTAATAAAAATTAGTATCTGCTGGTTTGCTACATTAATAAAGAGTTAACTTCACTTTGCGCCATTTTGATATGAGCTATATCAATAAATATTGGCTTCGCTATTGGTAATTAAAAGTGATGTAGGTATAATTTGCGCCAGTTGGCGAAAAGCCATTATTAACGGAGAATAAAATGAGCGATAAGATTGTTCAATTAACAGATGACAGTTTTGAAGCTGATGTATTGTCTGCATCAGGTTTAGTGTTAGTTGATTTTTGGGCTGAATGGTGTGGGCCTTGTAAAATGATAGCACCATTATTAAACGATATTGCAGACGAATATGCTGGTCAAGTGACTGTAGGCAAACTTAATATCGACCAAAATGATGGCACACCACCTAAATATGGTATTCGTGGTATTCCAACATTATTACTATTTAAAGAAGGCGCGGTAGTTGACACTAAAGTTGGCGCACTTTCCAAAACACAATTAAAAGAGTTTTTAGATAATCACCTTTAATTGTATAGGCCTGTATTTCAGGCCTTTTTGTGTTTATAGCATTAATCATTAGTCCTCGACTTTACGGATGTAATTTTTAATGCTAAGTTTAACTTTCAACAGAAATAACATTCCAAAAACCCAACTCTATTCGTTCAACAATGCCGTTTGGCAGTGCATAGCAACGTAAAATAGTGAAAGAACCTCTACTATGAATCTTACCGAATTAAAACAAAAATCCATTGGCGAGTTAATTAAACTAGCTGAAACCATGAAATTAGAGCATTTAGCTCGAAACCGTAAACAAGATATTATTTTTGCCATTTTAAAAGCTCACGCGAAAAGCGGTGAAGATATTTTTGGTGGCGGCGTATTAGAAATTCTGCAGGATGGCTTTGGATTTTTACGCTCAGCAGATTCATCATATTTGGCTGGCCCAGACGATATTTATGTATCGCCTAGCCAAATTCGTCGCTTTAGTATGCGAACGGGTGACACTATTCAAGGTAAGATACGCCCTCCGAAAGACGGCGAACGTTATTTTGCATTATTAAAAGTTAATGAAGTTAACTTTGACCGACCAGAAAACTCACGCAATAAAATATTATTTGAAAACCTTACGCCTATTCACCCGAATCAGCGCATTGGTATGGAGCGTGGTAATGGTTCAACCGAAGATATAACAGCACGTGTTTTAGATTTAGCGTCACCTATTGGTAAAGGCCAGCGTGGTTTAATAGTTGCGCCACCTAAAGCAGGTAAAACCTTACTACTACAAAACATTGCGCAAAGTATTGCTCATAATCACCCAGAATGTGAATTAATGGTGCTACTTATTGATGAGCGCCCTGAAGAAGTAACCGAAATGCAGCGTTTGGTGAAAGGTGAAGTAGTTGCGTCAACGTTCGACGAGCCTGCTAATCGCCATGTTCAAGTAGCTGAAATGGTTATTGAGAAAGCCAAACGTTTGGTTGAACACAAAAAAGACGTGGTTATTTTACTCGACTCAATTACCCGTTTAGCGCGTGCTTACAATACGGTTATTCCTTCGTCAGGTAAAATATTAACAGGTGGTGTAGACGCTAATGCGTTACATCGTCCTAAGCGCTTTTTCGGTGCCGCACGTAACATTGAAGAAGGCGGTAGCTTAACGATTATCGCTACAGCGTTGGTTGATACTGGCTCTAAAATGGATGAAGTTATTTACGAAGAATTTAAAGGCACAGGTAATATGGAATTACACCTGTCTCGTAAAATAGCTGAAAAGCGCGTATTCCCTGCAATTCACTTTAACCGCAGTGGCACACGACGTGAAGAGTTAATTACTAAGCCAGACGAATTACAAAAAATGTGGATTTTACGCAAAATTGTTCATGACATGGGTGAAATAGACGCCATGGAATTTATGATCGACAAACTTGCCATGAATAAAACTAATAATGAATTTTTTGATTCAATGAAGCGTCAGTAATTTAAAACACGTGGTATAGCTGAACGTTAAATTATCGCTTTAGAGAAAATGCCAGCAACTTTGCTGGCATTTTTGTCTTAAGTAACAAAGTATTAATGACAATATAAGTAGCAAGGTAATGAAATATAGCGATTTAAGAGATTTTATAGCCAAACTTGAAGCGTTAGGGCAACTAAAACGCATTAAACAGCCAATATCAACCAACTTGGCGATGACTGAAATTAGTGACCGAACGCTAAGAGCTGGTGGGCCTGCGTTGTTATTTGAAAACCCTATTGGCCATACTGTGCCCGTATTAACCAACTTATTTGGCACACCTGAACGCGTCGCTTTAGCCATGGGGCAGTCGAGTGTTGAAGCGTTGCGCGATGTGGGTAAATTACTTGCTACGTTAAAAGAGCCTGAGCCACCTAAGGGTTTCCGTGATGCCATGGACAAACTGCCACTTTATAAGCAAGTGCTAAACATGCCCGTTAAAGTAATAAAAAAACCACTTTGTCAGCAAGAAATATTTAGTGGTGATGAAGTCGATTTAACTAAACTTCCTATTCAAACCTGCTGGCCAGGTGATGTTGCGCCTTTAATTACATGGGGGCTTACGGTTACCAGAGGGCCACATAAAGAAAGGCAAAACTTAGGCATATACCGCCAACAAGTACTGAGTAAAAATAAGGTGATCATGCGTTGGTTGTCGCATCGTGGTGGTGCGTTAGACTTTCAAGAGTTTAAAAAAGAACACCCAGGTGAAAAATATCCTGTATCGGTTGCCCTTGGTGCTGACCCTGCCACTATACTTGGTGCGGTGACACCTGTGCCAGATACATTATCAGAATATGCCTTTGCAGGGCTATTACGTGGCGCAAAAACCGAAGTGGCAAAGTGTATAAGTAACGACTTAGAAGTGCCCGCTACCGCTGAAATTATTCTTGAGGGTTATATTGATCCAGACGAAATGGCGCCAGAAGGCCCATACGGCGATCACACAGGCTACTACAATGAGGTTGACGACTTTCCTGTGTTCACTGTAACCCATATTACGCAGCGTAAAAATCCGATATACCACAGCACTTACACAGGGCGTCCGCCAGATGAACCTGCTATTTTGGGTGTGGCATTAAATGAAGTGTTTGTGCCAATTTTGCAAAAACAGTTTCCTGAAATTCAAGACTTTTACCTGCCGCCTGAAGGTTGCTCGTATCGTTTAGCCGTGGTAACTATTAAAAAACAATATGCGGGCCATGCTAAACGCGTAATGATGGGTGTTTGGTCGTTTCTACGTCAGTTTATGTACACCAAATTTGTTATTGTATGTGACGACGACGTAAACGCGCGTGACTGGAAAGATGTAATTTGGGCAATGACCACACGAATGGACCCGAGCAGAGATACCGTTCTTATTGAAAACACCCCTATCGACTATTTAGACTTTGCTTCACCTGTTTCAGGCTTAGGTTCTAAAATGGGTATGGACGCTACCAATAAATGGCCGGGCGAAACTACCCGTGAATGGGGAGAGCCAATTGTAATGGACGATGCCATTAAGCAAGAAATTGATGACATGTGGGACGAACTTAATATTATTGAGTAGTCGAAAAACAAACATGATAAAATATGATGCGATCATCGCAAATAACGTTAACGACGTAAATTAAGGTAAAAATAGAAAATGAGTATTATTAATTGTCAGGTACATTCGTTAGAGCCATTAACAGAGTTTGTTTATAAGGTGCTATTGAAACCTGAGCAACACATTGATTTTCTACCCGGTCAATATTTGAACTTTATTATGTCGGAAGAAGACAAACGTCCATTTTCAATTGCGAGCGCACCTGATTCGGATCTTATCGAGCTGCAAATAGGCGCTTTTGGTGCAGACAGCTACCCAATGCAAGTGATTGAAAAAATACAGTCAACTGAGCAAGTACAAGTAGAAATGCCATTAGGCAAAGCTCATTTAGTTGATAGTGAACGTCCTTTATTACTTATTGCAGGCGGTACGGGCTTTTCGTATATCAAATCAATATTTGAACAATTAGCGTTAGAGGGTTCAACGCGTAAAGTGATTGTTTACTGGGGACTTAGAGAAGAAAGCGCAAGTTACGAATTAGAGAAAACGCAAGCAACGTTAAGTAAACTTAGCAACAGTGAGTTTTACCCTGTTATTGAAAATGCCAGCAAACAGTGGCAAGGAAAAACAGGTATAGTGCATAAAACGGTAATGGCCGATATAAGTGATTTATCGCTTTACGATATATATTTAGCAGGCCGTTTCGATATGGTTGGCATAGTGCGCACCGACTTTGTTTCCAAAGGCGCATTAATTGACCGTATGTATGCAGACGCCTTCGCTTTTATATAATTGAAAATTTTTGTGGAAGCCCTAATTTACCGAGTGAATTAGGGCTTTTTTATTCGGTTAAATAATGTGAATGACAGTTTTTGCAATCTCTTAGTAGCGCAGAAAAGTCATCCATTGATCGATCAATACATGTTTGTGGTATAAATAAATGAGCACCAAAAATAGCGTGTAATAAAACACATTGGTGTAAAAAACCAGCCACGGGCCCTTTTAATACCTTCTTGCCTATAACAAATTCATTAAAATTTATCACAATTTCCTCAATCGGCAATAAGCCACGTGATACACAATAAAGTAAAATAGGACGTTGTTCATGAATAAGGTGGTTAGCTAGCCTAGGCGGGATACGGGCTGCGATTTCATTAATGTTCGTTAATGTTAAGCCAACATAGGCGAGCTCTTCGGTGGCAATACCACTAACATTTTTAACTGGCCTAATGTTATTAATTAATGACCATGGGAGTGACCAAATACCTTTACGGTGTATAAATTTTAACGATTTAGGGTTAAGTTTAAAGCTATATTGAGGTTCAATAATTTTAACTATGCCCACTACTAAACACACAAAAGCAGCTAATACTAAAAATATTAAAGGTAGCTTTGCTGCTTGCCAAAAATACTGACCAATGGTTAATAGCAATAACAATATAAGGCTGCTTGATAGCGTAAGTACCATGCCGTGGCGAGTAGCATTTGAGCAAATAAGAATTTCAGGTAATTTCGTCATCAGCATTCCTTGTTTATGCTGGCAGAGAGGGTATTTATATAAATATAGAACAGTTACGTATTAATCGGTAAAAGCTAATGGAAACTAATACGCTATTGTAAAAGTATTGCTCTATAGATCTGAAAATGGGCTTTGTACACCATTTGCACCATTCTCGATTACATGGGTATAAATTTGGGTGGTACGAATATCGGTATGACCTAACTGCTCTTGCACTGTGCGAATGTCTGCGCCACGTTGCAATAAATGAGTGGCAAAAGAATGACGTAGTGTATGGCAAGTAACATGTTTATTTATTTCTGCTTTTTCGGCAGCGTGTTTAACTGTTTTTCTTAAGTTTGTTTCACAAATATGATGTCGTCTCATACCGTTACTTTCAGGGTCTGCACTTAAACGACGTGACGGAAATAAATAATGCCAATTTATATCATAAGGTGCGCTGGGGTATTTCTTCGCTAAAGCAAATGGTAAGTAAACCCCTTTATAATTATCGTTAGACTTGTCAATATCGTAATAGACCTTTGCATATTCAACCTGTTTTTTTAATTGTGGAATTAATTCTTTGGCAAGGGTTACACGGCGATTTTTATTTCCTTTACCTTGCCATACGTTTACACAATAGTAATTGAAATCAATATCCTGAATTCGAAGTCTAACTACTTCAATTAGCCGTAAACCGCTGCCGTACATGAGCTGACATAATAAGAGATAGTTAGGGTTAGTATGAGCGAATAATATCTTAATTTCTGCTTTTGTTAGTACCGTTGGGAGCTTAGTGCTTTGCTTGCTTTTATTAAAATTTAATTCTAACGATAGTGGTTTTTCAATAATATGTTGATAAAGAAATACTAGCGAATTAAGTGCTATGGCTTGCGTTCTTGGTGCAAGGTTAAGCTGATTAGTTAAATATGATAAATAGCTTTCTACCTCAGTATTATGGCAATGAATGGGGTGTTGTTTATTGATAAAGAGAATGTAGCATTTTATCCAGTAGGTATAAGATTCAATGGTTCTTTTTGCATAGCGTTTTAATCGCATTTTTTCTTCGATCATTTTTAAAAATGGTGAGCTCATACAATACCTTTAAAAATCACTGTTTATAAATACAGTTTAGACTGTTTCTCGCTTTCTACTAGTAAATATCTACTATTTGTGTGTTTTTTCTTCAAAAACATTAAAGGAAGTAATAATTTACTTTGTAATTTATTGCATTACGATATAGTGTTAATTAATTGTAAAAATGAAAAGGAGTGGATATGTTTAGTAATAAACGAGAATTATTCCTCCTATTAAGCTGTTA
>JBMZCX010000066.1:0-15958 GCA_049613795.1 Thalassotalea sp. | reverse complement strand
GCGATCTATATGGTTGATGCAGAAACAGGCGATCTTAAATGGAGCTTAGCTCCTAGTGGTGGAACAACAGCGTTTACTGGCATTACTGACAGTATTCCTTCAGGCGTTGCGACCCTTGATAGTAACGGTGATGGTTTATCAGACAGGCTTTATGTTGGAGACACAGGGGGGAATATTTGGCGAGTAGATATGCCTGATGCAAACCCTAATGATACTAAAAACCCATGGACTGTCTTTAAGCTTGCATCTGTTGGTAGTAATAGCAAGGTAGTTGAAGACCGACGATTCTTTTATGAACCTTCTATCGTTAGGGCATTTATTACCGAAACTATTGAAACGGTTTCAAATGGTAAGTCGATTATCAGACAACAAGAAATACCTTACGATGCACTATTAATTGGTAGTGGTGATCGTTCAAACCCGTTAGGTGATGATACGCAAGACGCTTTCTTTATGATTAAAGACGAGAATGTTTCTACACGCTCATTTACGGCAAGTACCACTCCTAAAACTCCCTCACCTATTGTGCATTCTGCAGCAAGTAGTGATTTGTATAACTTAACTACTAGTGTGTTTGATAATGCATCACTAACAGATATAGATCGTCAAAAGAAAGAAATAGAGTTAAGTAACAAAAAAGGCTGGTTTATTAACTTTAATAAATCGAAAGGAGAAAAAAACTCGTCATCAGCTATTGCTATAAATAATGTCGTTTACTTTAATTCTTATACCCCACCAGACAATAATGTACTTTTTTGTGAAGTTCCTGGCGGTACAGGACGGTTATACGCGGTTGATTTAGCGCAAGGACGACAAATTTACAAATGGAAAAATGATGGTGTCATTGATGAAAAAGATCGCAGTATTGTTATTGATCAATCATTTTTAGATAGTCCAACCTTAATTGTTGTGCCTAATGATGATGGCGATCCTAATACCATTGATAAGGCAACAGGTAATATTATTGTTGGCCGAACTATTATCCCTGTGGGCTTTTCATTAAGCACCAATAGAACGCATTTATATATACAAGAGAATCAATAATGTACTTAACTTCAAAGAACGTAGGCTTTACTTTAATCGAGTTGATGATCACGGTAGCCATTATTGGCATATTAGCGGCTGTGGCTTACCCTTCGTATACTAGCTTTGTGATGCGCTCTGATCGGTCAGAAGCACAACGAGAATTAGTGCGTTTGGCTAATTTACAAGAGCAGCTTTATACCGATAGCCGTGCTTACACTAATGATATGAAAGTACTTGGCTTAAATGCTGATCCATATATTACAGAATCTAAAAAATACAGCATTGATGCAACCGTAGCAGGAGCTACGTTCACACTAACAGCAACAGCTAAAAATTCACAGCTTAAGGACACTGGCTGTACCTCATTAACGATTAACGAAACAGGTTTAAGAACGCCTGCAGGCACTTGTTGGGAGCAGTAATATGTTAAATAAAAGTATTGTTTTAGGCATGATTTTCACTGCCGTTTTTATTTCTCCTTTAGCGCAAGCAAAGGCAAAAGAAAGCACTAGCTTTGAGGTAAAATGCTTTGTTGATTTAATTGGTGGTGGGCAAAGTATTTATTTTGCTTATACGAATTTCGAACAATTTAAACGTTTGCCAACGTCTCTTCTAAGTAAGCGAGTGTATACAACGGATAGAGATAATAAAGTAAAAGTTTACGCGGTTAATGAGTGTGTGCGAGATAAGAAAAAATTTAAAAGCAAAATAGCCAATAGACTAGATGAGTCAATGACGAAGTAATTTATAGGCTTGCTTGGACAGATAGAAGAAAGCTCTAATTAGGCCTTTAAAATTTATTTTAAGACCGAATTAGGGCTTTTTAGTTAACTAAACCATGAACTCAGATTAACTGCTCATTAACCCCCAAACAAACGCGACTGTTGCTCCTATTGAAAGTAAAATAAAGTAGAGTGTGCTGATCACCATGTATTTAATAAAGGTTATTATGTAGCCTTGCTGGTAAACTCGTTTTTGCATGATAAATAAGTAAACTGGTATCCATATCGATAATGCTGGGGCTAACCAACTATTAGGGGAAGCTAGCGTATCAAATAGGAAATCTATTAACTCTAGGAGTAATGTCACTAAAAAAATAAAGCTATGGCTGTGTAAAGCAACCGTTAAATGCTCCATATAAAGCCGTTTTGAAAACATAAACATTATTTTTAATAGTAAGGCGAATACTGGCAAAATCACAAACATAATTTGTGGTAACTTTCCTGTAGCTTCCTTTAATAATTTATCTGGTGCAGTAGTAAATAATTCATTCGCTTTAGTTTCTAATTCCTTCGCCTTTTCTGCCAGTATTTTGTTATTGTCGTCAGAAAGGGAAGATAGGGTAAAGCTACCATCTTCATTATTGCCTATGGTTAATGAAGAGTCCTTTATGTTTTCAGTCTTAAGCTCATCTACTTGGCTTGTTAGTCGCTTATATTCAGCTTGTTTTTCTTCAGTTATCTCTCCATTGTTCTTAATGCGTGCTAGCTCTAATTGTGCTAATTTCAATGTTACTTTTGCTAAGCTTTTGTTCTGCTTATTTAAAATGTCTTTGTGGTATTGAGTTAATCGCGCTAAATTCTCATCTAACGATAAAAGCTCTGGAGGAGTTGCAAATAAGCGCTGTTGCTTGATTGCTTCAAGCTCAGAAGATATTTGTTGAATGACAGTGGCGCTTTCTTTACTGTTATTTGCTAACTCTTCAAGGTCGGGGCTCATGAATAGTTTGAGTGATAAAAAAAAGACAATGCTAATAAAAAGGTAAAGTCTTAAAGGAGGAACGTAATGTACTCTTCGTCCTGCAATATATTCATTGGTAAGAAATCCAGGGTTAAATAATAGAGGAATTAATGTTCTGCTGGCACGAGAGTCAAAACTAAAAATATCATCAAGTAAGTGTAATATTACACTCCAAAAATACTTGATATTTGACTCTATAGACTGGCCACATTCACTACAGTAGCTTCCTGAAACGGTTGCATGGCAATTTTCACAAGTTTTTTCATGGCCTGTGCTATTCGGCTTGTCAGGTATTTCGCTGATATTTGTTCCTATCTCTTTACTCATAAAATAATTTTAGCGCACTGTTACCATTGATATTTTTAAAAATAGTACCATGTAACTTTATAATAATTGAGAAAAAGTAGCTAATTTAAAAAAAACGTTTATCTTTCGTGCTGTAATACTAAAGTTCTGCTAGATTGAGTATACGCACAGAATGCCAACCTAGGAGAATTATAATGGCCTTTGAAGTGACCTTCGAGTTAAAAGAATCAGATTTAGATCATTTTCGTGACGTAATGCGTAAAGCGCAAGACGGTGCAAAAAAAATAAGTGAAGCCGAAATATTAGCCAATGCTAAAAGTTTAAGCCAATCTATTAATGTAGAAATGCCTACTTTTGTTAGCGAACGAATCAATAAACTAGAAACGCTAGTGGCTATGATAGAAGATAGTGAATGGCAAATTCCAGCAGAAGAAAGATCTGACGTATTAAGCGCGCTTGCTTACTTTAGTGATCCTGAAGATTTAGTACCTGATCATATTCCTGTACTAGGGTTCTTAGATGACGCAATTATGATAGAACTTGTTGTTACTGAACTTAAAGAAGACATTAGTGCCTTTATTGAGTTTTGTGCATATCGTGAACGTGAAGAAGGCCGTAGAGATACGAGTGTTACTCGCGACGAATGGTTAGAGTCAAAAAGACGTGAATTACATAGCCGCATGCGTAATAAAAGAAAGAGCTTACATCGTGGTGGTTCTTCATTCCGTTCTATCTTCTAAAACGAATAAAATTAGAGAGTGCATTTATAAAAACCTTAATAATTTATTATTAAGGTTTTTTTTCGCTTTAAATGTTAATGAGTGACAAAGAGCATAATGACAAAAAAGCCAACAATAATGGCATTAAAGGCAAATATATAAAGAAAGCCATTAAGCCCTTGCTTGAGGGTGTAACCGCGATTAGTTAAAAACCACCACCAAATAGCACACATAATAATAGGTAATAAGAAAAAGAGTTGAATCATTTTATTTTCATTTATTAATGTTATTTCAATATCATAGGTTAAATTATTGAGTTTCGCTAGTGTGATTCCATGGGGCTATTTTAAATAACATTAGCATACCCGGAATAGCTAAAATGGTGCAAAGAAAGTAAAAGTTTGTCCAGCCAACTTGTTCAACAATTAAGCCTGTTGTCGCATTAGCAAAAGTACGAGGTAAGGCTGTTAGAGCTGTAAATAATGCAAACTGTGTAGCAGCGAATGCAGGATTCGTTGTTTTAGCGATAAATGCAGTAAACGCAGCGGTACCAAGTCCAACACCTAAATATTCGAAGCCCATAGCCAATGCAAGAGCGTATGTGTTGTGGCCAATTTCAGCTAATGCAGCAAAACCTAAAATACTCGCTATTTGAACTAAGCCAAATAACCAGAGTGCTCTATTGATACTGAGCTTTATCATGACAATGCCGCCAACAGCTAAACCAATTGTCATTGCTATTAATGACGATGTTTTAGCAACTACACCTATTTCAGTTTTGCTAAAGCCAAGGTCAATAAAAAAGGGAGTTTGAAGGGCGGTTGCCATATTGTCGCCTAATTTATAAAGAAAAAGAAAAATTAAAATTTGTAAAGCAGGCTTAATCCCTTTTCTTTCAATAAAGTCCTTAAAGGGTAATACAACTGCTTGCTGTAGCGTTTTAGGTTGTAGTTTTGTTGAGTCTTTTTCTTTAATAAATAATGTTAATAGTAGACCTACGAGCATAAATGAAGCAACAATGAGAAATACTGATTGCCAGCTAATATGATCAGCAAGTATAAAGGCTAACGATCCAGGAACTAAACCTGACAGTCTGTATGCTTGCACATGTATTGAATTTCCTAACCCTAACTCATGGTCAAGTAATAGTTCTCTACGGTATGCGTCTAATACAATGTCTTGACTGGCACTAAAAAATGCTACAGCCGCCGCAAGATATGCTACTGACCAAATATTTTCTACAGGATTTAGAAAGCCAAAGGCGGCAATGGTGACTAATAAAAAAAGTTGCGTAAATAGCATCCAAGATCTACGTCGGCCAAATAATGGAAAAGAATATCGATCCATTAATGGCGACCATAAAAATTTCCATACATAGGGTATTCCAATTAATGAAAATAAGCCTATTTCAGCAAGGCTAACACCTTCAGAGCGGAGCCATCCCGGAATTAATTGGTAAAGAATAAAAAGAGGTAATCCTGAACTAAAACCCGTAAATATGCAGATCAGCATATGCTTGTTAAAAATGGCTTGCTTAAATGTAGGAGACTGCATAATTGATAAAGCCTAAAAAATCAGTAATAAAAACGAGATATAATAGGCTAACAAAATGTAAGGTATAACAGAAGTTTATTATTAAATCTTGGGTAACAAGCTTAGGGGATCGGTCTCCAACCTATGCAATCTATTGGGTAACTACCAATACCTTTGAAAAAGTCGACACAGGTATTAATTTCAGCTTTAACAAAGAGGTTGCTTCTTAGAGCCTGTGCGCCATTTAAACAGAGTAAATGAATAATATGCCAAAAAACACGTTCTTTAGCGCTATTAGGGGTTTCATCGTTTACTTGTAATAAAGTCCACTCTTCCATGGTGTCATCAACGAAGCGATCGAGTTCGGTGTAATGGATAGTTTTCTTTATTACCGCACTAATATAAGCGCTGATTTGTGTAACTTTTTCATTGATAAACTGCTCAATTATCATTTTAATCCCCAAAAAACAACAAAGTATAAAAGTGGAAAAGATTCTGCAAAAAATATCTAAATAATATGAAAATAACTACCTGATCCATCGAGTAGCAATAATATTGTTTTTACTTTTGTTTATTGCTACTTAATGTATCGTAGATAAAAGGGAACTTGTCAAAGGCTTGGGGTGTAAAAATCACACTTTAAATTTAATTGTATGTAATATAAGGTTTTTATTTTATTTTGAAATTAACTAATTGTATTAAAGTACTAATCTGCAGGTAGTAAGGTCGCCTTAATTAAAATAATAGGCTCTACTGGTACGTCGTCCCAAGCAAGGGTTTCATCAAAGTGTGTTTTCACTTTAGCCATTGCCATTACAATTTCTTCACCTTCAATAATACTGCCAAATACGGTATAGCCCCATCGTCTACCTGGGTCTAAACTGCTGTTATCTGCAACATTAAAAAAGAATTGTCGATTAGCGGTATGGGGTTGGTTTTCTTTTGCCATAGCAATGGTGCCTGTCACATTTTTTAAGCCATTACCCGACTCATTGACAATATCGCCATTGGTTTTTTTTATGGCAAAATCAGCGCTATAACCACCGCCCTGCACAATAAAGTCGTCAATTACACGATGAAAAATGGTGTTGTTATATTCACTGCTAACCACGTAGGTTAAAAAGTTATCAACAGTCAGTGGTGCTCGTACACGATCTAATTCAACGATGACTGTTCCTTTTGATGTCTCAAATTTTACTTTAGGATATAAATTGTAAGGATCAATCGCTAAGTTTTGGCTAAAAGACTGAAAGCTTACTAACGAGAAAAGTGATAAAAAAAGGAAAAGTCTCATAGTTACCTCATAAATTCAATTAGTTGTGGATCAGTAACAATATTGGCAAGTAACTTACTTAATTGTTGCGTAAAATCGCGTTCTAATACGGCAATATCTGCTTGTAATGGACCATTACTTTTACCTGAAGTTTTATAACTTTTTGTTAATGTTTCAGTCCCGTTATTGATAACAACGCTCAATGCGATTACATTATTTGCCGTGTATTTCATCATACTTTGATTAACATTGATCAATGCATTGTTAATGTTAATTGTTACGTTGTTATTAGCCATAGGTGTTAGCTGGGCACCTGCTTTTTTAAATGCTGACTTTACGCTGGTGTCAATAATACCCGCTAATGAAGATTGGCTGGTGAGTAGCTTAGCGCCTTCGCCTTCTTTTATTATTTGCAATACGTGCTGAGCGGTTCTTAAGTCATTGGTTGAAATGTTAAGTGATGGAATGCTTTGCAAGTTATTAGCTGAAATTAGTATATCAGGCGTCACTACTAAGTGGTTAATGTTGGCAGCACACGCGGTTAAAAGTACTGTAAAACCAATAAGGGCAGGGCGGATAATGTTTTTTAAGTTAATCATATATTTATTAGCCTAAATTATTTTTTTATAGAGGATAACGTGACGAATTTACTGTCACTTTCAATTAAGGTGTTATTGCCAAAAAGGCGATTCATTTTTATATGGTAACCAAGCTGTCTATTGCCAACAATGCGTAATTCACCGTTTTTACGTAACACTTTGTAACTGTCTTTAAACATTTGCCAAGCAATATGATCCGTCACCGCATTTTGCTGATGAAAGGGTGGATTACAGTAAATAGCGTCGGCGCTGCTGCTGTCAAAATCAGTTAAACAATCATTAGTAATAAATTTGCATTGCGATACTAGCTCAGG
This sequence comes from Thalassotalea sp., assembly GCA_049613795.1. Taxonomy (GTDB): domain Bacteria; phylum Pseudomonadota; class Gammaproteobacteria; order Enterobacterales; family Alteromonadaceae; genus Thalassotalea_B. The sequence goes on along the minus strand of JBMZCX010000066.1, from coordinate 8,448 downwards.
AAAGTTTTTTTCGACGTTAAGTTTTGCTGATGCCACTGCCATATAAGACTCATCAACAAAAGTGATGTGAGCTTTGGGGTGTTGCGCTAAAATAGATAACCCGACAACCCCATTGCCACAGCCAAGATCAATAATATCGTGATGCTTTGTTACCTCGCCTAAGTGTTGAATAAAATGGCGAGCACCAATATCTAATTTTTCACGGGCAAAGACATTGGCCAAATTCGACACGGTTAATTGAGGGGATGTTATTTGCCAAGTAATAGGGGCGGGAATATCAAAATGTTGTTTATTATCAAGCTGACAAAACACTAAGCGCGATTTTTTAACCGCTAAAGAAGTGGTGGTGGAGCCTAAATACTTTTCAAAAATGGCTAATGTTGATTTTTGAATGTTTTTTGCTTTGTCTGCCGCGATAAAAATTGTATTTTCATTAAGCGATTGCTTAATGCTAATTAATTGTTCGATTAATAACGCCTTACTTTTGGGGATTTTATAAAGCACTATCGTGGCGTTGTTGGGTAAAGCCTCTAAGCTGGTTAAACAATTAACATTATCTAACGACAAATAATTAAGCTCTGCATTGTGTGCTAAGCCTTGAAGGCTGATCACTGAATCGCTAACCGTTGAAACTGAGTAGTCTTTAAAATTAGCGGCTAACGCACCAAAGCTGTCATTAACAATAAGTAGATGACTTTGCGGTAAAAGTAATTGTTCTTGTGCTAAATAGTTGACTAAGTATTCGTCGGCAGCATCCCATGCTTGTAAGCTACGATTAACTTGATTTGCGGGAAACCGTTCAAGGAATAAATTTTTACTTTCTTGATGGTGTTGAAAAATAAACGGGCTTAGCATAATTGATTTTAGTCGATATAGGAGTTAATGACGCTTTAATGATAAACTAAAACACCGTTTGGCTGAACTAAATTTAAAGGACAGAACAATAAAACTTGCCGTAAAATCTGCCACTGTCGACTATTATCCAAACTTTATTTCATTAGTGCGAAGCCAGCAGTACTTAACTCAGCTTTATCAAACAATATGTTGGCGACAAGATCAAATGCTAATGTATGGACGCACGCTTAATATACCGAGATTACAAGCATGGTATGCCGACTCTGAGTTGAGTTATCATTACTCTAAAATGACGTTAACACCTAATGAATGTACTCCACTGTTAATTGACTTACTTAATCAAGTGAATGACTTTTGTGGCGTGCACTTCAACTCGGTGTTAGTTAATTGCTATCGAGATCATCAAGACTCTGTTGGCTGGCATAGTGATGACGAAATTGAATTAGGCGATAACCCGTTAATTGCTTCTTTGTCATTTGGTGCGACTCGTGATTTTCACCTAAAATGCAAAAGCGATGGAGAATCGGTTAAATTGCCATTACAATCGGGCAGCTTATTGGTCATGGGTGATAAAAGCCAAATAATACCAATCCGCATAAGAAAGTGCTCGCTTAGCGAGAGTTTAAAGGATTAGAGGCAAGGCATTGATTGAAGAGAATGGTTATTCCCTTATCGAAATCAATAACGCAGCATGTAATCCTTTAAAACTCGCCCTTCGGGAACGTATGGGCACCATGATAACGGCACAAAATATGTTTGATGTAGAATAACTATATCTACACCTATTTTATTTGTTCTAATGTCGCCCATATCGTTCTGAGTGGTCACTTCTTTATGTGGAGTGATATAAACTATCAACATGCGCTGCCTAAGTCTCGAATTGAGAAAACCATGCGAATTAACCTTACCTTTCGGCAAATTATTCAGATAGAAAAATAAATTTATTTTAGTAATTATTGCAAATGCTTAGTGTGATATTAAATGAGTAGCCGTCTACACGTATGGATAACGGTACTTATCACACTATAGTTAAGGTATGAAAAGTTTAAAAATGATAAACATTAAGGAAAAAAATGACTATTGAAGCTGTTATTGAACAAAAATTACTTACTGCTTTTTCGCCACTATATCTCGATGTGATTAATGAATCTCATCAACACAATGTTGCGCCAGGGAGTGAATCTCACTTTAAAGTGATTATTGTTGCTAAAGACTTTGATGGCGAGCGTTTAATTAAGCGTCACCGCGCAGTGAATACAGTACTTGCAACAGAGCTTGCTGAACATATTCATGCGTTAGCGCTTCATACTTATACTGAGTCAGAGTGGCGTGAGTATTACGAAGCCAATACACCACTTTCACCTAAATGTTTGGGTGGAGGGAAAAAAGCATCTACGTCTGCTATTAGTTAATCCCCCTAATAATTCTTTCTGATCGCAAGGTTTAAATATTTAAGCCTTGCCAACAGTGTTAATAATCTGTTATTTGTTCTTTCATTATAAAAAGAATAATGGTCGACACATCTTATGTCATGGATAGCCAATACCGTAACTGCTATTGATAATGTTATTGAATTTATTGGTAAAAGCATTGCTTGGCTAACATTGCTAATGGTGATGTTAAGCTTTGCTATTGTATTGTTTAGATACGCATTTAACCTTGGCTGGATAGCCCTGCAAGAGTCAGTGCTTTACTTTCATGGCATTGTTTTTATGCTAGGTGCGGCTTTTACCTTAAAAGCTGACGGGCATGTACGCGTTGATATTTTTTATCAAAAGTTTAGCGATGTCCAAAAAGCGTGGGTCAATTTATTGGGTACGCTGCTACTATTACTGCCTGTTTGTTTCACTATTTTTATTTTAAGTTTTGATTATGTTCTTGCGTCTTGGAGTATTTTAGAAAAATCAGGTGAGGCGGGCGGTCTGCCATTGGTTTATCTGAATAAAACCTTGTTATTGCTGATCGCCTCTACCTTAATTCTCCAAGGAATTGCTGAAATTGGACGTAATATCTTAGTCCTTAAAGCAGCTAAGCAAGGAAACGTGTAATGGAATATATGTCAGTCATCATGTTCGTTGCCGTTTGCTTGGTTTTATTACTTGGTTATCCTGTTGCTTTTTCGCTTGCGGGCACCGCATTATTATTTGCGGCTATTGGCGCATTTTTCAATGTGTTTGATATGGCGTTTTTACACGCTTTACCCAATAGAATTTTTGGCATTATTAATAATCAAACCCTATTAGCGGTGCCTTTATTCGTATTTATGGGGGCTATGCTTGAGCGTTCTAAAATTGCTGAAAACTTACTTAATGCGATGTCGGTTTTATTGGGGCGATTTAGCGGTGGTTTAGGTATATCTGTTACCTTGGTTGGTATGTTATTAGCAGCAAGTACAGGCATAGTAGGGGCAACCGTAGTTACAATGGGCTTGTTGTCATTACCTACTATGTTAAAGCGTGGATATAAGCCTGAATTTGCCACGGGTATTATTTGTGCAACAGGGACACTAGGTCAAATAATTCCGCCATCAATTGCATTAGTGTTATTGGGTGATGTGCTGTCAAATGCCTATCAAAAAGCGCAATTAAAAATGGGGGTTTTTAGCCCAGAAACTGTTTCAGTGGGCGATTTATTTGCGGGTGCTGTTATTCCGGGGTTATTGCTAGTTGGCTTATATATTGGCTATTGCATTATTTATGCTTGGCTTAAACCTCATAATGTTCCGCGTTTAACACCACAAGATATTGATGAAATTCAGCAAGGCGAAACCCAATGGCAGCTTATGTTGTCAGCATTAATACCACCACTTTTATTAATGTTTGCGGTACTCGGTTCAATATTATTTGGTTACGCTACACCAACGGAAGCTGCGGGAGTTGGAGCGATGGGCGCCACATTACTCGCATTGTGGCAAAAGCAATTAACTCGCATTAATTTACAAGCGGTTATGGCCTGTACCGTTAAAATTACTTCAATGGTGTTTTTAATACTTATTGGCGCAAGTGTGTTCTCATTAGTTTTTCGGGGCTTTGGCGGCGAAGAGTTAGTGCATAGTTTTTTTATTGATATGCCCGGTGGTGTGATTGGTGCCACCTTAATGGTGATGTTGGTTATTTTTTTACTCGGATTCATTCTCGACTTCATTGAAATAACTTTTGTGGTTGTACCTATTGTTGCTCCAATATTACTCGCTATGGGGCTAGACCCTATTTGGCTTGGCATAATGATCGCGATTAATTTACAAACCTCTTTTTTAACACCGCCATTTGGCTTTGCATTATTCTATTTACGCGGTGTCGCTGACAAAACGGTGAAAACAGCAGCAATCTATAGAGGTGTTATCCCTTTCATTATTATGCAATTATTATTACTACTAGCGTTGGCAATATGGCCATCACTTATTACTTGGCTACCTACTGTTATTTATGGTTGATTTTTAAAGCTACTGTATAAAGAAAAAGGAATAAAAATAAAATGAAAAGATCATTACTAAAAGTGCTAACTGCTACTCTTTGTGCTTTAGCATTACTAAATGGCTGTGGTGATAAAAGTACAACCATTTACGAGTTAGAGCAGGCACCAGCAGATGTAAAAAGCTATAAATGGAAATTAGTCACGTCGTGGCCAAAGAACTTTCCTGGCTTAGGTATTGGCCCTGAAACCTTTGCAAAGTATGTTAACGAAATGAGTGATGGACGCTTAACTGTACATGTATACGGTGCAGGGGAATTGGTACCCGGCTTTGAAGTGTTTGATGCCGTATCACAAGGTACTGTAGAAATGGGGCATAGCGGCGCTTATTATTGGAAAGGAAAAATGCCCGCTTCAGTTATTTTTGGAGCAATACCTTTTGGTATGACCGCAACCGAATTTAGCGCGTGGTTACATTACGGCGGCGGTTTAGCGCTTTGGCAGGACTTATATAAACCTTTTGGTGTTGTACCCATGGCAGGAGGCAGCTCTGGCGCACAATTTGCTGGTTGGTTTAAAAAAGAAATTAATGACATTGAAGACCTAAAAGGCTTGAAGATGCGTATTCCTGGTTTAGGCGGCGAGGTGTTAAAACGTGCAGGTGGGATCCCTGTTACTTTAACGGGAGGGGAAATTTTTTCAGCACTACAAAGTGGTGCCATTGACGCTTCAGAATGGGTAGGTCCTTATAATGACTTAGCGTTTGGTTTTCATCAGGCCGCAGAATATTACTATTCGTCGGTATGGCATGAAACAGGTACATCACTCGAATTTTTAGTGAATGAAAAAGCGTTACAAGCGTTGCCTAAAGACTTACAAAAAATCGTTGAGGTAGCAGCACGTGCCGTTAATCAAGATATGTTAGATGAATACAACGCGCGCAATAATAATGCACTGCAAACGTTAATTAAAAAGCATAATGTTAAGCTTCGCCAATTTCCAGATGATGTTATGCTGGCACTAAGAATACATAGTGATGCTGTAATTACCGAACAAGTACTTGCTGATAAAACATTTGCTAAAATTTGGCAGTCTTACGATGAATTTTTGAAATCTATTCGACAATACAACGATTTAACACTGAAAGGGTATTATCAGCATAGATAGTCTCTACAAACGAACGAATAAATGAAAAAGCAGGCAATTTGCTTGTTTTTTCAATTATTTTCTACTGCTCGTACCTCTTATTCTGCTGAGCAGAGTAAACTATGCAGCAATTTTACTTGAATCCTATTTTAAAAAGGCGATCTTATGGTCATTAAACCTAAAATTCGTGGCTTTATTTGCACTAACGCACACCCTGCTGGTTGTGAAGCTCATGTTAACGAACAAATTGCTTACGTTAAAAGCCAAACTCAGTCATCAGAGCAACCGAAGAATGTTTTAGTTATTGGTGCATCTACGGGTTACGGCTTAGCTTCTCGTATTACCGCAGCGTTTGGCTGCAATGCAAAAACATTAGGTGTTTTCTTTGAAAAAGAACCTACTGAACGTAAAACAGCCTCTGCGGGTTGGTATAACACCGCTGCTTTTCAAAAAGCGGCTGATGAAGCTGGGTTGTGGTCAAAAAATATTAATGGCGACGCGTTTTCACATGAATTAAAAGCAAAAGCTATTAAGACCATTAAAGAAGATTTAGGGCAAATCGACTTAATTATTTATAGCTTAGCCTCGCCTCGTCGTACTGATCCTGACAGTGGTGAGGTTTACTCTTCAACGTTAAAACCTATTGGGCAAGGGGTAACAACGAAAAACTTAAATACCTCTAAACGCATTATTGACTCTGTGTCGGTTGAAGCAGCGAACGAAGCTGAAATTCAAGGCACTATTGATGTAATGGGTGGCGCTGACTGGGAATTGTGGATCAAAGCATTATCAGAAGCTGGCGTTTTAGCGCCTAACTTTAAAACTACTGCTTACACCTATATCGGTAAAAAGTTAACTTGGCCAATATACGGGCATGCAACTATTGGTCGTGCTAAAGAAGATTTAGACCGAGCGGCTAAAGCGATAACTGAATCAACAAACGAGCTTTCAGGTAAAGCTTATGTGACTTCTTTAAATGCGGTAGTGACTCAAGCAAGTTCGGCTATTCCAATTATGCCGTTGTATATTTCTGCTATGTTTAAAGTGATGAAAAGTGATGGCACTTACCAAGGTTGTATTGAACAAATTCAATCTCTGTTTGTTGAAAATTTATACAGCGAAACGCCTCGTTTAGATGAAGCAGGGCGCTTAAGTCAAAACTACAAAGAACTTGAAGATTCAGTACAAAATAGAGTGCAACATATTTGGGATAGCGTTGATAGTGACACTATTGATGAATTAACTGACTATGTTGGCTACCACAATGAATTTCTTAAGTTATTTGGTTTTGGTATAGACGGTGTGGACTACGACGCTGATATAAGTCCGTTAGCAACAATCAAGCATTTATCTTAGCTTTTAAAAATAACTAATGTTTGAAAAGGCCAATGTTTTTAAAATATTGGCCTTTTTTATTGATGTAGATTAGTAAAATTAAGTTATTAGACTAAAAAAACATCAAAGAGAGCTAAATTGTAAAGAAAAGTGTTGCTTCACGATAGCGCAATAATGAATTTATGTGCTAAAATTTGCATCAGAATATTTTTAACTTAGAGCCGGTAGTTGCTCTTCTTTTATACTTAATTAGTTGTTTTTGATTAAGTGTTTAAAAAGATGTCTTCTGCTGAAATACACTGAAATCAAATGCTTTATTACTTTTTTGTTGAATTTTATTATTTAACAGTAGCTTAGGTGAAAAAGTAATTGGTTTTGATACTCCCGTCAAAGTAGTGCAAGTGTTTATGATTACAATAAAAAAAGGTCTGGATGTTCCTGTAACTGGTACTCCCCAGCAAGTAATCCATGATGGTTCGCCCATCAAGAGCGTTGCAACATTAGGTGAAGAGTTTGTGGGAATGCGACCGACTATGTTTGTTAAAGTAGGCGATCGTGTTAAAAAAGGTCAGGCAATTTTTGAAGATAAAAAGAACCCTGGCGTTAAATTCACAGCTCAAGCATCTGGTGTAGTAACTGAAATTAACCGTGGTGAAAAACGTGTTTTACAATCTGTTGTTATTGAAATAGATGGTAACGAACAAGAAACGTTTACTAGCTACCCTAGCAGTGAATTAGCTTCATTATCTCGCGAAAATGTTGTTAATAATCTTGTTAATTCTGGCTTATGGACGGCATTACGTACTCGTCCATTTAGTAAAATACCAGCGATTGACTCAACCCCCGCAGCCATCTTCATTAGCGCATTGGACACTAATCCTTTAGCCGCTGATCCTGAAGTAATTATTAATGAACAAAGTGACGCTTTTAAAAATGGTTTAACGGTTTTAAGCCGTTTAACTGAAGGTGAAGTTTTTGTTTCAAAGGCACCAGGCGCGAACATTCCTGTTGCTGCCAATGCGGTTGTTACTGAGTTTAAAGGTAAACATCCTGCTGGTTTAGTAGGGACACAAATCCACTTTTTAAAACCAGCAAGTGCTGAGCGCTTTATTTGGCATGTAAATTACCAAGATGTTATTGCGTTTGGGCAATTGTTTACTACTGGTGAGTTAGACAGCACTCGTGTTATCTCTCTTGCTGGTCCTGCAGCCGCTAACCCACGTTTAGTGCGTACGGTATTAGGTGCAAGTATTGATAACCTAACTGCAGGTGAAACGGTAGATGGTGAAGTACGTGCTGTGTCTGGCTCTTTATTACAAGGCCAAACTGCAAGTAAAGTGCACAGTTACTTAGGTCGTTATCACGTACAAGTGAGTTTATTACTTGAAGGCCGTGAAAAAGAATTTATTGGTTATATGTACCCGGGTCCTAACATGTTCTCTGTTACACGTGCTTATATGTCTCACTTGTTTCCAAGCAAGTTATTCAATATGACCACAACAACCAATGGTAGCGCGCGTGCAATGGTGCCAATTGGTAACTATGAGCGTGTAATGCCTTTAGATATTTTACCGACCTTGTTTTTGCGCGATTTAGCTGCAGGTGATACTGACAGTGCACAACAACTTGGTGCCTTAGAGCTTGACGAAGAAGATTTAGCCTTATGTACGTTTGTTTGCCCAGGCAAAACAGACTACGGCG
>JBMZCX010000065.1:0-16096 GCA_049613795.1 Thalassotalea sp. | reverse complement strand
TGTTAGCAACACTTTGTGCCATCGCGCGAATGTGATCAGGCGTGGTACCACAACAACCACCAATAATGTTTAAAAAGCCAGAGTTAGCCCACTCTTCTACATGAGTAGTCATTTCATCAGCCATTAAATCGTATTCACCAAAGGCATTAGGCAAGCCTGCATTAGGATGCGCCGATACAGCGGTGTCACAAATGCGGCTTAGCTCAGCAACATATTGACGCAATTCATTGGGGCCTAACGCACAGTTTAAGCCAAAAGAAACAGGCTTAGCATGGCGAAGTGAATTGTAGAAGGCTTCAGTTGTTTGCCCTGATAATGTACGGCCTGAGGCATCGGTAATGGTGCCCGAGATCATAACGGGTAAACGCTCGCCAAGTTGTTCAAATACCGTTTCTACCGCAAAAATTGCCGCTTTAGCATTTAGCGTATCGAAAATGGTTTCGATTAAAATAATATCACTGCCGCCTTCGATTAAGGCGCGTGTCGATTCAATGTAAGCATCTTTTAGTTCATCAAAAGTAACGTTACGAAAAGCAGGATCGTTTACATCTGGCGAAATTGAGCACGTTCGGTTGGTTGGGCCTAAAACACCAGCAACAAAGCGCGGGCGATCAGGCGTTATTTTATTATATTCATCGGCAGCTTCACGGGCAATTTGTGCGGCAACACGGTTAATTTCAGCGCTGTACTCTTGCATGTCGTAATCGGCCATAGCAATAGTTGTTGCATTAAAGGTGTTGGTTTCAAGAATGTCAGCACCCGCTTCAAGGTACTCAAGATGAATTGCTTTAATAATGTCAGGCTGCGTAAGCACTAACATATCGTTATTGCCTTTTACATCGGTATGCCAGTCAGCAAAGCGTTCGGCGCGAAAGTCTTGTTCTTCAAATTTATAGGCTTGGATCATGGTGCCCATTGCACCATCAAGAACTAAAATACGCTGATTTAATTGCTGTTCTAGCAAAGTATAAGCTGCTGACTTTTTCATATAACTACTCTTTCTCATGCTTTTATTAAGCTATGTTGCTCAATAACATTGTTTATTTCTGGCGCTGTACGCTACTTACTTTCAGGGTGAATCGCTTTAATATTATCTGCGTCTAATTGATATGGCGTGATCTGATAAACGTAGTAATTAAGCCAATTAGTAAATAATAGACTACCGTGGCTTTTCCATGAACTATGGGGCTTATTCGTTACGTCATTATTAGGATAATAATGTTCAGGCATTAAGGCATCCGCATTAGCTTTTAAATCTCGACTAAATTCATCGTCTAAAGTACTCGCGTCGTATTCAGGATGCCCAGTAAGGTAAACTTGTTGTTTATTTTTACTCGCCACTAAATACACACCCGCTTGCTCAGATTCAGCAATAATTTTTAAGGCGTCGACTGACTGATAATCTGCTTTTTCGATATACCCATAACGCGAATGAGGTACATTAAAAATATCTTCAAAGCCGTGTGTTAACTGCTCTTTCGCATCTGACGGGGTATGACTATAAACACCCGAGAGTTTTACCTCGCGTAATTTTCGATTCAACCCATAATGATGATAAAGCGCCGCATGAGCCGCCCAGCAAGAAAACATTGTTGAAGTCACATTCTTTTCAGCCCAGTCAAAAACCTCGCATATTTTATTCCAAAAGGTCACATTTTCGTAAGGCATTAATGCTAACGGAGCGCCTGTTATAATTAATCCATCGTATTGCTTGTCTTTAATATCATCAAATAAGCGATAAAAATTATCTAAATGCTCTTTTGGCGTATGCTTTGATTCATTGGCATTTATACGAACAAACTCAATATTTATTTGCAACGGTGTATTTGAAAGCATTCGGCAAATTTGTACTTCAGTTTCTATTTTATTCGGCATCAAATTCAAAATAGCCACTTGCATCGGGCGTATTTCTTGACTGGCCGCTCGATGTTCAGACATCACAAAAATATTCTCTTTTTCAAGAACTTGCAATGCTGGTAACTGATTTGGAATTTTTATTGGCATAGCAAACCTACCGTTTTAATAAACTAAGCGTATTATAAACGGTAATGTGCCTTGGATTGCTAGATATGTCAACATCTAAACGTATAGACGTCTAAATGATTTTGTTCTATCTATTAACTTTTTGAGTTTAATATTTATTTTAAGTCAGTAAAAACAAAAAACCACCGATAGTTCGGTGGTTTTAATTATTCGATATTAAGTGAGTTACTTAGCTATGCAAATATTTATTCAGCAGCAGCTTCTTCTTTAACATCCGTTTTCTTTGATAATAATTGATCTCTTAAGCGGGTATTGAGTTCATCAGCAATGGCCGGGTTTTCTTTAAGGTAGTTAACTGAATTTGCTTTACCTTGACCAATTTTATCACCATTGTAGCTATACCAAGCGCCTGCTTTTTCAACCATTTTATGTTGAACACCAAGGTCAATTAGCTCACCTAAGCTATTAATACCTAAACCATATAAAATTTGAAATTCTACTTGCTTAAATGGTGGGGCAATTTTGTTTTTAACCACTTTAACGCGCGTTTCGTTACCGACAATTTCATCGCCCTGTTTAACCGCACCTATTCGACGAATATCTAATCGAACTGAGGCATAGAATTTTAATGCATTACCACCTGTGGTGGTTTCAGGAGAGCCAAACATAACACCAATTTTCATACGAATTTGGTTAATAAAAATCATCATGGTATTTGATTGCTTAAGGTTACCAGTAAGCTTACGCATTGCTTGTGACAACATTCTTGCTTGTAAGCCCATATGAGAGTCACCCATATCACCTTCAATTTCAGCTTTAGGTGTTAATGCTGCGACCGAATCAACCACGATAACGTCAACCGCACCAGAGCGCGTTAGCATGTCACAAATTTCTAATGCTTGTTCACCTGTGTCAGGTTGAGACACTAAAAGATCATCAATATTTACCCCTAGTTTTTCGGCATAAATTGGGTCAAGCGCGTGCTCAGCGTCAACAAAGGCACATACTTTGCCATTACGTTGCGCTTCGGCAATTACTTCAAGCGTTAGCGTTGTTTTACCACTTGATTCTGGTCCGTAAATTTCAACTATACGACCCATTGGTAAGCCGCCAGCACCAAGTGCAATGTCTAAGCCTAATGAGCCAGTAGAAATGGTTTCTACGTCCATGCTACGGTTTTCACCAAGTTTCATAATTGAACCTTTACCAAATTGGCGTTCAATTTGACTTAACGCAGCAGAGAGTGCTTTTTCTTTATTATCGTCCATTTCGTGCTCCACAAATAATGAGTAGTAAATAACTTTATGCAGTAAAGTATACTGTATAGTTTTACAGTATCAAGTTTTTTTACAATTATTTTTTATTAGTAGAAAATTAAAACAACCCTATACTTTTAACCTATTGTTATAATTGAAAAATAAAGAAGATAGTAACTTTTACTATATTTTTATAAAAAAGTTACTATTTTATTTTTCTCCTTTATTAGTGATATTTTTTTACTTTCATTAAGTGCCTAAAAGATCCTGTCCAACCCTCACTATTTGTTGTGATATTTCTTTATTAATTCCTTTACCTAATATCCAGCTATGCCAATATAAGGTTTCAATTAATCCGTGTTTTGGCGAGATATTAATTAATTCACCACTGGCTAATTCATTCGAAATTTGTAGTTTAGGTAGTAAACAATAAGCCACGCCCTGCTTTGCCAGCGCCACAAACGCTTCAGACGAACGCACACTATGACAATAATATTCACTCGCTTCTAAATTGAAATGTTTCGCAATAAAACGGACATGCATATCATCTTTATGATCATAACTAATGGCTGGTGCCATTTTTAATGACGTTTTAGTAACTCCTTGTTTAAAATATTTATTTTTGAATTGCTTGCTCGCAACTAAGCAATATTCAATTTTTCCTAAGTAAAACGATTGATAACCTTTCAGCGGCTTTTCTACCACACTTACAGCGCCAATGGCTTCACCTGTGCGTAACTTATCTAAGGTGCGCTCTTCATGTTCAATAATGAGATTAAGCTCAACTAAGTGACGTTGTAATACGGGCGTGATCGCTTGTATAAACCAAGTAGCAATACTGTCAGCATTTACTGCCAATGAAATTTTCAGCGGTTTTAAAGGCGTGTCTGGAGATAGTATCGGTGTAAGTTCACTTTCAAGTTGTAGTACTTTTTTAAAGTGATTTACTAATTGCTCACCAGCTGCCGTTAATTCAATCGGGTGACTACGAATGAGTACAGGTTGCCCAAAAGATTCTTCTAAGTTTTTAATGCGCTGAGAAATAGCAGACTGTGAAATAAATAACGCTTTAGCGGCCAATTCAAAGCTTTGCAGTTCAATAACCTTGTTAAGTGCCGCCAGTAGTTTGTAATCAAAATTAGTCATTTATTTAACTCACTTACACTTAAATTCATAAGATTTATTAATGATACTTAAGTTTTATTAATTATATTTATATGAAGCTTTCCCTCAGACTAACAAGCATATCGCTGAACGTCACCAGCACACAACCCCATTATTATAGAGAACATCGCCATGAGTTTATTAATTTTAGCTAAAGGTTTTACATTAACATTGAGCATGATTGCGCCTATAGGCACGCAAAACGCAATGCTGTTGACCCAAGGTATTAATAAAAACCGCCATAAAACAACCGCCGCTTTATTTATACTTTATGACACCATTTTGATCTCAGCTGGAGTGCTAGGCGGTAGCCTTATTTTATCAAGCAGTGATCTACTTTTTTCTTTATTAACCTGGGGCGGCATTATATTTTTAACAACATACGGCTTACTTTCTATGAGGTCGGCAATCAATCAAACGACGACCAAAGAAAACGTTATCGTTAATAAAAAGTCATTGAAATTGGTTTTTATTACCACGTTAGCTGTCACGTTTTTAAATCCACATGCCTACATAGACACGGTAATGGTTATTGGTAGTGTTGGCGGACAATACAGTGGCGAAGTAAAAATATATTTTTTGATTGGCGCTATTTTTGGCTCTGTTGTTTGGTTTTCTTTACTCGCTACAGGGGCTGCTAAATTATCGAAATATTTAAGTAAACCAAAGGTTAAAAGCACAATAGATATCATTATTGCATTTATCATGTGGATTATTGCAGGTTCACTGTTTATTGCTTGGTTAGGTAGATCTTAAGTTAATAAAAGTGCATTTGTGCTTTTTTATCAGTATGTACTCAACTTATTAACGTATACACCTGATTTTTACTCATAGAGGTTTTTACTTTGTTTTGGTATTCTAGCGCCATAGTTACAGCGTATTTCATATGCTATTTTTTGTAATGACTCATTACTCACCATAAGAGCCTCTTTATCACAATGAACGCCACTGTAAAAACAACGATCCCAAACTTAGACAGTCACACCCCGATGATGCGCCAGTACTTAACCATTAAAGCTGAATTTCCTAATATTCTCGTTTTTTATCGCATGGGTGATTTTTATGAATTATTTTTTGATGACGCTAAAAAAGCGTCTGATTTATTAGATATTTCATTAACAGCAAGAGGTAAAACAGGCGGTAATGCAATTCCTATGGCTGGTGTTCCTTATCACGCTGTTGAAAATTACTTAGTACGCTTAATTCAGCTAGGAGAATCGGTTGCTATTTGTGAACAAGTTGGTGATCCCGCAACTAGCAAAGGCCCTGTAGAACGTAAAGTGGTTAGAATTGTAACCCCAGGCACGGTCAGCGATGAAGCGTTATTAACAGATAAGCAAGACAATTTAATTGTTGCCATTACACAAGCAACGCAAGGTTTTGGCTTAGCTTATTTAGATATGACCAGCGGTCGGTTTGTATTGACCGAGCCAACAACAAAAGAGCAATTACAAGCGGAACTACAACGCTTGTCTCCTGCCGAACTTTTATATCCTGAAACCTTTCAAGAGGTAGAATTAATCAATTCATACAAAGGATTAAGGCGTCGCCCAGAATGGGAGTTCGATTTAGACACCGCCAACAAGTTACTTAACGAACAATTTGGCACCAAAGAGTTAACGGGATTTGGCGTAAGCGATAAGCCTACAGGTCTAATGGCAGCAGGCTGTTTATTACAATATGTGAAAGACAGCCAACGCTCAGCTTTACCCCATATTCGCGCTATTATTTCAGAAACGGCAGCGAAAGGCGTTATTTTAGATGCCGCTACTCGGCGTAATTTAGAGTTAACACAAAACCTACAAGGCGGCCAAGAAAATACCTTAGCTTCAATTTTAGATACCTCAGCTACGCCAATGGGATCGCGTCTATTAAAGCGTTGGTTGCACTTCCCTTTGCGCGACATTAACACGTTAACCACCCGACAAAATTCAATTGCCGCATTAATCACTACCGACACATACCTACCGCTTCATGATTTGTTAAAACATATTGGCGATATAGAAAGAATTGTATCTCGCATTGCACTGCGATCAGCACGACCTCGTGACTTTGCTCGCTTGCGTAATGCGTTGCTATTATTACCCGAGTTGCAGCAACTCCTTTCAGCAAATGGTTTAGCAACATTACAACAACTGGCATCAAATATGGCGCCGCTAGCAAACATAACTGATTTACTACAAAAGGCGATTGTAGAAAACCCGCCAGTGTTAATACGTGACGGTGGAGTAATAGCGCCTTTATATCACCAAGAACTTGATGTACTTAGAGACTTAAGTGATGGTGCCACTGAGTTTTTAGCGCAATTAGAAGCACGTGAAAAAGAAAAAACAGGTATTCAATCACTTAAGGTTGGCTACAATAAAGTGCATGGTTTTTATATTGAAATTAGTCGCAGCGCCGCACAAGATGTGCCTGATGACTATATCAGACGTCAAACACTGAAAAACAATGAGCGCTTTATTACCAACGAACTAAAGCAACACGAAGAAAAAGTACTCAGCGCACAAAGTAAATTTTTAGCATTAGAAAAACGTCTATACGAACAATTATTTGACTTAATTTTGCCTGAACTTGAAAAATTACAGTTATTAGCGCAAGCCATTGCTGAAGTTGATGTATTAGCAACGTTTGCAGAAAGAGCACAAACATTAAACTATATTAAGCCAACATTGCTAGCAGAGCCAGGTATTAACATTGATGCAGGGCGACATGCCGTTGTTGAACAAATGACTACCGATGCATTTATTGCCAACCCAGTCGTACTAACTGAGCAACGCAAAATGTTAATTGTTACAGGGCCAAATATGGGGGGTAAATCAACTTATATGAGGCAAACAGCCCTTATCGTTTTATTGGCCCACATCGGTAGTTTTGTGCCTGCGAGTGCAGCGAACATAGGTATGGTTGACCGTATATTTACTCGTATTGGCGCGTCAGACGATCTTGCCAGCGGTCGTTCAACTTTTATGGTAGAAATGACGGAAACGGCAAACATTTTACACAATGCAACCCACAAGAGTTTAGTGTTACTTGATGAAATAGGCCGAGGAACCAGCACCTACGACGGCTTATCGCTAGCATGGGCGTGTGCTGAAATGCTCGCGCTAAAAACTAAAGCGTTTACGTTATTTGCCAGTCATTATTTTGAATTAACGCTACTAGCCGATCAAATTCCTACCTTAGCTAACGTCCATTTAGACGCAGTTGAGCATGATGAAAAAATTATTTTTATGCACGCAGTACAAGAAGGTGCAGCCAGTAAAAGTTTTGGATTACAGGTGGCTCAGCTTGCTGGTGTGCCTAAAGCAGTGATCCAGCGTGCTAAACAGCGATTAGGAGAATTAGAAAGCCAAGAAGCACCGTCGAATATTAGCCAACAACCACAGCCTTTTGAACAGTTATCGTTAATGGACACTAGTCATCCAATAATTGAGCAACTTAAAACGTTAGATGTGAATGAGCTTAGTCCTAAACAAGCACTAGACATGCTATTTCAATTTAAACAAGAGTTATAATTTTAGGTTCGGTTGAGCTTTGCGCTTAATATGTATGCGAAAATTTTCAACCATTTCTGAATAACAAGCATAAAAAAACCAGCGACATCGCTGGTTTTATGTCTGGATAGACTTTAAAATTTACGCTTGAAACAAAGCTTCTATCGATAAGTCTTGTTGACTTAATATATCACGTAAACGTTTCAATGCTTCTACTTGAATTTGTCGAACCCGTTCTCGCGTTAAGCCAATTTCAACACCAACATCTTCTAGCGTTGCCGCTTCATAACCTAATAAGCCAAAACGTCTTGCTAATACTTCGCGTTGCTTTGAATTTAGCTCATTTAGCCAATGTACAATGTTATTTTTAATATCACTATCTTGAAGGCTACTTTCAGGCCCCCCGCCCTTTTCATCAGGAATAATATCTAGCAATACTTTGTCTGACTCCACCCCAAAAGGTGTATCAACTGATGCCATACGCTCATTCAGGCGTAACATTTTAGTGACTGAGGCTACTGGTACATCAAGTTCAGCGGCAATATCTTCTGCGGTAGGCTCATGATCTAGTTTTTGAATAAGCTCGCGTGCGGTACGTAAATAAATATTTAATTCTTTAACCACATGAATAGGTAAACGAATAGTGCGGGTTTGGTTCATAATGGCACGTTCAATTGTTTGACGTATCCACCATGTTGCGTAAGTTGAAAACCTAAAGCCTCGTTCAGGGTCAAACTTTTCTACGGCTCGAATAAGCCCTAAGTTACCTTCTTCAATTAAGTCTAATAACGGTAAACCTCGATTATTATAACGGCGGGAAATTTTTACAACTAAACGTAAATTACTTTCTATCATACGTTTACGTGAGGGTTCGTCACCTTTTAAAGCAAGGCGAGAAAAATAGACTTCTTCTTCGGCGGTTAATAATGGTGAAAAGCCAATTTCACCTAAATACAATTGCGTGGCATCTAAATTTGATGGCGCATCTTCTACAGCTATTTTAGTTTTACTTGCTACGGCAACATCGTCACCTTTACTCTCATTTAATTCTTTTTTTATGCTCATGCTATATCTCCCATAAATTTAGCAAAGCTTATGCTTAAGTATTCAATCAAATATTCACGTTTAGCTCCATATCCCAATATTGGTTATTATCTTCTCGGCAAGTATTTTAACGGATTAACAGATTTTCCACGAAAGCGAACTTCAAAATGAAGCATGACTCTTTTCGCTTCTGTATCTCCCATTTTGGCGATTAATTGGCCCGCTTTCACGGTTTGCTGTTCCTTTACAAGGATAGTGTTATTGTGAGCGTAGGCACTAAGATAATCATCATTGTGTTTAATAATAATTAACCGTCCATAGCCTCTTAAAACATCTCCGGCATAAACTACTTTACCGTCAGCGGCTGCTTTAACTAAATCGCCTTTTTTACCTGCGATGTCAATTCCTTTATTTCCTTGTTTTTTCGAAGAAAATTTAGAAATCACTTTACCTTTATTTGGCCATTTCCACTGTTTGATTTTCTGTGAAAATGCCCCCTGACTAGACGGTAAATTTGTACTTGTTTTTTTCCGTCTTGTATTCTTACCATACTCCTGCTTTTTTGAAGGTGCAACAGGTTTTTTCACGACCTTTTCTCGACCACTTTTCGTAGTTTGAGCCGAAGTATTATTTTTACTCGTGTTGCGGCTATTTTGTACTAAAAATAATTTTTGTTTGGGGAATATTCGATAAGGAGATCGAATGTTATTAAGTTGAGCTAGTTCTCGCACATCTAAATCAGCACGCCATGCGATTGAATATAATGTTTCACCTTTTTTGACAATATATTCAGTGGCATTAATGCTGTTTTTAACGCGTTTATATAAAGGAAGCTGTGCTTTTACATCAACAACAGGTGCTGGTGCCTGCCTACTAGAACACCCCACTAAAAATAGCACAACTATAGTAATTAGAAATTGGTTACATCGAATATTAAACAAAATATCAGTCTTTAATCCCTAGTGAAAAATTATCGCAACAAGAAATAAGCAATAACAATTAATACCACAATAAGCCAGCCAAGCACATCAATCCATTGGCGAAGTTTATTTTCCATTTTCTCACCGCCGCAATAAATAACGCCAGCAACTAAGAAAAAACGCAACCCTCGACCTATTGCAGAAGCAAGTAAGAAAGGTAAAAATAGCATTTGTAAAAAACCAGCGCTCACCGTAAATAACTTGTATGGAATAGGTGAAAATCCCGCCAGAAAAACCACCCAGACACCCCAGTTTTCAAACCACGATATGGCAGTATCAAAGCGCGCTTGATAGCCAAACTCGGTAATGAGTGGTTGAATCCAGGGTTCAAACATCCAATAGCCTAAGTAATAACCGACAACACCACCAATAACAGATGATACTGTTGTTAACGAGGCATAAAACCATGCTTTTTTTCGATTCGCTAACACCATAGGCGCTAAAAGAACATCCGGTGGAATAGGAAAAAATACGGATTCTGCAAACGTTAACGCTGCTAATATTGCAGGTGCAAACTTATGCTTTGCCCATTTAAGCGTCCATTCGTATAATGCAGAAAATATTTTCACAGTAGTTCACCTGCCACTAACGGTACAAATTTAACGGCTTCTATTTGTTGCTCATTAAATTCATCGCCTGTGCGGGTAATAATTTTTAACACTTGGGTTTGCTCACCTACAGGTATCACTAATCGTCCACCTTCAGCCAACTGCTCAAGTAACGCTTGCGGAACCGATGCCGCAGCAGCGGTGACAATAATAGCTTGGAAAGGCCCTTTACTCTTCCAACCTTGCCAACCATCGCCGTGCTTCATGGCGACATTATGTAAATCTATTGCTCTTAGTTTTCGTTTCGCTTGCCACTGCAGTGACTTTATTCGCTCAACTGAAAACACTTTAGGCGTTAATTGCGCCAAAATAGAGGTTTGATAGCCAGAGCCTGTTCCTATTTCTAAAATGCTGTCAGGCATACCGTCGGCAATGAGCAATTCAGACATTTTAGCAACAATGTATGGCTGTGAAATTGTTTGCCCTTGGCCAATAGGTAAAGCAGTATTATCGTAAGCTTTGTGAGCTAATATTTCAGGCACAAAAATATGTCGAGGGCTTCGTGCAATGGCTTGTAGCACTTGCACGTTTACAATTCCTTCCGCTTGTAGTTTCTGTGCGAGTAGTTCACCACTGCGGCTGGACTTTCCGCCAATACTACTTACTGATCTGGCATTCATTTTCTACTTCTCATAAGGTTAATTGATTAATCCACTGCGACATGGAGTTTATACTTTTATGTGCGGTCATATCTACCGTTAATGGTGTTACCGATGCATACCCTTGACTAATGGCATGAAAGTCAGTTCCTTCACCCGCATCAAGCTCTTGCCCAAGTGGGCCATACCAAAAAATATCTCTCTTCCATGGGTCTTGCATACGTTTCATGGTTTCTGCTTTGTGCCTATGCCCTAAGCGCGTTACTTTAATACCCTTTAATTGTGATAATGGAATATTAGGCACATTAATATTGATAATTTGATCAGAAGGAAGGGGATGTTCAACTAAATGTTTAATGAAGCTAGCGGTAACTGACGCTGCCGTTTCATAATGTTGTTCGTCTTTCCCCACTAATGAAACGGCTACCGCGGGCATACCCATATGCCGACCTTCAGTCGCAGCAGCAACCGTGCCTGAATATAAGGTGTCGTCGCCTAAATTAGCGCCTTTATTAATGCCTGCTACCACTAAGTCAGGCAATGGCTTAACTAGCTGGCTAATACCTAAATGCACAGAGTCTGTAGGCGTACCATTAACTGAAATAAAGCCATTATCTAATGTTTCAGCACGTAACGGATTTAGCAAGGTTAATGAGTTGCTTGCGCCGCTACAGTTACGATCAGGGGCAACAACAGTTACCTTAGCAAACTGGCTTAATGCTTGGTAAAGCACCTTAATGCCCAATGCATTAACACCATCGTCGTTACTTAGTAAAATATTCATGCTTCTTTATGCCTGTTTGCATGTTCTCGTTCAGTTAAGTCTGTGTAATTGAGTAATTCACGTAAAATAGTGGTGGCAAAGCAACCAGCGGGTAAGAAAAACGTTAGCTTAATCACGCCTTGCTCCGCAGATGAAAAGTCTATGTTAGCGTTGCTTAGCGATAATCTAATTCGTCGTCGTTCTTGCTTTAGCCCAAACTTAATAAGCCCATCACAAATTTCAGGAAACTTTTCGGTTAATGTGTATTCTTGCTCAGCGGTTTGGCCAGCTGCTTTGCTTTCTCCTGCGCCCCATAAACAGGCAGTTAAATCGATATCTTTTTCAACAAAACGTTGTTTAGCAATATCGTCGACTTCATCTAACGGGAAAATTGATTGGGTGCCCGCTAGCATCATGACATCGCCTAAGGTTAGCTCGTCAAATTTTTGCGCCTTAACTCGATCACTCACCAGCTCATTAAAAAGTAATGAACGAGCGGCAGAAAGGTAGATACTGCGCTTTTTTCGATCTTTTATTTTAGCGCCAGCAAACATCGCGGTTGCTTTTTCGATATTGCCGCCATTAATACCAAAACGTTGTTCGCCGTAATAATTAGGCACACCATGCTCAACAATGGCATACCAACGACGAACAATATCATCAACATTAGAAACCGCTCGTAAGGTTAATTCAAAGTTATTACCTGTTAACGCGCCAATGCGTAGTTTTTTGTCGTGACGCGCATGGCTTAAAATCTCTACGCCTTCGAGCGTAAAAGCAGATAAGTCATCAATCGCCTTTCCGGGCATATGTACGCCAAACCATTGCTCAGTAACGGCAAAGCGGTCTTTCAAGCCCGCATAAGTAACCATTGACTCTTTTACTGAGAAATACTTCGCTAGCTGGCGAGCAACAAATACCGTATTTACTCCCGTTTTACGAATGTAGATCAGTAAATGTTCGCCACTTCCACTAGGTTCAAAGGGTAATTGTTCAATAACCACAAAGTCTGACATCTGTGTACGTAAATCACCTGTCGACTCAGGCGTGCCGTATAAGTAAGCAAGTTGGTTTATCACTTAATTGGTCTCAACTGTCATTAATAACACCACACTGTGTACAGCAATGCCTTCTTTTCGCCCTGCGTAGCCTAACTTTTCAGTGGTGGTGGCTTTCACATTGACTTGACTAATATCGCACTGTAAGTCTTGTGATAAATGCGCTCGCATTGCTAATAAATAAGGTGCGATTTTCGGCGCTTGCGCAACAATGGTAATGTCTGCATTACCTAATTTAAAACCACGATCTTGCATTAACCCCACCACATGGCGAAGTAAAATTCGGCTCGAAATGTTTTCATAACTGCTGTCAGTGTCTGGAAAATGATTACCAATATCGCCTAGTGCTAACGCGCCTAAAATGGCGTCGCATAAAGCATGTATTGCCACATCGCCATCTGAATGGGCAATAAAACCTTGTTCAAAAGGAATTGACTCGCCCGCTAAAACAATAGGCCCTTCGCCACCAAATTTGTGAACGTCGAAGCCATGGCCTATTCGCATTTTTCTTCCTTAATATGGTAACTTGTGTGAGTTACGTTATTTTGTTTAGCTAAAATAAACTCAGCTAAGTGTAAATCGTCTGGGCGCGTTATTTTAATATTGTCGCCACTACCTTCAACTAATAAGCTTTCTTGCCCTAAATACTCTATCGCAGACGCTTCATCAGTAATGGCAATATTATTCGCTAATGCGGTTTCAATGGCCTGTAACAGTAAAGGGGTTGGATAAAGTTGTGGCGTTAATGCATGCCACAATAGCTCTCGGTCTACGGTTTCGCGCACCAAATTATTATTGTTCGAACGTTTAATGGTATCGCGAATAGGTGTTGCGAGTAGTCCGCCGTTATTTAATTGCATGCATTGCGAAATTAATGCTGAAATATCATTATGGCTAACACAAGGCCTTGCGGCATCGTGTACTAATACCCAAGGATATTCGTTTATGTTAATCGCTTTTAGCCCTGCTAATACCGAATCAACCCGCTCTTTTCCACCAACAACGGTACTTACATTCTTTAATTGAATTAATTGTGTTGTTGCATAATATTCATCCTCACTACCAATGGCTATAATCACTTTATCAATAGCGGGATGAGTGAGTAATCGTTCGACGGTGTGCTCTAACACAGTTTGATTGTCGATGGTTAAATATTGCTTAGGTTGCAGCGTTTTCATGCGCTTTCCAACACCTGCAGCAGGCACAATAACAGCAAATTTATGTTGAGAATTCAGTTGAGGTTGATCGGTAATAGTCACTAAAGGTTACTCTGGCTTATTAGGTAGTCTAAAAAAAGTTTCACCTTCTTTGATCAAGCCAAGTTCATTGCGCGCACGTTCTTCAATCGCTTCGAGGCCTGACTTTAAATCATCAGTATCTGCGTAAAGTAATTTATTACGCTGCTGTAATTTTTCATTATCAAGCTGCTGGCGCACCACTTCGTTTTCTAATGCGAGGTAATCAGGCACACTATTTTTACCAAACCAAAGTCGGTACTGTAGTAAAACAAAGAAGACTAGCAAAATACTAGTAAGCATGCGCATGAAAATATCAACTAAAGGAATTCTGGTGGCTTCATTATAAAAGAGTCAGCGTCGCTGTAAACACTCACAACAAATTAAATCAACTTAGTTGGGCAGGTCGCTTAAAGTTACGCCAATCTATTGCACAAGAAAGCAGCAATTCACGCAGTGTTGGAATAACAGGGTTTATTTTTTGGTTATTTAACCATGCATGCCCAGTACAAGCAGCAGTCATCACACGTTTATTTGGCTTTAATAAGCGAATGTTTTTATTATTTTCGCTATTTTCAGTTAAGTTAAACCACCCGTGTAAATTTGTCCGAAAACGTTGGTTTACATGATCTATTCGATCAATCGAGTCTAATAACACGTGCGTTTGGCTGGCAATTGGTACTACTAAGCCCGGCTCAATTGAGATTGATAAATACCAAGCATTTACGGTGGTAATATCTTGCCCTGCTAACGGCATATTAGCCCCCTGCTTTGCAGACCAAGTCGCATTTTGAATATCAAGTTCAAGTGGCGTAAATGTTTTAGCCATAAGGTAAGCCGTACGTTTAACATAATAAGGTAAACTTTTTATTTTACCTTGTAACAAGCTCACCGAGCTATTTTCAAGTTGAGTTAATAATTGCAACTCTCTTTCATAAAGCGCGCAGCAAAGCTCAGCTAATTCAGGTAGCTGCTCTTGCTCTTGCCAAAATGAAACTTGTTCTGCCATCAGGTAATTGACTGCTTTTTA
Organism: Thalassotalea sp.; assembly: GCA_049613795.1. GTDB lineage: Bacteria > Pseudomonadota > Gammaproteobacteria > Enterobacterales > Alteromonadaceae > Thalassotalea_B. The sequence continues at coordinate 879 of JBMZCX010000065.1, read as the reverse complement.
AATAGTTATTGTTCAAACTTAAAGCATACGTTAATCAAGCGAATATTGTTATAAAAATCATAAATTGATTAAATCGCGATAAATAATAAAAATTCATTTATGATGAACATTAAGACTTATATCAACCAATATTAGTAACATTATGGAAAAAGATACCCCAACAGCCCCAGTAGAAACGGCACCGACAACAACAGACGCCAGTACAGTAATTGATGCGCTAGAGCCAACTAACTTATTAAAAGAAGAGTTAGATCAAATGAGTCGAATTTATAATATTATTATCGACTTTTTTGCCAACTACACTTTTCAGTTAATTGGTGCATTCATTATTTTTGCCATTGGTTATATGTTGGCAGGAAAAATAAGCAACGTGGTATTGAAACTTTGTAAACGCCATAAGCTTGATATTACGCTGAGCCATTTCTTAGCCAATACCAGTAAAATGATCATTGTGATCATGATCGCCATTGTCTCACTCAATAAATTAGGGATCAGCGTTACGCCATTTATTGCCGCAATTGGTGCCATTTCTTTAGGCGCAGGTTTAGCGCTGCAAGGCCTATTAGCCAACTATGCTGCAGGCTTTAACATTATTATTATTCGCCCTTTTGTGGTGGGTGATACCATTACGGTAGAAGGTGTTACTGGGCTAGTAAAAGAAGTGTTGCTTGCCTATACCATTATCGTCGACGAAGACGGCGTTATTATTACCATTCCCAACAAGCATATTGTCGGTGAAATACTGCATAACTCGAAAAACGATTCGCTGTTAGAGCTTACCGTTGGCATTGCATACAAAGAGAACCCGTTAGAGGTTATTACCCTACTTGAAAAAGTGATTGCTGATTTAGGCATTGCTAGCCATGAACGCGTTCCCCA
>JBMZCX010000064.1:0-16384 GCA_049613795.1 Thalassotalea sp. | reverse complement strand
ACCGTACATCCTGTACATAAAAAAGGGGAAGTAAAAACTTCCCCAAGGGTAACCTCAAAAGAGGCTAACTAACGCAAGAGCGTACCAATTAAATATGTTTATAAAACGTACTTAATTGATAATTGGGCATAGTCTGAGTCAATGTCCATATCAGCAACTTCATAGTTACCAAATTCTACACCATACGACAATTCTTTCGTTACACTTTTAAAAATGTTAACGCCCCAATGAGTACGATCACGATCTGACTCATCAGTTTCAGTGTTACCATAGAAAACATTACTACGTAGTGTTTCTGTCCAAAAATGGCGGTACGACACCATAATTGAGGTAATATCTTCAACTTCTTCACCTACTAAGTCAGTAGAAGCAGTCGCGCCTACGTAGCGACCGGCATTACCACCATGAAAGGCAAAACGGAAATCATCTTTACCTACCGTATTAATGCGCCCAGATACACCATAACCGAAGGCTGATTCAGACTCTCCGCCATTGGTATTTAGTTGGCGAGCTACGGCTGAAACTGCAACATTACCCCAGTCACCTTTAAATGTGTATTTACCAACAACATCTGGTACAGAGTCTTGGCTAGTATCGCCACCGTACGATTCTGGGTTTTCAATAGCCACTTGAAAGTTGCCGTGGGTATAACGTATTTGAGTTTGACGTACAAAGGCAGAAGCGACTAACGGACCACCAAAATCGGCAGACTCAGCTAACGCGCTGGTATTCATAAATGTTGACCAAGTTTGTCCAACCATCCAGTCTTTATATTTAATAAAAGCATGGCGTAGGCGGGGGCTAGTTGAATTGGTTAATACTTCGTTACCCGTGCCAGAATAAAAATCCATTTCGACAAAACCAGTAATGTCACCATGTACATATTTGGTATTTAAGCGTGAAGAGGCGGCCGAAAATTTAACACTAGAAACATCGCCAGCAGCGGCGTTACCGATCCAAAAGTCGCCTAAGTATGAATTAACGTTACCGTCGACATAACGAACATCGGCTTGCAAAAACCCGCCAAAGCTAATGCTGTCTTTATCACTAATTTTTACGGTATAGCCTGCATTGGCAGAGCCAGCCATCGCCAATAAACCTGTTGCTAATAATAGTTTTTTTTTGTTGAACATTTTGTGATCCCTATCTGTGTTTAATTAGCCTTAGAAAAACCGCCTTCACCTTCTTTGGCTGTAATAATTCATTAGTGTACTTTTATTCTTATAATACTTATAAGGTAGAGCCTTATCAGGTATTTAGGAATTAGACCTAAGTCTAACATTTGCTCCCCTATCAATAGACTTTAGTCGAAAGGTGCATAATTTCACGGTTTTATCGTATCAATAAACCTATTGAACGATTTTTTCTTTTCTCTTTCGAGGGAGTTGCTACAATTCAGTGAACTATAATAAAAAGGTGAATTCTATGAGGAAATGTTATTCATTTATCCCTCTGTTAACGTTTATGTCGTTAACCATTAATGCAAACCAAGTTACGGAAGCTGATTATCAACGTGCTGAGCAACGTTTATCGCAAACAACCAAGAAATTAGTTACAGGTACTGTTAGCGTGCCGAACTGGATGAGTAATGGCGAATTAAGCTACCGCAGCTTTACTGAAAATGGCGATCAGTTTTTTGTAGTAAACCCAGCAACACAAAAAAAATCACTGGCATTTGATCATCAAAAACTTGCCGAATCACTAGCGCGAGTTACTGAGCAAAAAATTGAATTTAATCAATTGCCTTTTTATCGAATTGATATTAATAAAAAAAATAAATTAAGTATTGCCGTTAAAGGTAAGGCTTATCAGTGTGATTTAACTAATTACTTATGTCGAAAAGACAAAGCCACAAAAAAGCGTAATGAACTATTAGCACCTAACGGTAAAGTGGCGGTTTTTATTCGAGAACACAATTTATGGTTACGTGAACTCAGCACCAATGCTGAAACACAATTAACGACAGACGGAATAAAAGACTTTGGTTATGGCACTAACAACGCGGGCTGGGTTCGCCGAAGTACGCCTGTGGTTAAATGGTCACCTGACTCTAAAAAGCTGACCACATTTAAGCACGACGGCCGTGAAGTTGGCGATATGGGTATTGTTTCTACAGCAGTAGGGCACCCTAAAATTGATGTATGGAAATACCCTTTACCTGGCGATAAAAACATCTTCAAAATTCATCGTGTAGTGATAGATGTTACTTCTGGAGAATTAGTGACACTTGATATGGCGCCTGACGATCATCGCTCTACTATCACTGACCATGTGGCAGGGCGTGATGGTAGTTTATTAGACGTAGACTGGGCAGACGACGGTCAAAGCTTTGCGTTTGTGTCATCAAGCCGCGATCATAAAACAGCTACTTTAAAGATTGCAGATGCCAATACAGGCAAAGTAAAAACGCTATTCACTGAAACACAAAAAACATTTTTTGAATCGGGCGTTAGCGGTATTAGCTGGCAATATTTGTCGAAAACTAACGAAGTTATTTGGTTTTCACAACGCAGTGACTGGGGGCATTTATATTTAATTGATGCAACCACAGGCAAGATGAAGCAACCTATTACCAAAGGTGATTGGACTGTACTTGAATTATTAAATGTTGATGAAGCAACAGGAAAGCTTATTTTTACTGGCGCAGGTCGTGAAGGTGGCGATCCGTATTTTCATTATTTATACAGCGTTAATAAAGACGGTTCTAATTTAACGTTACTTACTCCAGAGAAAAAACATCACCGTATTACCCTAAATGATAGCGGAACATATTTTGTCGACAGTGTTTCAACACCAACTATACCGACTGAAACTTTTATTCGAAGTACCGCAAAGAAATCAGGCTTTATTATTGAAAAAATGGATGTTTCTCAATTAATAGCATCCGGATGGCAAGCACCAACTCCTTTTGTGGTTAAAGATAGAAACGGCGAGCAAAATATACATGGTTTGTATTTTAAGCCGTCAAATTTTGACGCGACTAAAAAGTATCCAGTTATAAATTATTTATATCCTGGCCCACAGGTTGGCAGTATTCGAGGTCGCCATTTCCAAGCGTCACGTAGCGATCATAACGCCATTGCAGAACTTGGTTTTATTGTGGTGGCTATTGATGCTTTAGGCACGCCTGGTCGTTCAAAAAGCTTTCACGATGGCTACTACGGTAATATGGGCGATAGTGGTATTCCTGATCAAGTTGCCGCTATTAAGCAGCTAGCAGAACAGCATTCATGGATCGATGACAGCCGAGTTGGTATTTGGGGACATTCAGGTGGTGGTTTCGCATCGACACGCGCATTATTAACTTATCCTGATTTTTATAAAGTTGCGGTATCGCAAGCGGGTAATCACGACAACCGTAATTATGCTGACGAGTGGGGGGAAAAATTCCATGGTTTGTTGGTTGAAAATGAAGACGGTACCACTAATTATGACAGCCAAGCCAATCAGTTAATTGCCAAAAATTTAAAAGGTAAATTGTTAATTGCGCACGGTACAACAGACACGAATGTGCCGCCGTATAACACCTTAATTGTGGTTGAAGCGCTAATTGCCGCGAATAAAGACTTCGATATGATAATGCTACCTAATCGTGGCCATGGCTTTGCCAGAGAACCCTTTATGTTGCGTAAACGTTGGGATTATTTTGTAACCCATTTAATGGGAGCAACACCACCTAAAGAGTTTATTTTTAGTACACTGACTAAATAATTATCCTTAACACTCTAAATATAAACTAGCGGTTTAATGTAAGGCTGAAGAAAATTTTTTCTTCAGCCTTTTTTCTTTCTTATTACATCCTTTACTTGTGCTAGATCAACGTTATAAATAGTTAATAAGTTATTCTTTTTATAGGCAACACGTCCTAGGAGAATACGATGAACTTACAGCAAATATCTACGCTTTTAGAAAATAAAAAACAAGAGCTAATTCAGCGAATTATGGCAATTGAAGCCGACTTTAAAAAAGGCCGTTCAGCTGACTTCACCGAACAAACTACCGAAAGCGAAAATGACGAAGTGCTTGATGAAATTCATCGCGAAGCAAAAATTGAATTACAGCGAGTAGAAGATGCACTCACTCGAATTGAAAATGGCGGTTATGGTAAATGTGCTGAATGTGAAAGTGACATTATGCCTGAACGTCTTTCAGCACTACCTTATACAACATTCTGCATTAATTGTGCGCATTAGGAGAATAACATGCCAATTGAAAAACATGATTTACACCGAGAATTCCCTGAGTTTGAACAAGAAATTCATGATTTAAAAATGAATGATGCTCATTTTTCACGTTTATTTAAAGAGTATCATGAGCTTGATCATGAAGTGCATCGTATTGAGCAAGGCGTAGAAAACACCGCTGATGAATATTTAGAAGCACAAAAAAAGCAGCGCTTAAACTTGAAAGATCAGCTGTTTACCATGTTAAAAAGTGCTAAAGCAACGGCTTAAAGCAAATAAAAATAGTACAATTATAATAAAATGAGGCTCGTAATTTTTACGAGCCTCTTTTTTTATGGCTATAATAAATAACCTGATGTGATGGTCTCCTCCCTATACGGCATCTATGTGCCATGATTGAAGTTGTTACACACAATCAAAACAGGAGAAGACCACAATGAAGATTACATAGAAATGAGGTCATGTTAAATAAGCTTTAAAGGATATGGATATTGATCATGCGTATTATAAAATTTTTGCTTTTTAATGTTATATTACTAAATTCTGCATTTGCTCAAGAACAAATTTCACTGAGTAGTTATTATATTCCAGGGCTTGTTGATTCCACCGAGAAAGGTGTCATGATCGATATGCTAAAAAAAATAGAGTTCATCGCACAGGTAAAGTTTCAGTTAAGCTTAATGCCAACTAAGCGCGTTCAACAAAGCTTTTTACATCGAGAAATCACGGGTTACTTTCCTGAATTAGAAGAACTAAGAGATCCTAATTCTTGCCGTACCAGCGCTTTTATGCAAAAAGCCGTTATGGCATTTACTCGTGTTAATGACAAGCCGATAACCCAAATAAAACAACTAGAAAATCGTCCTATAGGTGCTGTTATGGGCTATAGCTATGGCAGCGATATTATTAACAATCCCAAGATCACGTTAACACGAGCTAATAACGATTTAACGAATGTTAAAAAATTACTAGCAGGTAGAATTGATATTATTCTTGGTGATATGCATTCAACAATAGCAGCAATTAAAGCGCTTAATGTTGAAAAATTGATTCATGTAGAGCAAGGATCTCCCGTCAATTTACTTGATGTTTTTTTTGTTTTTACGCCAGACGAGATAGGCCAGTCACGCTGTAATAAAATTTCCATCGCTATTGAAAAATTAAAACAAAGTGATGATTTATATCGCTGGTTTGGCTATCGGTAATTCAGCGAATAAATAGGTACTTAAGACACCTATAACAACACGTCTTGTAAGGTAACTTTTTTATCCATTTGTGATAACTGAGCTAAAAATAGTTCAGCAGTGGCAATAGCATCATTTAAGGCATTATGGGCAAAGTATTCAGGCAATTGATATTTTTTCCGTAAAGCACTAAGCCTAAGCTCAGAAGGGTCGTAGGCCACATCGCGTTTATCTAATTTGCGCTTAGCAATCACTAATGTGTCGACCATCGCTAGTGGTGGTGCTAAGCCATACACCTCTAAGCAGGCACGCTGTAAAAACTGCCGTTCGATACGGGCAAAATGAACAAGCATTACCTTACCTGATAGTGCTTTTAGTAACATGTCTAATACTTCTTTTAACGGCGCTCCTTGCTCTTTTTGTTTATCAGTAATTTGGTGAATGGCAACGTTGTCTGGCGCTAATGCTTTTTGAGTATTAATGATCCGATGGTAGCTGGTACTTAATTTAATTTGTTGTTGTGCAAGCTCGGTAAAGCCAACACTTAGCAGCTTGTCATTTATGGCATCTAAACCTGTTGTTTCAAAATCAACAGCTAGTAACTTCACGTCAGTTAATGCTGTATTGGGCGAAGGCAAAGGTTGCGACAAAAAGTCTTTTAATGGTCCTTTAGGAGCTAATGCTAACGCACGTTTCCGTTTCGCCTCGTAACCAATTAACCAGCGCAGTAATGGGTGATGACTATACATAATATGCTCTATTGGCTTGGATTAGTAGGTAGCTTGACGGCTGTCTTGCATGGTTTTTATTACTTTAAATGCATCTTTTAAATGTTCGCGCTCTAACTTTGAAATATTTTTAGGCGCTAAATAATTGTCAGGCGCTTCACCCAGTTGAATTTTTTTAGCCTGATGGCTCATGCGTAAAATGCCAAGAAATTCGTACGCATCAATTAAATTAGCGGCAGAGGCTTTAGTGAGAGAGGGGGTGCCAGCGGCCAGTGTTAGCCGTTCAATGGTATTGGTTGCGCTAATTCCTTCAGCCAACGCATAAATACGGGCTAAATCAACAATAGGCGCAATACCATTATGCTTTAAGTCTAACGAGGCTTTATTTTTACCATTAGAAATTAAAACAAAATCTCTGAAAAAGCCAAGGGGTGGTCTAAGTGATAACGCATTGCGAGACAGATGCGCTAAGAATAAGCTGTTAGCTTGTGTTTTTTTCAATAACTTCGCCCTTACTTTTTCGAGTAAGGTATCGTCTCCATAAATCGTCACTAAATCAAAAAATACGCTGCTGTTTAACAGTGCTTGAGGGCTTGGTTGATTTACCCATTTGTCAAAGTATTGGTGCCACGTTGCTTGTGGCTGGCACCACTTATTGTTAGTCGCCATTATATCGCCAGGGCAATAAATAAAACCGCATGCGGCTAATCCATCAGAAACAAAATGAGCGACTTGATTAAACCATTGTTTATCTTCAGTAATTACATCGTCAGCATAAATAATTGCATTGTCTTGATCTGAGTGGGCAAATTGCTCTTGTCGGGCTTGCGAGCCTGCGGCTAACCATGCCCAAGGTGCTGGCGCTGGCCCATACTGTGTTTCGGCCATTTCAATTAGTCGTATAGTGAGTGCCGAGGTTATTGCACTAATACTTTTACCAATATGGTCGGCTGTTGTCCCTAATTTTGCCATTTTTACTTGGAGCTTATTCAATAGCGCGCTGATTGAAATTAATTCGTCAAGCGTGTTGGCTCGGCGGATCATATTAGTAATATTAATGGCATTTTGACCTTCGTTATTCATTAGGTCAGTAATTGTTACCATAGCGTTAAGCTTACCATTTTTGGTAACCGGCAAATGATGAATACGCTTGCTAGTCATTAGCATGAGTGCGTCGTAGGCACGGTCATGCTCGTTGAGCATAAGCATGTCGGTGGTCATAATAGCAGCAACTGGCTCATTAAAAGGTAAACCTTGTGCTACACAGCGTCGCCTGATGTCTTTGTCGGTAATAATGCCTACGGCGTCTGTGGCATTCATAACTACTAAGCAAGAAAAACCCAGCTCAGTCATTTTTATGGCCGCTTGCTGAATAGTGCAACTTTGTTCAATCGTCGCGACTGGGCCATGGCAAAATTGGCTGATTGCGGTGTCCATTAATGAAGAAGAGATAATCGCCTCTTCATTAAATTTCGTCATTTGGGTATTTAGGCGTTCTTCAGCACTGTTTTCAAAAAATTGAATAATTTTAGGGTAAGTGGAAAGCGTTTGCTTAAGCGCAGGATAGTTCACGCAATACAGTAATGTATCTTCTTCGGTGTGTACGTTAATGTCGGGCGTACGTTCGGCACAAATAAAAACAGTGCATATATCACTTTCGTTATATTTTCCTAATAGCTCCCCTTGTAGTGAACTATAAACTAATGCACCTTTACGCAAAATATATAGCATTTCTGTACCACATTCTTTAGGTGGTAAGGGGTGGTTCTTTCGCACATAGCAAATATTTATCTCTTTCACTAATTGGCTAATAGCTGTTGCAGGTAGTTGGTCAAAGGGAGGAATAGCTTGTATAAAAGCACTGATCTCGGCTAATTCGTTATCCATAAATATCCCTCTGTAACTTATCGTTTCAATTGATATTCTTTTTGTAGTGTATTTAAGCAGGGCAAGTCAACGTAAATTCGCACACTCTAGACTAAAGTGTAATACCTCGCCTAAGAAAAGCTTGTTAGTGTTGAGACTAGCTAAAATTCTTCGTGATTTTTTGTTCGAGCTGAGCAGCAAATGATTGAGCATTTTGCTAATTAAAATAACAGGTATAACAAGCGTACTAATAAATATAAAACGCTTTACTAAACGGTTAATACACTTAGTTTAGTAATTTTGCTAGGAGAGAATAATGGAAGACAAAACATCATATTGGCAAGAAAATCTTCGCCTAATATTCATCTGTCTTGCTATCTGGTTCGTGGTGTCATTTGGTTTCGGTTTATTGTTGGTTGAACCGTTAAATGCTATTCGTCTAGGTGGGTACAAACTCGGTTTTTGGTTTGCACAGCAAGGTTCAATTTACACATTCGTTGGTTTAATTTTCTGGTACGGTAAGAAAATGAATGACCTTGATAAAAAATACAATGTGGAGGACGCGTAATGGATGAGTTGAAACTCTATACGTGGATCGCTGTAGGCGGCTCTTTTGCAATATACTTTTTTATTGCGTGGTGGGCACGAGCAGGATCGACTAGCGAATTTTATGCCGCAGGTGGCGGTATAACGCCAATGCAAAATGGTATGGCTATTGGTGCCGATTGGATGAGTGCTGCGTCATTTATTTCAATGGCGGGCTTAATTGCCTTTTTAGGTTACGGCGGCTCAGTATTTTTAATGGGTTGGACAGGTGGTTATGTATTATTGGCAATGTGCTTAGCGCCATATATGCGTAAACATGGTAAATTTACGGTACCAGAATTTATTGGTGACCGATTCTACTCAAGAACCGCTCGTGTTGTCGCGGTTATTTGTTTAATTATTGCGTCATTAACTTATATTATTGGTCAAATGAAAGGTGTGGGTGTTGCTTTCTCTCGCTTCTTAGAAGTTGACTACGATATGGGCTTATATATTGGTATGTTTGTGGTATTTGTTTATGCCGTTTTAGGTGGCATGAAAGGTATTACTTACACGCAAATTGCACAATATTGTGTATTAATTTTTGCCTATACCATTCCTGCGGTATTTATTTCATTACAGTTAACGGGTAACCCAATTCCACAATTAGGCCTAGGCTCTACTTTGGCTGATGGCAGTGGCGTGTATTTACTTGATAAGTTAGACACAGTAGTAACTGAGTTAGGCTTTAAAGAATATACCACCGACAATATGGGCGGCACACTAAATATGTTTGCTTATACTATGTCGCTTATGATTGGTACAGCGGGCTTACCTCATGTAATTATGCGCTTTTTTACGGTGCCTTCTGTTAAAGCGGCGCGTCAATCTGCAGGTTATGCGTTAGTGTTTATCGCATTACTTTATACCGTTGCGCCAGCAGTGGGTGCAATGGCACGTTTTAACTTAATGAACACTATTGAGCCAGCGGCAGGTGAGAATTTAGAATATTCTGCACGTCCACAATGGTTTAAAGACTGGGAAAAAACAGGCTTATTGAAGTTTGAAGACAAAAATGGCGACGGTAAAGTGCAATACACAGCCGATGCAACCACCAATGAAATGGTAAAAGTTGACCGTGACATTATGGTATTAGCTAACCCTGCAATTGCAAACTTACCTAATTGGGTTATTGCATTGGTAGCGGCAGGTGGTTTAGCGGCGGCATTGTCAACGGCGGCAGGTTTGCTATTAGCAATATCGTCCTCAATTTCTCATGATTTAATGAAAGGGGTATTAACGCCAGACATGTCAGAGAAAAACGAATTACTGGCCAGTCGAATTGTAATGACTCTGTCGATATTACTTTCGGGATATTTAGGCATAAACCCTCCAGACTTTGCAGCGGGAACGGTAGCGCTAGCCTTTGGTTTAGCAGCATCAAGTATTTTCCCTGTGTTAATGATGGGTATATTCTCTAAACGCATGAATAGCCGAGCAGCTATTGCAGGTATGTGTTCAGGTATTGGTGTGACTATGCTTTACGTATTCCAACATAAAGGCATTATGTTTATTCCTGGCACTTCTTTCTTAGGTGGTATGGAAGCCAACTGGTTCTTTGGTATTTCGCCAAACGCTTTTGGCGCTGTTGGTGCTGTTGTTAACTTTACAGTAGCATTTATTGTACTTGCAGTAACAAGCCCTGCTCCAGCGCATATTCAAGAAATGGTAACTAACTTCCGTACACCACATGGTGGCGTAACAGAAGCTCACGACCATTAATTGAAAATTAATCTTTGAACAAAGGCTCCTACTATTGGAGCCTTTATTTTTATAAATAGTATCATTATCTTAGTGAGCTTTTCATCGTAGTTCGTTAAGCTAATCATTATTAAAGTACAGCATAGGAATATTAATGAATCGTCATACCAAAACGGCAATGTTTGTTGCGCCCATTTTAATTTTGGGTGGTTATATTTTGTCTGATATGTACATTGAAAATAAAGCGCATGAAGCCAAGCTAATTGAATTACAGCCATTCGGACATTGCGATGTTATTAATCAAAAATGTGTTCTAAAGTCAGGTGAGTTTGAAGTGAATGTAATGCATGAAAATGGCATAACAACGGTTAACTCTACGTATCCGTTAGACACAGCGACGCTATTTTTGGTAGACAATGCTAACAAAGCATCTTTTTATCAATTAGGGATGAAAGACACGCCTTATTACTGGAAACGTGAAACACCTTTAGGTGAGTTGGTGGTTAATAAAGGTGATAAATATAAATTACGCTTAATTGCAGAAATTAAAGGCGGCAAATATATTGCTGAATTTTATACTCAGAAAGCCCAGTAATACCTTTATATTTGGTTGCACTAGCGGCTAAAAAAGCGCCCTTAATAACAACTATCAGGGGCGCTTTAATATGTTTAGTGAGCGCTTAGCTTAAACGGCATTGACCAAAGCCTGACTTGTTTCTACTTCTGTAATTTGGTTTAACCCAACTCTGCGCTTGGCAAACAAGAGGTAAAAGCTTGGCAGCACAAAGAGTGTGAATAGTGTACCAATAAACATACCCGCGACTAAAATAATACCAATACTATTTCGCGCTTCCGCACCTGCACCTGTTACTAACACAAGTGGAAAATGGCCTAAAATAGTAGCGGCAGTGGTCATCAGTATTGGACGTAAACGTGTAGTTGCCGCTTCAGTAACCGCAGCTAATTTAGTTGCGCCTTGCTCTTGCGCATGGTTAGCAAACTCAACAATTAATATGCCGTTTTTAGCAATTAACCCTATTAAGGTGATTAAGCCAATTTGTGAATAAATATTAATAGTGGTTAGCTCAATATAGGGCAGCAATAAAGCGCCAGACAACGCTAGTGGTACACAGCCTAATAACACAACTAATGGGTCTCTAAAGCTATTAAATTGCACCGCTAATACTAAAAATACAATTAATAATGACACGCCTAATACCATGACCAGTGTGCTGCCTTCTTTACGAAGTTGGCGCGACTCACCTGCATAATCAATACTATAACCTTTAGGTAATATCGTACTAGCAGCCGCTTCTAATGCTGATAATGCTTGTTCTTTATTAATCCCAGGCGCGACACCGCCGAAAATTTTAAACGAGCCCTGTTGCGTGAATGTTGATAATTCTCGAGGTACTGTTTTCCACTTTAAGCTGGCGATAGTAGATACAGGGATTAACTCACCCGATGGAATTTTAATGCTTAAGGCAAGAATTTCTTCTGTTTTGCCACGGACATTATTATCAACCATAGGAATAACGCGATAGGCTTTACCATTAGCGTCAAAGCGATTAACAAAGTTACTTGAAAGTAATATGCTTAATTGGCTGCTGACATCGGTAATATTCATGCCTAAATCAGCTATTTTTTGACGATCAAGTTGCAGTTCTACTTGAGGCAAGTCTATTTTTAAGTCGGTATCGGCGAATAAAAATTTTCCGCTTGCAAATGCAGCGCCAACTAATTGATCAGCATAGCCTTTCATCTCGCTATAAGGTGCAGATGATTTCACCACCATTTCAATTTCAAATTGGCCTGCGGTAGGCAAAGATGCAGGTAAAATTGGCAGCATATTCAAGCCTGGAATTTGTGCTAATTTACCGTAAATTTGCGGTATTAATTCTTGAGTTGATAAGTCTCGCTTATCCGTAGTAACTAACTCTAACCCACCAAAACCACCAGAGGTAAACAGTAATTGCCAAATTTTCAGACCACCTTCCACTTCTTGTAGCGTATCAACCACCGAATCCATTTGTGCGACATTGTACGTTAGTGACGAATCAGGCGGCGACATTACTACAAACATTACACTGGCTTGGTCTTCAACAGGGGCAAGCTCTTTTTGTGACTGTAGGTAAAATGGCACAGACAATAACGACACAACAATGGCGATTAAAAATACCTGCGCTTGCCATTTGAAAATGCCATGTAGTAGCTTACCGTAGCGTATTTGAATACGGTCAAACAAGTGATTTACTTTACGTGTTAACCAGCCTTCTTCACCACCTTTGGGTAAAATATGCGCACTCATGGTTGATGACAGCGTAATGGCAACAATACCCGAAATAATAACGGCAATGGCTAAGGTAAAGGCAAACTCTTTAAATAGTACGCCTGTTAAGCCAGACAAAAAACCGATAGGTGCATACACTGCGGCTAAGGTGAGAGTCATTGAGATAATAGGCACTAATAGCTGGCGTGAACTTGTTAAGGCAGCATCAAATTTTGAATACCCTTGGCGCATTAGTCGAGCTACATTTTCCACCACAACAATAGCGTCATCTACCACTAAGCCAACTGATAATACAATGGCGAGTACCGTTAATAAGTTAAGTGAAAAGCCCATAAACGACATGGCGGCAATAGCACCTAAAATAGAAATAGGAATTGTGATTAATGGCACCATGGCACTTCTAAAAGAGCCCATTAATAGTAGTACCACTAGGCCAACTAAAATAACGGTTTCTATTAAGGTGGTAAATATTTCACTTAACGCATTACGCATATACAAAGTCGCATCGTAGGCGTAATCAAGTTTTAAGCCTAACGGTAAGGTTTTATTTATTTCATCAACTTTTTTGTAAAGATTATCACCAATATCAATTTCATTGGCACCTGGTAGTGGCCAAATAGAAATATACACAGTGTCTTCGTCGTTTAGTCGTGTGGTTATGTTGGAGTCTTCTGCGGCAAGCTCAACACGGGCAATATCTTTTAAATAAATAGTGGCCCCATCAGTGTTTTTAACCACTAATTGCTCAAATTCGCTGACAGAACTTAGTTGGCTATTGGCAACGAGATCAATGCGTTGTCGGCTATTTTCAGCATACCCTATGGTTGAAATACTGTTGTTGCTGGCCAGTGCTTGATAAACCTGCTGCGCACTTAAATTGAAAACGGTTAACGCTTCAGTATTAAGCCAAACCCGCATAGCTGGCGTTCTTGCACCTTCAATACCAACACGCTGTACCCCTTCAATAGAGTTTAATACAGGGTTTACTTGTCGTGTTAAATAGTCGGTTACTTTTGATAGTTCATTACCATTAGCTTCAACATTCAAATAGAACACAGCGAATGGTCTGTCGGCACGACTCACAGAAACTACAGGATCTTGTGAACCTGCAGGTAGCTCATAGCGAATTTGGCTTAAACGAGCGGTTAATTCAGCTAATGCTAGCGTGCTGTTTTCATTTAAGTTTAACCATGCTGTTACTTTGCTGGTGCCTGATGTTGTTTTAGACTCCACATATTCAACCCCTGGAACCGTGGCGGCAACACGCTCTATTGGTTCGGTCACAAAACCTTGTACTACTTCGGCAGAAGCACCAATGTAATAGGTGTCTATGACCAAAGAGGCACTTTCAATTTTTGGAAACTGTAATACAGGTATTTTGCTGATTGACCACAGCCCAGCTAAACAAATGATAATAGACAGTACTAGGGCAACCACAGGGCGGCGCACAAAAATGTCCATTACTGAACTTTTTCCGTTAGCCGTTTGGCTTGTAGCTACCTTACTTGATGAGGTAGTGTTTGACGTTTTCTGCATCATAACCTCTACTTCACAGCAGCTGTATTAAGCGCTAACGATTCAGCGATATACACTTTCATTTGTGGAAATAATTTAAAAGCGCCTTTAGTAGCAATTAATTGACCTTCTTCTAAGCCGGCTAATACAAACACGCTGTCTGCATCACGCTCGCCTAACGTCACTTTTACTTGCTGCGCTCTAAATGCGCCTTCGCCTTCCTCTGCTAATAAATACACGTAACTACCCAAAGGGCCACGAGTTATCGCCACGTCAGGTATTGAAAGCAATGTAGCGCTAGCGGCAATAGGTGCTTCTACACTGACCAAGGTGTTAGGTTTTAAGGCTAATATTGAAGACTTTACTTGGGCACGATATTTTAAACTACGCGACTGGCGTGCTAGTTGAGGATCAATGGCAATAATGGTTGCATCAACCGAGTTTTCTTGGCTCATCGGGTTAATTTTAACTAAAGAACCTAGGGCTAATTCTTGATAAACCTGCGGCAAGTAAAAATCAATCCAAGTGTATTCATTCACACCAGTTAGGGTTAATACTTGGCTGTTACTTTTCAAATATTGGCCCACTTCAAGGTTATGAATACCTATTTCTGCATCAAATGGCGCAACTAACTTCTTCTTAGCGATGGTAGTTTCTAATATCGCAATATCGGAAGTTGCAATGTCTACAGCCGCTTTTGCTTGGTCAACTTGATCGGCACTTATCTCATTATTTTTCTTAAGCTTAAGGTAACGACGGTAGGTTTGCTTGGCTAAAGTTAATTGTGCTTGCGCAGCAATTAAACGGGCATCTTCATTGCGGTGATCTATTTCAACAAGTACTTGGCCTTTTTTAACCATTTTACCTGCAGGTGCATTTAGTTGCGTAATTTGCCCCGCAAATTCATTGTTTAATGACAACGATTTAAAAGCTTGTACTTCACCACTAACCTTTAATGTTTTTTGATAGTTAACACGAACGGCTTCTGCTGCGTTTACTGTTGCTGATGGCTCAGGCATATTTGCGCTTTGCGCTATTTGTTGTTCTTGTAACGATGACTTATAAATGTATAAGCTACTGATAACCGCAGCTAATATTATAATGGTCACTATCCATTGACGGATTTTCATAAATTTTCCTTTCTATAATTTTAAAATTTGTTATCTCAATGACAATGTTTCTAATTTTCTTGCTACTTTCTCAATATCGGCTTGGCTGATGCTCTGCTGCCAGTCAAATGAGTTGATAAAGCGTTGTAAATTTAAAATATGGACATTGTCTGTTGCTAAAAGCTGCTTTAGCTCTTGGCTTTCGTTGTCTTGCTGGTTCTTTCTACCATGATGAATACGTACTATTTGAAAGTAACCTTCGGTAAGTGACCAAGCACCAATATTAATTTGTTCCATTTCGCTGGTACTGGCGTTTAATTCTTGGGTGTCTATTGCTGTTTTTAGTAAGTGATGAAAGGCAGCCTCGCACGTGTCGCAGCAGCTATACATAGAATCAAGCCAACGTTGTGAGCTACGTTTTCTAATTGCGCAAGTATTTACGATGCTTTCAAGTTGATCATCAAAGCTATACATTTGTACTTTTGAACAGTCGAGTAAGCTTAAAGCAATAATGCGCTCAGGCGTCGTTAATGGTAAAGATAATACTTGGCTGAAAATTCGATGCCTTTCTTGGTACATTTTTGTCGCTAATGCAATTAACAAATCTTCTTTGCATTGCACAAACTTATAGACAGAGCCCATTGAAAGGCCAGCTAACTTAGCGATAGACGACATTGAAAAGTCGAGTAAGGTGCTTTTTTCAATTGCGGTCACTGCCGCTAAAAGAATTAACTTCTCTTGTTCTTCAGTGCTAAATTTAGGTGCTGGAGCCATAATTTATCTCGTTTGTTATTTTATTCGAATGATGTTCGAATGCTATTATAGTTATTAATATTTAAAGTGCAATGTTGAAAGTGTAAATAGCAATAAATATAGATTTTGCTAATGCAATACAATGGTTTAATTAATACCAGAGCCTTGGTATGGTATAACCAATAAAAATAATAACTTGAGACTATTTCATGTTTCCAAATTGGCAATTATCAATTATCAGTATTGGCTATATTGGCTTGTTGTTTTTAATTGCTTATTTGGGCGATAAATATCGACATAAAATTGCTAAAAAAGGTCAGGCGATTATTTATGCGCTAACCTTGGGGGTTTACTGTACTTCATGGAGCTTTTTAGGCACAACAGGGCAAGCGTCAACCAATTTTCTTTCGCATGTGCCCATTTATCTTGGTCCCATTTTACTTTTTCTATTTGCTTGGCCATTTATTCA
>JBMZCX010000063.1:0-16644 GCA_049613795.1 Thalassotalea sp. | reverse complement strand
TGGCTTGAAAACCTAATTGAACATTTTCAGCACCAAGTGTTGGACCAACCGTACGCTCTTCAACAATTTGAATCGGTGCAACTAAGGCACCTGCACGTAGTAATAACGCTAAGCTATGTGCTTCAGCTTGAGAACCAGCCCCCGTAATACGGAAACTTTTACCTAAACGCGCTTGAATAGTCGCAACACTGATCACTTCTTCATGCTTGTCGAAAATGGTGTTCCCTTCACTATCAACACGCTCTGTTGGCTTGTACTCAATAAATACCGTTGCCATAGGTTGACCAATGGCATTTTTAGTTGCATTAGAGAATTTGCTACCGCCTGGTGAGTCAAGGGTAATATTTACTTGTGGACGTGAATATTCGTCGAAGCTAGAGCTTGCATCAACAATATGGTCGCCCGTTAGCATTATACGTTTTTTTAATAATACGGGTTTACCGTCACGCTCGTATAATAATTGCGAGCTTGCTGGCACTCTGCCGTTTAATGCAGTAGCTAAGTCGTTTTCATTATCAACCATTCTAAATTCAATGGTGGCCGTTGCATTCAAAATTTCTTTCGCTTTCGCGGTATCTTGAACACCTGGTAATTCGATAATAATATTCTTTTGACCTTGACGCTGAACAAGAGGTTCTGACACCCCTAATTCATTCACACGATTACGAATAATAGTAATGTTTTGTTGAAGCGCATATTCACGAATTTCTTTTAACTTTAACTCTGTCATTTTGGCAGATAAGGTTAAAGTGTCGCTATCATCAGTGAATAAAAAGTCACGGTAACGCTTTGATAAAAACGACTCAGCAGTGTCTAAATCTTCAGCATTACGAAAAACAACATTAATTGAATCGCCAGTTTTTTTTACGCTACGGTAACGAATTTTTTCGCCACGTAAGTCACTGCGAAAGTCACTCACCATGCCGTCTTGTGCTTTCACTACAGCTTCGTTCATATTAACTTCCATGGTAAAGCTTACGCCACCACTTAAGTCTAAACCAAGCTTCATTGGAACACCGCCAACAGAGTCTAACCAATCAGGCGTTGCAGGCGTTAAGTTTAAAGCAACAGAGAATTTATCGCCAAAATTACTATCAAGTAAATCACGCGCTTTAAGCTGATCTTCAGTATCTGAAAAACGTACTAATACTTGCCCTTTTTCTAACGCAATATTAGTAAAGTTGATTGTTTTTTCGTTAAGTTGAGACTTAACTGCATCAAGCGTACTTGCGTCGGCTTCAACACCACGTAAACCTGATATTTGTACTGCTGGGTCTTCACCGTATAAGTTAGGTGAGGCGTATAACGCCCCAATTGCTACGATAAAAACAACCAGTAGTGTTTTCCATAATGGAGAATGGTTTAACACAATTTAATCCTATTGTTAGTTAACTTTTCAGCAGCAGGTGTTTAATTCAATATAAATATTGGCTTAAAGACCTGCTAAGAAAATTATAATGACTTCATTGTACCTTTAGGTAATACCGCGTTTACTGCGCCTTTTTGTACAGTTACTTCTGTACCTTCGGCAATGCTGATCACGATAAAGTCTTTTTCGTCAGACACTTTAGTAATTTTACCCACAATGCCGCCTTGCGTAAGCACTTCATCGCCTTTGCCTAATGCAGACATTAAGCCTTTGTGCTCTTTTACACGCTTTGCTTGTGGACGGTAGATCATAAAATAAAATACAAATGCAAAAACTAGCAACATAATGATCATTTCCATACCACCACCTGCTGGTGCTGGGCCTGCTGCGGCATGTGCTTGACTGATAAATAAACTCATAAATTCCTCTTATACTTATTGTTTTACTAAAATTATTTAATATACATTCATCGATTGAACGTTAAGAAAAACCATCACTTTTTAGGTTAGGCTTTAGCCTATCAATTACCTTTATTGCCCTTATTGCCTAAGGCAGCTAATTGACGGCATAAATGCCGACCCACACTTTGAAAAAATGATAATAATCCAGTTATAAAACGTTATTACTTCTTAATATCCAATTAATGAATACAAACGGCTTAATCTAAAATTTTTATTGTGCTAGTGGCGGTACGGGTAAATCACGTAACGCATAAAACTCTTCAACGAAAGCGTCTAATGTACCTTGCTCAATAGCGTCACGTAAACCTTGCATTACACGCTGATAAAAACGCAAGTTGTGCATGGTATTTAACTGCGAGCCTAAAATTTCATTGCACTTATCTAAATGATGTAAATAAGCACGAGAATAATTTTTACAGGTGTAGCAATCACATTCACTGTCTAATGGGCCTGTGTCTGTTTTGTGGCGCGCATTACGAATTTTTATCACGCCGTTAGTCACAAATAAGTGACCATTTCGAGCGTTTCGTGTTGGCATAACACAGTCAAACATATCAATACCACGACGCACGCCTTCAACTAAGTCTTCAGGCTTGCCTACTCCCATCAAATATCGGGGCTTATTTTCAGGTATCAAGGGGGCGGTATGATCTAATATTCGGATCATATCTTCTTTAGGTTCACCTACCGACAAACCACCAATGGCATAACCGTCAAAGTCTATCGCTTGTAAGCCCGCTACCGACACTTCACGCAAGTCTTCATACATGCCGCCTTGTACAATACCAAATAACGCATTAGGGTTATCGCCATGGGCATCTTTTGAACGTTGCGCCCAACGTAACGACAACTCCATTGAGTCTTTCGATTCGGTATGTGTTGCAGGGTACGGTGTACATTCGTCAAATATCATTACAATATCTGAACCTAACTTTTGCTGTACTTCCATTGAACGCTCAGGAGTTAGCATTATTTTTTCACCATTTACGGGTGAACTAAATTTAACCCCTTCTTCAGTAATTTTACGCATTGCGCCTAAACTAAACACTTGAAAACCGCCTGAGTCGGTAAGAATAGGCTTATCCCAGTTTATAAAGTCGTGTAAGTCACCATGCTGTTCAATAATGTCAGTGCCTGGGCGAAGCATTAAATGAAACGTGTTGCCAAGTATTATTTCAGCACCCGTTTCTTTAATTTCTTCTGTTTTCATACCCTTAACTGTACCGTAAGTACCTACAGGCATAAACGCAGGGGTTTCCACCGTGCCACGCGCAAACGTTAAGCGGCCACGCCTTGCTTTTCCGTCGGTGTTTAATAGCTCGTATTTCATTGCTTTTGTCATAATAAATCCTCAGCCCACTAGCGAAACAGGCCAGCGGCAATTTTCAAAATATATTGCTTTAATAAAAACAAGTTATACCGCTTTAATTTAAACGAGTTAACTCATTTTCTTTTTCGTTAAAAACATCGCATCGCCATAACTAAAAAAGCGATATTCTTGTTCAACAGCTTGTTGATACGCTGTCATAATATGGTCGTAACCAGAAAACGCACTCACTAACATAAGGAGTGTTGATTCTGATAAATGAAAATTAGTGATCAATGCGTCTATTACTTGAAACTGATAACCCGGTGTAATAAAAATATCAGTGTCACCATAAAACGCCTGTAAGGGCTGGCTTTTTTTAGCCGCTTCTTTCGCCGCACTTTCAATAGAACGTACCGATGTGGTGCCCACCGCAATAACGCGTTTACCCGCCGCTTTTGTTTGGCTAATTTGCTCAACCACTTCGGTTGATACTTCAACATATTCAGAGTGCATTATATGGTCGGCAATTTCTTCAACGCGCACAGGTTGAAAAGTGCCAGCCCCCACATGCAAAGTAACAAACGCTAGCTGAACACCTTTTGCTTTGATTTGTTCAAGCAAGGCATCGTCAAAATGAAGCCCCGCTGTAGGTGCGGCAACCGCACCCGGTTTTTCGTTATAAACTGTTTGGTAACGTTCTCGGTCGCTGTCTTCGTCTGGGCGGTCAATGTAAGGCGGTAATGGCATGTGGCCAATATTTTCTAAAATGGTTAATACTTTGTCTTCGCCTAGGAATTTCAGCTCGAATAGCGCATCGTGGCGTGCTTGCATAATAGCCGTGGCTATTCGATTGCCTTTATCGTCGTTAAAGTATATTTCGTTACCCACTTTTGGCGATTTACTGGCACGCACATGGGCAAGTACGGTATTTTCATCAACTAACCGTTCAACTAATACTTCAAGCTTGCCGCCACTGGCTTTTTGACCAAATAAGCGCGCAGGAATAACACGCGTATTATTAAAAATAAGTAAGTCACCACTATTTAGCTGCTCAACCACATCAACAAATTGATTATGATTAATATCGCCCGTATTGCCATTAAGGCACATTAAGCGGCTAGCCGTACGGTCAGCTTTAGGGTAACGAGCAATAAGCTCTTCAGGTAATTCAAATGAAAAATCGGCAACACGCATGATAAATAATTGGGAATAATAGCGAAAAATAACTGCGTGATTTTAAAGGGCAACGCCTGTAATAGCAAGCAATACAACAATATCACCGCAAGTTATAGTGAGCATTAACAAAATCACTACCACAGGCGGTTTAAATTTGTCGTATTCTTTATATCAAGTAAAACAATAACGTTGGAATTTAACATGCAGAATTTGGCTGTGGCGCTTGCTAAAACAATGATTAATGGCTTTGAACGTCATATTTATTTGTACAGTGAAATTACTCGTTCAGCTAAAGAACGTTTTGAACAACGTCAATGGCAAGCCATACAAGATGCCGCTAAATTAAGAACTGACTTTTACGACAAACGAGTAACTGAAACGCTGGCAACCATTTTACATGACTTTCAAATACAACAATTAGACACTTCTTTATGGCAGCAAGTAAAATGCGCCTACATTGACATTTTAACTGACCACCCTCAACCTGAGCTAGCAGAAAGCTTTTATAATTCAGTATTCTGTCATTTATTTGAGCGTAAATATTATTTAAATGATTACATTTTTGTTGAGTCATCGCTTGCGCAATGTACGCCCAAAAATGTGCCGAAAATATACACCCGTTACTCTCCTGCAGCACTTGGCTTAGCGCAAACCATTAAACAGATTATTAATACAGGAAAATTTACCCGTCCTTTTATCCATTTAAAGCAAGACATTAACACGCTTATTCGTGCATTTGCCAAACAAGCCCAAGGCACACATTATCAACTTGAAGATCTACAAATAGATATTCTTAACTTTGTTTTTTATCGTAATAAAGGGGCTTATATTATTGGCCGTGTACTTTCGCCTGCAGGTGAAACTCCTTTTATTGTACCAATAACAAATAACGCACAAGGCTTAGCGTTAGATGCCCTATTAACTAACGAAGAAAACATGGCGGTAGTGTTTGGCTTTGCCCGTGCTTATTTTTTCGTTGACTGCCAACATCCTCATGCGCTTGTCGACTTTTTACAAACATTAATTCCTCATAAAACCCGAGCCGACTTATATTCAAGCATTGGTTTTCATAAACAAGGGAAAACTCAATTTTATCGCGATTTATTACACCATTTAGACAGTAGCGACGATAAATTTGAACTTGCCGCAGGTATAAAAGGTATGGTGATGTCGGTATTTACTCTGCCCTCATTCCCTTATGTGTTTAAAATAATTAAAGATAAATTTGCGCCAAGCAAACAAATGACCAAAAAAGACGTTAAAGCAAAATACCGCCTCGTTAAACTGCACGACCGTGTGGGAAGAATGGCAGATACCATGGAATATTCAGAAGTTGCCTTTCCTAAAAGACGATTTAACGACGAGCTACTCACTGAGCTTCTGGCAGTAGCGCCATCTATTATTCGTTTTGAAGATGACCTAATTATTATTAAACACATGTACATTGAACGGAAAATGACACCATTAAATTTGTATTTAATGGCCGCCAGCGACGAACAAATAGATAAAGCGATGTACGGTTATGGCAAAGCCATAAAACAATTAATTGCCGCGGACATCTTCCCTGGCGACATGTTATTAAAAAACTTTGGCGTAACACGTCATGGCCGCGTTATTTTTTATGATTATGATGAAATTACCTATATGAACGAAGTTAATTTCAGAGTAAAGCCTGAAGCCATTACCGAAGAGCAAATATACGCAGCCGAGCCTTGGTATTCTGTGGCACCGGGCGATATGTTCCCTGAAGAGTTGGCCACTTTCGCCCTCGCCAATCAAAAATATCGACAAGCGTTTTTAAAACATCACGCTGAATTACTTGAGGCAAGTTATTGGCAACAATGCCAGCAGCAGGTCGCCCAAGGGGAATTTGCTGATGTTTACCCTTACCCTGATCGCTTACGCTTTAACCATACACCAAATTAATTGCTCAAACCCCACGCATTTAGGCGAATAAACAAGCAAACAAACATTAAATTAAATTTAGCGCTTTACCTTTGCCAAAGCTTGGGTATAATTCTCGTCCGTTGCAGGGGTGTAGTTCCAATTGGTAGAACAGCGGTCTCCAAAACCGACGGTTGGGAGTTCGAATCTCTCCACCCCTGCCATTTTCTTTCCTATTTTCATTCTATTTATCTACTTTATAAATCATTGCTTTCGATAGGCACTATTAATCGGTATGATAATGAAATAATTCGCGATTACTTCAATCACCCTATTAGTTATTAATACGCTATGATCACAAACGCTAAACAATTGACTTATTTAAATGCCATGGGCATTGATGTTTGGCAACAAAAAGATCAATGCCTTACTAATGAGCCGTCCCAAAATTACCTTACCATTGATTTTGCACAGCTATGCCAACAGCCCTTTTTTACTGATCTGTTGAAAAGCCTAACGATAACCCTTGATGAAGTTACTATTAATAACAACAATTGTATTAATTTAGGCTTATTTAATTGGCAGTTTAGCGACACTAAGCAAAGCCAGTATCAAAACAACACGCTAATTACGCCAAGCATGGAAGTGTTAACACAGCAGCCAAAGCTTAAGCGTGAACTGTGGCAATTATTAAGCAACGCATTGATCTAAAAAGTGATTTAAAGCAAGCTAATCCCACTAAACAAAACTTAACTTTACCACCATTAAAGCACCTTAATATTATGACAATGACATACTCTCCCGTAACCAAGCAGCATATTGATGCATTAATGACTATTGAAAACGCCTGTCATTCACACCCGTGGAGTGAAAAAACACTGCTGAGCTGTATTGGTGGTCGCTATTTTGGCTTTATGCTTGAAAAAAACAATGCACTGGTTGGCTTTTATATTGGCGAATATGTGGCAGGTGACGCAACATTAATGGATATATGTGTATCGCCAGACCACCAAGGACATGGCTACGGTAAGCAACTGCTTAACCATTTTAGCGAACACGCTATTACCTTAGGTGCTGAGCAATTATTATTAGAAGTACGCGCTAAAAATATTTCAGCACTGATGATGTATATTAATATTGGCTTTATCGAAGTAGGACGCCGCACAGGCTATTACCCAAGTAAAATCGGCTACGAAGACGCCATCGTGATGAAAAAGTCGCTTAACCAAAAGAAGTAACAAAGGCCACCGCAGCAGCCAGAGAAACTTCAAACTAAAATAAGTTATTCGCTCATCTCTTTTTAGTTCTGGACCTATTCGTTTTTTTATTTGATTTACTTACGGGTTTCTTTTTCTTAGGTTGTGTCGCCGCTTTTGAAAACGTTTTATGAAAAGGCTGCTCAGTTACCACAGGAATAACTTGCCCTATGCTGTTCTCAATAATAGTTAATTGCCTAACATCATTTTCTACAACAAACGAAATGGCCATGCCCGTTTTTCCCGCACGAGCTGTTCGCCCGATACGGTGTATGTAATTTCTTGGATCTTCAGGCAAGTTGTAGTTAATCACTAAAGTAATATTATCAACATCAATACCTCGCGCCGCCACATCTGTTGCTACTAACACCCGTAAATTGGCTGTTTTAAAGTTTTGTAATGCCTCTTCCCTCACCGCTTGTGTTTTACCACTGTGTAGGCTGGCGGCTGTAATAGACGCTTTTTCTAAAGCATTAACAATAATGTCGGCGCCATATTTGGTTTTACAAAAAATGAGTACTTTTTCATATTCAGGCATTTTCAGTATTTCAAAAAGCAAAGGCACTTTATTCGATTTATCAAGGTGGTAAACACTTTGATTAACCAAGTCGATAGTCACCGTTTCAGCTTCAATTTGAACTTTTGTAGGATCAGATAATATGGCATCTGCCAGTATTTCAATTTCAGCAGGCATAGTGGCAGAAAATAATAACGTTTGGCGGCGCTTTGGCAGCTTAGCAATAATGTTTTGCACATCTCTGAAAAAGCCCATATCTAACATAGTATCTGCTTCATCTAACACAAACACTTCTAACGCATTAAAGTTTATATCGCCCGTTTCAATTAAATCTAATAACCTGCCGGGGGTAGCCACTAAAATATCAAGCCCCTGTGCAATAGCGTCAACTTGCGCTTGTCTGCCTACGCCGCCATAAACAACTTTAGTGTTAAGCGCTAAGCCCTCAGCATAGTCGTTAATGTTTTGCATTATTTGTGAGGCAAGTTCACGTGTCGGCGTTAATATAAGCGAGCGCGTACTCTTGGCTTTTGGCTCAATTTTATTTTGCCCAAATTTATTAATAATAGGCAATGAAAAAGCCGCGGTTTTTCCTGTGCCTGTTTGCGCAATACCTAGAAGATCATTACCATTAATAAGTGTGGGAATACATGCTTTTTGAATAGGTGTCGGCTGTGTATAGCCTTTAAGACTAACGCGGTCAATAATTGACGCTAAAAGTGAAAATGCTTTAAATTCTGACATGCTGTCTCGGTACGCTGTAATCAATAGCTTATTATAACAGAACGCCCTGACAGAATTAATTCATATAAAAATTTATTGGTCGATATATCCACAAATTTATCAAAACCTAACAAAACACTTAAAATAACAACCGTTTAAGCTTATTCTTGACCTAATCAGCCATATGATTAGGTCAAGTTAACAATTGATAAATGTTAGATGTATAGAGTAGCTTATTTAACACTAATTTTTTCAATTAAATTTACCGACTTAAATGTTGAGTTTTTATCTATTCGGTAATCTAACTGCACCACATTGTTTTTAAGTACTTTTTGAGGATCAGGTTTGTATTTCCACTTTGCTAAAGCCCTAATAGACTCTTTATTAAAAATGTCACTCGGCACCGCCTGTAATACGCTAATATTGTTAGTGCTACCGTCGAGCGCAATATCAAACTTTAATAGTACGGCCCCCTCAACACCTTCTTTTGCAGCTTTAATTGGGTATTTAGGTTCAATACGAACAATGGGCATTGCATCTTCTTTGTAGTTTGATTGAGCCATAGCGTTAGCGTCACTGTTACTATTGCCGACAAAGCCGCTAGCAACACTTACACCAGACACTAAAATGAAGGCCGTTACTGAAAGCAAAGCTGCTTTTAAAGTAGAACGACGAGGATTTAACTTTATATTATTGATACGCTCAAGCATCATGTTTTTATCTCCATAATTGATAAAGGATAATTGAGCAAAGCTTAACCTTGGTGCTTTATTTACCACCTGAACTAATGCCTTGCTGTAATTAATCCTGCTCTCAGTCTGTTTGCGCGCCAGAACATTTTGGTCACAGGAAATTTCTTGGTCACGGCAAAACCTCGCGTAGGCTAGCCAAACCAATGGGTGAAACCAAAATAACGCCACAAAGGTATACGCTATTAAGTTCCAATAAATGTCATTGCGATCAAAATGACAAATTTCGTGCTCTAAGATCAGCTGTTGCTGCTCTCGATTAAATTGTTGTTCAAAATCAGTGGGTAATAATAAAACTTGTTTAAATACCCCTACTAACATTGGGCTGTTAACTTGTTCGCTTTGCCAGACAGATAACTTTTCCGGCATAAGTGGCTTAACCCATTGCTTAGTATTATGTGCTAATGGCAATAATTTAAGACGACGACGGAATAAGCAATAAGATGAAATAGCAAATGTCAGCATAATTATCGCCCCCATCACCCAGACACTATGCCAGTAGCTAAGGGGGTTATTGGTATCGCTTTGCCACTGCGAAGAGGTTACCGTAAAGGTTGAAACAACCTTAGCAATTGCGCTACTTTCAACTTGCCATTGCAATGGTAACAAGTAAAAAACAAGCCCTAAGGGAATAACCAGCCAAAATGCATACAAGCTTTGCGAATCTATTCGTGATCGCATAATTTTATGAATAATTAATACCACGAAAAGTAAAATCGACATTGGCAATAATAATGGTTGCATAAACTCAATCATTTTCTTGCTCCCATTGCGAAATAATACTTTTCAGTTCGCTAATATCGTCTTTATTCAGTTGGTTATGTTTAGCAAACCCAGCCACTAATGGCGACACTCTGCCGCTAAACATGCGCTCTATTAAGCTTTTACTTTCTTTTGCCATATAGCTTTCACGCTCAATTAATGGCGAATACAAATAACGACGCTGCTCTTTTTCATACGCGATCGCTTGTTTTTTTACGAGTCGGCTAAGTAAGGTTTTAACGGTTTTCTCATGCCATTCTTTTTGCTGATTTAAGCGTTCAATAATTTCATTTGCACTAGCTGGGTGGTGTTGCCATAACACTTCTAACACTTCAAATTCGGCTTTACTAATATCTGACATAGGTACTTTCTCAACATAGCTTATAACGGTAAAGAATATTATTGATTACAAGCGTAATCGACAAGAAGAATTACACTTGTAATCGATAAATACAAGCTTTATTTTAAAAAATATTGAAGAACACTTTCTTGCTAAAAGAACTTTCATCGCCCGTTATAAATTCTGCTATACTAGCGGCGAAATTTTTATCAGTATTTGGACAGTACCTTGAGCGCAACTAATTTTTCTTCATTACCCTTAAAAAAAGCCCTTTTAGACAATATCGACAGCCTTGGCTATCAACAAATGACGCCAATTCAAGCGCAAAGCTTGCCTGCTATTTTTCAAAATAAAGATATTATTGCGCAAGGTAAAACGGGGTCAGGTAAAACTGTCGCTTTTGGTTTAGGTTTATTGAACAAGTTAGATGTAAAACGCTTTTGTATTCAGTCTATTGTATTGTGTCCAACACGAGAACTTGCCGACCAAGTAGCCAAAGAAATACGAAAACTTGCCCGTACTATCCATAATATTAAAGTATTAACCTTATGTGGTGGAGTCCCTATGGGCCCACAAATTGGTTCATTAGAGCACGGCGCGCATATCATTGTTGGTACACCCGGTAGAATTGAAGACCACTTAAAGAAAAACCGCCTTGATTTATCAAACGTTAATTTACTGGTGTTAGATGAAGCCGATCGCATGCTTGAAATGGGTTTTCAAGAGTCGTTAGACACCGTTATTGAACATGTGCCAGCGCAAAGACAAACCTTATTATTTAGCGCAACATTTCCTGCGCAAATTCAAGAAATAGCCAAGAAAATTACTCATCAGCCAGTAATGGCAAAAGTGGACGAGTCTCATGACCAAAGTGTTATCGCCCAGCACTTTTACTCAGTGCCTTTTAACCAACGTATTGATGCTTTACATATTTTCTTGCAAAACCAACAACCTGAATCATGTGTTATTTTTTGTAATATGAAAAAAGACACACAAGAAGTTACCGATCAGTTACTTAATTTAGGCTTTAATGCATTATGCCTTAATGGCGATTTAGAGCAGCGAGAACGCGAACAAATGTTAGTATGCTTTACTAACAAAAGTGCCAACATTTTAGTTGCTACCGACGTGGCAGCAAGAGGGCTTGATATTGAAGCACTCGATTTAGTGGTTAATTATCAGTTATCGCACGATCCTGAAGTACACGTACATCGCGTTGGTCGAACAGGCCGTGCAGGTAGCAAAGGCATGGCGGTTAGCTTTTTTGATGAAAAAGATGGTAGTAAACTGGTTGCACTTGAAGAGTACACCAAGCAAAGCATTACCGAAGAAACACTACCAAACGCACAGCTTAATTACGATGCACCACGCCAAGCCAACATGGTAACGATACGTATTGACGGTGGTAAAAAGCAAAAAGTGCGCGCGGGTGATATTCTCGGCTCACTCACGGGTAAAAATGGTATTAATGGCAAGGCGGTAGGTAAAATCAATTTATTCGATCTGTATGCTTATGTTGCGGTTGAAAAGGCGTCACTTAAAATAGCGCTTAAAAAACTCACCCAAGACAAAATTAAAGGCCGTACTTTCCGTGCATGGCAAGTTAAGTTATAAATAAAAGTGAATGAGCAGTTATAATTATTACTGCTCATTCGCCTCATTTTCGCTATAATAACGCGCTTTTTATTCTATTCACGTTTTCATACAGGTAACACGCATGTCGCTACAACAGCAAGAAGTCGATTTACGCCGTACTTTTGCCATAATTTCTCACCCTGATGCAGGTAAAACAACGATCACTGAAAAAGTACTACTTTTCGGTCAAGCGTTACAAAAAGCAGGCACGGTAAAAGGTAAAAAATCGGGTCAACATGCAAAGTCAGACTGGATGGAAATGGAAAAAGACCGTGGTATTTCAATTACCACCTCGGTTATGCAGTTTCCTTACAACGAATGTTTAGTAAACTTACTTGATACTCCTGGTCATGAAGACTTCTCTGAAGATACTTACCGCACATTAACGGCAGTTGACTCATGCTTAATGGTAATTGACGTTGCTAAAGGTGTAGAAGCACGAACCATTAAATTAATGGAAGTTACCCGTTTACGCGATACACCAATTATTACTTTTATGAATAAAATGGACCGCGATGTACGCGACCCAATGGAAGTAATGGACGAAGTAGAAGAAGTATTAAAAATAAAATGTGCCCCTATTACTTGGCCAATCGGCATGGGTAAAGAGTTTAAAGGCGTTTATAACATTTTAACGGATGAAACTATTTTGTATCAAACTGGCCAAGGCCACACGATTCAAGAAAAGCGTGTAATTAAAGGGCTAGACAACCCTGAACTTGATCAAGCTATTGGCAACTACGCTGAAGACTTTCGTGAAGAATTAGAGCTTGTTATTGGTGCCTCGCACGAATTTAATATCGACGAATTTTTAAATGGCGAATTAACCCCTGTTTATTTTGGAACCGCGCTTGGTAACTTTGGTGTTGACCATATGCTAGACGGTTTAACACAATGGGCGCCTAAACCATTACCGCGCATTACCGACACGCGTACGGTACATGCTGAAGAAGAAAAGTTTTCAGGCTTTGTTTTTAAAATTCAAGCGAATATGGATCCAAAGCACCGTGACAGAATCGCCTTTATGCGTATTTGCTCAGGTAAATATGAAAAAGGCATGAAAATGCGTCAAGTACGTATTGGTAAAGACGTAAAAATTGCCGATGCGGTAACCTTTATGGCGGGCGACCGTTCAAACGTAGAGCAAGCTTTTGCTGGCGATATTATCGGTTTACATAACCACGGTAGTATTCAAATAGGTGACACCTTTACCTCAGGTGAAGAAATGAAATTTAGCGGTATTCCAAACTTCGCACCTGAAATGTTCCGCCGTATTCGCCTACGCGATCCACTAAAGGCTAAGCAATTACAAAAAGGCCTTATTCAGCTATCTGAAGAAGGGGCGGTACAAGTATTTCGTCCATTAAACAACAACGATATGATTGTTGGCGCAGTAGGTGTACTACAGTTTGAAGTGGTCGTTCATCGCTTGAAAACCGAATACAATGTTGACGCTATTTATGAACCTATTAGTGTTGCTACGGCGCGCTGGGTAACATGCGACGATGAAAAAACATTTGAACAATTCCAGCGTAAAGCGAGTGACAACTTAGCGCTCGATGGTGGTGATAACTTAACTTATATTGCGCCAACGATGGTTAATTTAAACTTAGCGCAAGAACGCTACCCTGACGTTTCATTTTTGAAAACACGTGAGCATTAACCCCAAATAGCGTGAGCTTTTTAGGAAAAACAATTAAACATATTATCGGCATTGATTGTCGATAACGTAAATAAGAAAGAATAATTTAAATGAATATTAAACAGTTATTAAGTGAAAAAGTATTAGCGGCAATGGTTGCAGCTGGTTTACCTGAAGAGACTAATCCTGCGGTAAGTCTTTCAAATCGCGCTAACTTTGGTGACTATCAGGCCAATGGCGTGATGGGCGCAGCAAAAAAACTGAAAACTAACCCGCGCGAATTAGCCACTAAAGTGGTTGAGCATTTAGACCTTAATGGTATTGCCGAAAAGGTTGAACTCGCTGGCCCTGGCTTTATTAATATTCATTTAGCGCCTGCATGGCTTGCAGCGCAGTTAAATACCATTAGCACTGATACAAACTTAGGCGTTAGCCAGCGCGGCACCCAAGGCAATGATAAAGCACAAACCGTTGTGGTTGATTATTCAGCCCCTAACCTTGCAAAAGAAATGCACGTAGGTCATTTACGTTCAACCATTATTGGTGATGCGGTAGTACGCGCTTTAGAGTTTCGTGGCGACAAAGTTATTCGTCAAAACCACATGGGCGATTGGGGCACACAGTTTGGTATGTTACTCGCACATTTAAGTGACAAACTACAAGCGAATGAAGTGGCAGAAACAGCACTTGCTGATTTAGAAAACTTTTACCGTGAAGCCAAAGTTCGTTTTGATAATGAAGACGGCTTTGCTGATCGCGCCCGTGAATATGTAGTTAAACTACAAGGTGGCGACGAAGACTGTGCAACACTTTGGCAGCAGTTTATTGATATTTCAATTGCGCATAGTGAAGACATTTATCAAAAATTAAACGTAACACTTACCCGTAACGACATTATGGGTGAAAGCGCTTACAACCCAGACTTACCTAAAGTAATAGCAGAATTAACCACGCA
Organism: Thalassotalea sp.; assembly: GCA_049613795.1. Taxonomy (GTDB): domain Bacteria; phylum Pseudomonadota; class Gammaproteobacteria; order Enterobacterales; family Alteromonadaceae; genus Thalassotalea_B. The sequence goes on along the minus strand of JBMZCX010000063.1, from coordinate 1,866 downwards.
AGGCATCGCCGTAGAAGACCAAGGTGCAAAGGTTGTTTTTATTGATGAAATGGCCAATAAAGACGGCGAACCATCAGTATTTATTGTACAAAAATCGGGTGGCGGTTACTTATATGCCACTACCGACTTATCAGCCTGTCGTTACCGTAGCAATGAGCTTAATGCCGATCGCATTGTTATATTTACTGATGCTCGTCAAGCATTACACTTTAAACAAGTTGAAATAGTCGCGCGTAAAGCTGGCTTTTTACCTGAAAGCGTAGGTTACGACCATTGCCCATTTGGTATGATGATGGGCGATGATGGCAAACCTTTTAAAACACGTACAGGCGGCACCATTAAGCTAGCAGAATTACTTGACGAAGCCGTGGTTCGCGCAAAAGAAGTGATCAGTGAGAAAAACCCTGATTACGACCAAGCAACATTAAACGACATTGCCCATAAAGTGGGTATTGGCGCGGTTAAGTTTGCTGATTTGTCAAAAAATCGCACCAGTGACTATATTTTTAACTGGAAAACCATGTTGAGCTTTGAAGGTGCAACAGCGCCTTACTTGCAATACGCCTACTCTCGTATTCAAAGTATTTTCACCAAAGCCGAGTTTGTAAATGGTAGTGGTAATAGCGCCATTACCATTATTGAACCGCAAGAAAAAGCGCTCGCGTTAAAATTATTGCAGTTAGAAGATGTTATTGACGCGGTAGTGAGCGAATGCACGCCAAACTTGCTATGTAACTACTTATACGAACTCGCCAGCTTATACATGAGCTTTTACGAAGCTTGCCCAATATTAAAAGACGGTATTGCACCAGAAGTTAAACAGTCACGCCTTGAGTTATGTCAACTGATCAGCAAAACCCTTAAACAAGGTTTAGATGTATTAGGTATCGACGTAATGGAGCGCATGTAATAGTGCTTAGCGACATAAGCTAGCATGGTAATATAAATAAGAGGCAGGCAATGACAGCTTTTACATTAACAGACAGTCATTGCCACCTCGATTTTAGTGAATTAACACCGCAACGAGACCAGCTTTTAGCACAATGTTACCAAGCAGGTATTAAGCGTATTATCGTACCTGCGGTATCTCCTAAAAACTGGAAATCAGTCATTGAGCTGAGTAAAGGCAATACCGCACTCAATACTAACTGCGCCTCTAACATCCCTCAAATATTGCCTTGTGTTGGTATTCACCCTTGGTATTTATCAGGGCTTACCTATCAAGATATTGATAAGTTATCGCAAACAATACAACAACATCACACTAAAATAGTGGCCATTGGCGAAACTGGTATTGACGGAAAAATAGCAAAGCAGCAAGCAAATTTAGCTAAGCAAGTCGCTTTTTTTGTAGCCCATATTCACTTAGGTAACCAATATAAGCTGCCATTAATTGTTCATCATCGTAGTTCTCACCCGTTAATTTATGCACAATTAAAGCAAACGCCCGCTCACTATGGCGGTATTATTCACGCTTTTTCAGGAAGTTATCAACAAGCTAAGCACTATATAGACTTAGGGTTTAAGTTAGGAATAGGCGGCACGATTAGCTACCAACGCGCGCAAAAAACCATTAACACGCTAAGAAAATTACCGCTGAATAGCATAGTGCTAGAAACAGACGCCCCAGCCATGCCGTTGTCAGGTTTTCAAGGGCAGGCAAATACTCCGTTAAAGGTGGTTAATGTGTTCCAGTTGCTTTGTCAGCAAAGAAGTGAATCACCAGAAGAAATTGCCAGAGCAATTGAATGTAATGTCGACAAGGTACTAGGTACTAGGTACTAGGTACTAGGTATTTAAGCATCTACCGCTTTAGGCGTAGTAGCAGCATTGGTGTTTTTATTTAAACGATAACCTTGTCGGCTA
>JBMZCX010000062.1:0-17056 GCA_049613795.1 Thalassotalea sp. | reverse complement strand
TTAAGTCGCTCAGGCTGGTTTATCATTTGATCTAACGCTTCAGCTAAATAATCGGTCGTTGCTAAAACCGCTTTCCAATATTTAATACGCGTTGCTGCGTCCATTTCAGTAAAGTCTTTTCTATCGGGTATTTTTTGAAAAGGGAGCTGGTTAATAAATTTTTCAGAAGGTACAAGCATTATCGTATTGCTATAATACTTACTATTCACTTGCCGAGACGAATTTTTATCAAACCAACCCGCTTTAGGCTGCGCATTAAAATGTGGGTATAAGGTTAATCCGTTATTGGGTTTAAGGGCACAATCAAAATGATAGTCAATAATGCCGCCGTCGCGATACATGCCTTGCTCACAACCATTAATGTTTTTAATACCTTGCATAACCAGCGGAATAGAACCTGATGCTAGTAGTGCATCGCTTAAATTTTCTGATGTTAGCATTTGGTATTGCGTATTAAAGTTGTGCTTATCATGAAGCGTTAACTGGCTATTTGGGTGATGAAAAACAACACGTTGGTATTGATGGCGCAATAAGCCTCGGTCTATTTTATTGAGTATTACACTGGTGAGTAACCCTAATAATTGCAAAGGTTTAGTTTCATAACTAGTTAGGCCTTGGCAGCGAGCAACAATAAAATGCGCTTTAAATATCGGGTTGTCTATTATTTGTTGAATGCCATCAAAGCCATAGACATTGTTTAGTAATTCACGGGCTTTGGCTGTAATTTCTGCGGCATTAGCATTTTTTGAGTAAACGGTTTCACTGTAGTGTTGCGCAAGGCGAGTAATCGCGGCAACAGGGTCTGCTTGGCTTAATGCGGCAAAACGAAAAGCGCCAGCAGATGAGCCAACTAGGTTAAGCTCAGTTGTGCGGTGTTTAAAAAACTCACCAAATAAGTATTTATCTAAGCCAAAAAGCGAAAACCACTTTGGACCCCCGCTCGCACCTAGCATAGTAGAAAAAAGTTCTTGTTTAAAACCGTGTTCTTGTATGGTTTTTAAGGCGTTTTCGCCTGCGTATATATCGAGCATATAATCAAACAGCCGTTATAAATGTAAGTCGTGATGACTGCGTGAATTACTGGGTACAAACAAGCTTTGGTAAAGGTTAGTAGCAAAGTCGTCGGTCATGCCTGAAACATAGTCAGCAATCACCCGATAGCTATTTAAGCCATTATCAATAGCAAAATGATAACGTTTAAGGGCATTATTTGGCAGTAAACGGGTAGGATCTGAAGCAAGGGCTTCAAATAATTCCATTACAATTTGCTGCCCTCGATATTCGTGATGCTGTATTTCGGTGCGTTTTATCACAAAGTCGTAGACAAAATCTTTAAATATTTGTAGCACTTGTTGCGCCACTTTTGGGTGTTTAGCATTGTAACGCAGCAGAGGTTCGTTAAAGTGTATTGGGGCTGCGTTTGCTGAAGTTTTGTTGTCATTTAAACCGTTCAAATCAACTAAGGTAATTGCTGTAATTAAGTAGTTAACTAAACCGCCAATGGCTTCTTTTTGTTGGTAAGTTTTTTGACTAAATAACTGGGCTGATAAATGCTGGGTTATTTGTTGTAGCCATTCATCGTTTAATTGCTGTAGCTTTTTAATGACTTGCTGTTCAAAGTCTTCACGTTGAACCACACCTGTAACGATGGCATCTTCTAAGTCATGAATACCGTACGCAATATCGTCGGCTAATTCCATTATTGAGCAGTCTAATGACTTAAAGCGAGTTTTACTGTGACCATTCTTCCTGCTTTTCATTTGTTGAAATAAGGCTTTATCGTTGTTTGATAGTGGCGCTAATACCCAGTCTAACGTTTGAATGTCGTCTTGATAAATACCTTTTGGCGGGTGCCAATCGCTGGCTTTAAGCTGCCTAAAAGAGTTTGGAATATTGGGGGGATTAGCCGAGGTTAACAGCTCAAGTGTTTGCGGGTATTTAATTAAACCGAGTAGTGTTCTACGGGCTAAGTTCATACCATTGTTTTCGCTAAACGGTTCAAGGTGCGACACAATACGTAGGGTTTGCCCGTTACCCTCAAAGCCGCCATGATCGCGCATCATATAATGTAATGCCACTTCACCACCATGGCCAAACGGCGGGTGGCCAATATCATGCGCTAAACAAAGTGCTTCAATTAAGCTGTCTTCTTTAGGAAATAAGCCCTCACTAAGTGCTTTATCTTTAATACGCAATTGAGCACTTATACCTGAACCAATTTGAGCGGCTTCAAGCGAGTGGGTTAAACGAGTACGGTAAAAGTCGCTTTGACCGCTACCCATTACTTGGGTCTTAGATTGTAAGCGCCTAAAGGCTGCAGAATGTAGAATGCGCGCGCGATCACGTTGAAAAGGACTACGGTGGTCATCTTTGCGTTGAGCAACTTTCATTAGTTGGCGTTCAAACCATGTGTCCGACATAAACTTCCTAATATTTAATTATTTTTTAATACGACTGAAAAAGCTGCTAATATAATAATTATGTTGGTTCAGTAGTATTGCTATATTAGGCTAATAACATACCGAATTTTATTTTTTTTATCTATTATTTAATTGATGTACATTGAAGGCTAAGCATTTGTTCTCAAGTTTAAAATTTATCTTTTTAACTTTTTGTCTCGTCACATTTTCAGCTGTTGGGCAAGATATAGCTACAGTTGATAAAAAAACAATTCTCACGGGCTTACATAAACCCCCTTATGTGATTGAATACAGTGATTCAGGCATTCAATTAGACTTAGTACGCACTGCTTTTAAAGGGACAAAGTATGGCTTTTCATTTGTTCACATTCCTTTTGGTCGAGGTGCGCTGGGCTTTCAGCAATTTAATGCCGATGGCGTATTAACATTACCCGAAAGTTTTAAAGCTCCTGCAATGTACCTTAGCCAGCCTTATATTGAATATCAAAATGTTGCGGTAAGTTTAGTTGATAATAATTTTACCATTAAACAGCTTAGCGATCTTTCAGGAAAAAGTGTTACTGCCTTTCAAAAGGCTGAACTTTACTTAGGAAAGGAATACCAACAGGCGGTTGAAGCTACTTCACATTACCGAGAAATACCTGAACAAAAAAAACAAATAGAGTTATTATTTTTAAATAGAACAGACGTGATAGTGCTTGATATAAATATTTTAAAGTATTATTTAAAAAACTATGTTAATAGAGAAATAGCAAAGCCTTTTACAGTGCACTTTATTTTTGATAAAAGCCCATATTCATTAGGCTTTAGAAGTGAAGCAATGCGCGATGTATTTGATCAAAATATTAAAAAGATGAAAGAAAATGGCACTTATCAAGTAATAGTAGATAAGTACCTTTGATTAGTGAATATTAAATAGCCGCCTACAGAGTGGCAATAAAAATGGCACGCTTAGGGGCTGGGTAACCTTCAATGGTTTTTGAATTGTCGTTAGGGTCAAGAAAGTCTTGCAGCGACTCTGTGTCAATCCAATCAGTTTTTCGTTGTTCTTCTAGTGCAGTAATATCGGTATTTACTACGCGAATATTGTTAAAACCGACACGTTCGAGCCAACCACACATGGCAGCACAACTGGGTAAAAACCACACGTTGCGCATTTTTGCATAACGTTCGCCAGGCACTAATACGGTATTTTCATCACCGTCTACTACCAGCGTTTCAAGCACTAATTCCCCGCCTTTGGCTAATTGCGCTTTTAGCTGATAAAGAAAGTCGATTGGCGACCGGCGATGATATAACACCCCCATAGCAAATACGGTATCGAACGCTTTTAATTCGGGTAAATCTTCAACACCTAACGGTAGCAAATTTACGCTATCGTCGTTAATAAAGTGTTGAATGGCATTAAACTGCATTAAAAAAAGTTGAGTTGGGTCAATCCCTACCACAAATTTTGCTTGCTCACCGCGCATGCGCCATAAGTGATAACCACTGCCGCAGCCAATATCTAACACATAGCGATTTTTAAGTGGACTAATGTGGCTTTTTAAACGATCCCATTTAAAGTCTGAACGCCATTCGGTGTCTATGTGTAAACCATGAATATGGTAAGGGCCTTTACGCCAAGGTTTGAATTTTTTTAATAAGTTTTCAATACGCTTGCGCTGACCATCATTAATATCTTCAGCCTCACCAGCACTTACTTGCGTACTTAAATCAACCGAGTTTACGGTTGTTTCAGGTAATGCCGCTAAGGTTTTTTGCCAATGAGCAAACTCACCATGTAAGTTTTCTTTTTGCCATAAGGTTAACTGGGCTGGAAGAGTATTAAGCCAATGACTTAAACGGTTTTGTGCAATTTGTTGATAAAATCGGTTATATGAAATCATTTAATAGCAACCAAAGAAAAAAAGTTAAAGCACTGAAACCACGGTGCTATGTGGCTAAAGCCTGCGGCAGTAAGGCGCTCATTATGCGTTTGTAAGCTGTCGGGCTTCATTACGTTTTCAAGTGCGGTTCGCTTTTGCGCTATTTCTAGTTCGCTATAGCCATTGGCGCGTTTAAAGTCGTGATGCAGGTCAATTAACAGTTGGTCACAGACAGTGTCTGAGTCGGTAATTTTTTCAGATAATAATAGTAAGCCGCCAGGTTTTAAGCCTTTGGCTATTTTATTGATCAGTTCAGCGCGCAATTCAGGCTCAATAAATTGTAGGGTAAAGTTAATGACTACCATCGACGCATTGGTTATTTCAATATCTAATATATTGGCTTCAATAATTTCAGCAGGTGTTTTGCCTTTAAACGCATTAACATGAATTTTACAGCGTTCAACCATTGCGGACGAATTATCAACACCTATTATTTTACAACTGTCTGCAACAATGGCTTTACGCATGGCTGATGTTGCAGCGCCTAACGAACAACCTAAATCATATACGTTAGAATTATCGGTAACGTAATGCTGACTTAAGCGACCAATGGTGTCGATAATAGTGTTGTAGCCCGGCACAGATCGAGAAATCATATCGGGAAATACTTCAACCACTTGTCTGTCAAAAGTAAAATCTTTGAGCTGAGGGTGCTTTTTTGAAAATATTAAATCAGTATCAGGCATGAATATAATAATAAGTTGCGGGTATTAATTGGCGCTATTTTAACTGAATTTATCCTAGGATTAAATGTTCCTGTTGTTATCGTGTTAATTTTACGGCCGTTATGTTGTTTATAAGGGGATTAGATAGGTGACAATTGTAAGCTTTGCTTTATAATATCGGCAAATTTTTATCCTAATAGAAAACAGCGAAGTTTAAATCGCTTTGTTTTCGAATTATCAAGGCAAATTAGTATGCGTACGCTTTATTGTGGTGAGGTCAATGAATCTCATATCGGTCAGGAAATAACATTATGTGGTTGGGTAAATAAACGTCGTGACTTAGGCGCGGTTATTTTCTTAGACCTACGAGACAGAGAAGGCCTAGTTCAGGTAGTTTATGATCCTGACCTACCTGACGTGATCAAAAAAGCGAATACTTTGCGTAATGAATTTTGTGTACAAATTAAAGGTAAAGTAAGAGCGCGTCCTGAAGGCCAAGTTAATAAAGACATGAAAACCGGTGCGATTGAAGTACTTGGTTTAGATTTGGTTATTTTAAATAAGTCAGCACCATTACCGCTTGATAACAACCAAAATAACTCAGAAGAGCAGCGCTTAAAATACCGTTATTTAGATTTACGCCGTGCTGAAATGACCGAGCGTATGCGTTTTCGTGCAAAAGTAACGTCTGCGGTACGCGCATCGTTAGAGTCGCAAGGCTTTTTAGATATTGAAACACCAATATTAACAGCCGCAACGCCTGAGGGCGCACGTGATTATTTAGTACCAAGTCGTACCCATAAAGGGCAATTTTTTGCTTTGCCACAGTCACCACAATTATTTAAACAATTGTTGATGATGTCGGGAATGGAGCGTTACTACCAAATCGTAAAATGTTTCCGTGATGAAGATCTACGTGCTGACAGACAGCCTGAATTTACTCAAATTGATATTGAAACGTCATTTATGACCTCTGATCAAGTCATGGAAGTTACGGAAACAATGATCCGTGAATTATTCCAAACTATGCTGAATGTTGATTTAGGCGAATTTCCACGTATGCCGTACAGCGAAGCGATGACCCGCTTTGGCTCAGATAAGCCTGACTTACGTAACCCGTTAGAAATTGTAGACGTAGCCGATATTTTAAAAGACGTAGAGTTTAAAGTGTTCTCTGGTCCTGCAAACGATGAAAAAGGCCGTGTAGCGGTAATTTGTGTGCCACAAGGTGCGTCTAAATTTTCACGTAAAGGGTTAGACGAATTAACGAAATATGTTGGTATTTACGGCGCTAAAGGCATGCCTTGGTTAAAGGTAAATGACATTGACGCAGGCATGGAAGGGCTTCAGTCACCAATTTTAAAATTCTTGTCTGAAGATGCAGCAAACGCATTACTTGAACGTGTTAATGCTAAAACGGGCGATATTATTTTCTTTGGCGCTGATCAATACAATGTAGTAAGTGAATCACTGGGCGCATTACGCCTGAAATTAGGTGAAGACCTTGACTTACTTCAAGGTGATTGGAAACCATTATGGGTAGTTGATTTCCCTATGTTTGAAGAAGTTGACGGCCATATGCACGCGATTCATCACCCGTTTACGGCACCTACCAATTTAACGCCAGAGCAACTAGAAGCTAGCCCTGTGGGTGCGTTGTCTGACGCATACGACATGGTGTTAAATGGTTGTGAGCTAGGTGGTGGTTCAGTACGTATTCATAACCAAGACATGCAAGCAGCAGTTTTTAGAATATTAGGCATTAGCGATGAAGAAGCGCAAGAAAAATTTGGTTTCCTATTAGAAGCCTTACAATATGGTGCTCCACCACATGCTGGTTTAGCATTTGGTTTAGATCGTTTAGTAATGTTAATGACAGGTGCTAGTTCAATTCGTGATGTAATGGCATTCCCGAAAACAACAACCGCAGCATGTCCATTAACTAATGCGCCGGGTAAAGCTAACCCAGCACAGTTAGTTGAGTTAGGCGTACAAACGATTATCGAAGAGCAATCAGCTGAATAAGCGTTATTCGTTTATAAGCGAACAGGCACAATAATAAAAATGCAGTTAATTTTAACTGCATTTTTTTTGTCTTGAGGTTAAGCTATTCGCTTGAGATTAAATTGGAATACTATTCATAAGTTTAACATTAAGAAGTCTTTAGGTTGTCTGACTGGTTATTATTACCTTTTTGAGTGGTAGGTCGGCATTTATGCGGTCAAACATCTGCTCTTAGGTAATAAAGGTAATTGATGGGCTAAAGCCCAACCTACAAAAATAGTGTTTCTTCTTAAACTCCAACTTGTAATTAACGATTAACTTTTGTGATGAATTAATTTGGCTATTATTTTAGGTATCGACCCTGGCTCTCGATTAACGGGCTACGGTGTTATTGAACAGCAAGGGCGCAAGCTCACTTATCTTGGTAGTGGCTGTATTAAAGCAATTGCCGCGGGTGATGATTTTGCTGCACGGCTGCAAACTATTTTTGCAGGTGTTTCTGAGCTTATTTTGCAATTTCAACCAGACATGTTTGCCATTGAGCAGGTTTTTATGGGGGTAAACCCCGGCGGTGCGTTAAAGTTAGGGCAAGCACGAGGGGCCGCGATAGTTGGTGCTACCAGCAAAGGCTTACCTGTGGCTGAGTATTCAGCAAGACAAATTAAACAATCGGTTGTTGGTACAGGAGCTGCCGACAAATCTCAAGTACAGCACATGGTTAAAACCATTTTAAAACTTCCTGCTACGCCACAAGCTGACGCAGCCGATGCGTTAGCAGTAGCGTTATGCCATGCACATAGCCATGACTCGTTAGCTAAAATGGCAGGACAAGTGAAAAAGACTGTTCGTGGTCGATTAAGATAATACCATTCCGCATAAAGAAGTGCTCACTTAGAACGTTATGAACGACATTAGAACAAACAAAATTTATGACGATATAGTTATTCTACATCAAGAAAATTTTGAGTAGTTATCATGTTGTTCATACGTTCCCAAAGGGCGAGTTTTAAAGGCTCACATGCTGCGTTATTGATTTTGACAAGAGAATAACCATTCTCTTTAATCAAAGCCTTGCCTGTAAACCTTTAAATTCTCGCTAAGCGATCACTTACTTATACGGATTGGTATAAGTCAGCTTTTGTTCAAATAATGTATCAGCACTGCAGTATTTAAAATCAATGTACGGTCATATAATTATGCATCATCATATTCAATCACATGGATAAACAATACCGATACTTTTTACGTGCTTGATCAATAATAGACAATACCTGACGGCTTAGCTCCCACGTTGTTAGTGTAGATTGTAAATACTTTGCTGTTACTTCGCTTGATTGCTGATCCAACTTTTTATGGGCTTGTATTAATTCAATAAAATGAGCTATTTCATAACTCATTGGTTGAAAATTACTGTCTTGGAGCTTATCGTCACAAGCACTAAGTAGCTCATAGCTACCGTCGTTTAAGAACAGTTCAACTTTACGCATTAACGACACAAACTCAATTCTAAGCCGACCCAACTCGCCTTGAAATTCAACAAAATTTTCTCCATTAGATATCTTAGAAAAACTAATACTTGCTACCTTATCACCATAATCAAGCTGTAAATCACCAGCTCCATCAACACCCGTTTCAAGCATTACGCCTTGCGCAGTGATCGCTTTAGGCTCTCCCCATAAAGCAACCACAGGGTAAAGCGGGTAAATACCAATGTCGATGAGTGCGCCATTAGCAAATTCGGGTAAGAAGGTGTTGGGTACTTGGTTGTACTGTTTGTGGGTAAGCGCATCGAGTGTTATTGGGTATCTGGAGCTGTACTGACAATACTGGCCAAGGTATTTTCGTGGCGTACCAATGCGCGGCAGGTGCTGCTTAACGATGGAAAAATTAGGTAGGTGCAAGCTCATCATCGCTTCCATAAAGCAGCGGTTATTTTCTGTTGCAGCGGATAATATTTCTGCTAAGTCTTTACTGTTTGCTGCACTGGGCTTTTCTCCTAGAACATGCTTGCCAGCCTGTAAACACTGTATTGCTTGTACAGCATGAAAGCTGTTAGGAGAGGCAATATAGACGGCGTCAATATGTTCATCTGCAAGCATAATATCTAAGTCAGTAAATACTTTTACTGAAGCATTACTATTCATATCGCGATACTTTTCTGCTTTGGCCTTTCCTGTCGCCTCTTTTCGTGAGTAGATAGCGTAAAAATTAAATTGAGCAACTTTTGCTGCTGCCGCTAAAAAGGTATCAACAATAAAATTACTGCCAATAATTGCAATATTTATTTTTTTATTAACTAAACACAAACTTTTCATATACTTTGATTGCATGATTGATATTAGTGAAATAATAGCATTGATATTTACTTTATCGTGACTAAATTGTTTACTGTATAAATATCTAGTGTTATGATTTTGCTATATTACTTATTTGCTTTAGGTTCATTGTGTGATTGGTCGTTTATCTGGCGTATTAATTGAAAAAAATCCTCCCGAAATTTTAATAGAGTGTTCAGGTATTGGTTATGAAGTTACCATGCCAATGACCAGCATTTACGCGTTACCTGAATTAAATCAAGCCGCCGTAATACATACGCATTTTGTGGTGAGAGAAGACGCTCAATTACTTTATGGTTTTGCTAATAAAACTGAGCGAAAGTTATTTCGACTATTAATAAAAGTTAATGGGGTAGGACCTAAGTTAGGCTTAGCGATATTATCAGGCATGTCGGCAGAGCAGTTTGTTAGTTGTGTGGTACATGATGATTTAACCACTATTGTTAAAATCCCTGGCGTCGGCAAAAAAACAGCAGAGCGCTTATTAATTGAAATGCGTGACAGAATTAAAGACTGGCAAAGTGATGAAAGCAGCGCCGCTTTCACGCTCAGTTCAACAAACGCAAGTATAGAACCACTTATTGCAAACGATGTTAAAGGCGACGCCATTAACGCACTAGTGTCTTTAGGGTATACTCAAGGGCAAGCTGATAAAGCGATTAAGTCGGTATTTAAAGCTGGCATGGACAGCGAAAGCTTGATCCGCGATGCCCTTAAGTCGATGCTTTAGTCCATTATATTTATGAAAAGGTTTAGTAATTCACTATGATAGAAGCCGATCGTTTGATCCAACCCGTTGCTACAATCGAAGACGAAGGAGTTGATCGCGCCATTCGCCCTAAAATGTTGGCTGACTACACAGGGCAAGATCATGTAAAGTCGCAAATGGAAATATTTATTCAAGCGGCAAAACAACGTGGTGAGCCACTTGATCATTTATTAATATTTGGCCCTCCAGGCTTAGGTAAAACGACATTGGCGAATATTGTTGCCAATGAAATGGGCGTAAATATTCGTACCACTTCAGGTCCTGTATTAGAAAAAGCAGGCGACTTAGCCGCATTATTAACGAACTTAGAAGAAAATGATGTGCTTTTTATCGATGAAATACATCGTTTAAGTCCTATGGTTGAAGAAGTGCTTTACCCCGCAATGGAAGATTATCAACTCGATATAATGATAGGGGAAGGGCCAGCCGCCCGCTCAATTAAGCTTGATTTACCCCCATTTACGCTTATTGGGGCAACTACACGTGCAGGTGCATTAACCTCGCCACTGCGTGATCGTTTTGGCATAGTGCAGCGTTTAGAATTTTATAACAGTAAAGATTTAACCGACATTGTTAACCGTTCAGCGCACTTTTTAAACTTAACCATTGATAATGAAGGCGCATTTGAAATTGCCAAGCGCTCAAGAGGTACGCCCAGAATAGCGAATCGTTTATTAAGACGGGTTAGAGATTTTGCCGACGTAAAAACAGGTGGTATTGTAAACCAAGGCACGGCGGCCGATGCTTTAGGCATGCTAGAGGTAGATACTGAAGGTTTTGACATAATGGACCGTAAATTGTTAACCGCTATTATAGACAAATTTATGGGCGGCCCTGTAGGGCTAGATAACGTTGCCGCAGCCATTGGCGAAGAACGTGAAACCATTGAAGATGTACTCGAGCCTTTTTTAATTCAACAAGGCTTTTTACAACGCACCCCAAGAGGGCGTATTGTTACCGACAAAGCCTATGCGCATTTTGCTATTGAAAAGCCTGAACGCGATTAATTTTATTTAAAAGAACTTACTTAAAGGTTTTTACAAATTTAAATGAGAGCTATTTGAATTTTAGATAAAAAAAAGCCCGCAGTAATCACTGCGGGCCAACTTAGTAATAAGTTGATAGAAGGAATTCTATTTCCAGAAAACATGTCAGAGAGAATAAATAAATTTATTCAGGTACTTCTGGCTAATGGAATAATCTTGGGGAAAAATTATTTCATTGCGCTAGCTCAGAAAGTAAGAGTATTCTACTTAGAGTAATTACTTTAGACAAACTAGAAAAATTATCATTTTCGGATTAGAAAAACTAATGTATTGGCTGTTTTTTGATGCGTTAGTTAAAGTGATAATGCACTGTTTAATGATTTATTTGTATTTTCTTACAAACTTGAGCGATAAATACTTGTTAGTGGCTTGATGTTTCAATTACTATATTACAGATCTTTAATAACAATAAAATTACTCTCTATTTGATGTCTGATATTACTGATAAACATCCCATTCGCGTGTATTACGAAGATACTGATGCTGGGGGTATTGTCTATTATGCGAACTACCTTAAGTTCTTTGAACGAGCACGCACTGAATTTTTGCGCGCTCGTGGCATTAATCAATCAGATTTTTTAGAACAAAACATTGGTTTTGTGGTCAGAAAAGTTGAAATGGACAATTTAGCTTCCGCAAAACTGGATGATTTACTTATCGTTACTTCACAAATTCGTCAATTAAAAGGCGCAAGTTTAGTTTTTGAACAACAAATCACCACAGAAGCACAAATCTTGTTATGCACTGCAAAAGTGCGTATCGCTTGTGTTAACTTAGCTTTAGCTAAACCTTGTGCCATCCCTGAAACAATACTAGGAGCGTTAAAACGTGTCAGCTGAAATTTCATTTTTTGATTTATTTTTACAAGCGAGTTTATTGGTTAAATTAGTAATGCTTACGCTTTTAGGCTTTTCTATTGCCAGTTGGGCAATGATTTTTCAACGCCGTAAAGTCATCACCCAAGCGACCAAGCAGTTAGAAATATTTGAGGATAAGTTTTGGAGCGGTGCTGATTTAAGTAAGCTTTATAGTGAAATTAGCGCGCGTTCACATATTCACGGTATTGAAAGTTTATTTGTTGCGGGCTTTAAAGAGTTTGCACGGATCAGAAAAAGTCATATTAGTTCGCCTCAAGCGGTCGTTGATGGAACCCATCGTGCTATGCGTGTTGCATTATCAAGAGAAGTTGACGAATTAGAAACGCATTTACCATTTATGGCCACTGTTGGTTCTATTAGTCCTTATATTGGTTTGTTTGGCACTGTTTGGGGCATCATGAATTCTTTTATTGCACTAGGCGCCGTTGAACAAGCAACATTAGCAATGGTTGCACCAGGTATAGCAGAAGCGTTAATTGCAACCGCAATGGGGTTATTTGCTGCTATTCCTGCAGTTATGGCGTTTAACCGCTTTAGCCACCGAGTTGAAAAGCTTGAAAATAGCTATGGTAACTTCATGGAAGAATTTTCGAGTATTTTGCAAAGACAAACTGCTGGTGAACAACAAAGGTTATAAGGACTCTTTATGTATACTCGCGTTAGACGAAAAAAAGTCGCTGAAATAAATGTTGTTCCGTACATCGACGTTATGTTGGTGTTATTAATTATTTTTATGGTAACTGCGCCGTTAATCACGCAAGGCGTAAAAGTTGACTTACCTAAAGCCGATGCAGAGCCTTTGAGTAAAGATACTAAACCGCCTTTAGTCGCATCGGTAAATGCAAAAGGAGAATATTTTCTTGCGATTGGTGCTGAGAAAAATAAACCGATGTCGGCTGATGAAGTGGCTGCGGTAGTGAAAGCGCATTTGGCAAAAGCGCCAGAAACACCTGTAGTGGTTAATGGCGATGGAGCAGTGTCGTACGATGCGGTAATTCAGCTGATGGTTATTTTACAAAAGCAAGCAGGCGTGCCTTCGGTTGGCTTAATGACTGATTCCCCGGAGACGTAATTGTTCAAGTTAAAAAAAATGTCCCCATTATCACTTAGTATTACGCTACATGTAGTTATTTTACTTGTATTGTTAATTGGTGACTTTTCGTCAACTCCGCCTAAACCAACACCAATGGCTGCGCCAATGCAGCCAATAAAAGCGGTAGCGGTTGAGCGGAAAACTATTGAAGCGCAAATAAATAAAATAAAGCAAAAAAAATCAGCCGAAGCCAAACGCAAGCGTGACAAAGCTAACGCAGCACGCAGAGCTAAAGAAAAAAAGGCTAGAGACAAAGCAAAAGCGGCGAATTTACGTAAGAAAAAAGCAGCAGCAAAAAAAGCAAAGGCTTTAGCATTAGAAAAAGCACGTAAGAAAAAAATAGCAGATAAAAAAGCGGCTGACAAAAAAGCTGCTGCAGCCAAAGCTAAAAAAATTAAAGAAGACAAACGTAAAAAAGCTGAAGCTAAAAAGAAAGAAGCTGACCGTAAGCGCAAAGCTAAAGCAGCGAAAGAAAAAGCGGCACAAGAGCGTTTATTAGAGCAGCAAATGGCTGAAGAAATGGCAAGCAGGCAAAAAGCACGTCATCAGCAAATGATGAGCGAAATAGCCAGATATACTGCATTGATAAGCCAAACGATTCAACGTAATTTAATTACCGATCAAGCAACAATGGCAGGGCGTTCGTGTAAATTAACCATTAGCTTAGCGTCATCGGGGTTTGTTACTAATGTTGTGATCGGACAAGGCAATAGAGTAGTATGTGATGCAGCAAAAGCTGCAATATATAAAGCGGGTACGTTGCCTGTATCAAAAGATCCTGAGGTATTTAAAGAAATGCGTACTATTAGTTTAACCGTAGTGCCTGAATTTTAAGTTTAAATGTATTAAAAAAGAAGATTAAATTTTTATGATGAAAATTAGAATAGTAGTACTCGCCTTTTTAAGTTTAATCGCCAGTAATGCCATGGCAACTTTAGAAATAGTGATCACCGAAGGTATCGACAGCGCAAGACCTATTGCCATTGTACCTTTTGAATGGACAGGTACTGGTACTATGCCTGAATCGTTGTCTAAAACAATAAGTGATGACCTGTTACGTAGTGGTAAATTCAACCCGATTAATCCCATTCGTTTTCCTCAAACGCCAAGCCACGACAGCCAAGTAGATTATGCCGCATGGGCAGCCAAAGGGGTTGAAGCGATATTAATTGGTAAAGTGAAAGAAGCGTCTATTGGCAAGTACCAAGTGTCTTATCAATTAGTTGATGTTATTCGTGGCCAAATAACCGGTGGCCAAACGCAAATGCTAAGTAGTGGAAAATTGGTAAGTACGTCTGATCATATTTACCATGAAAGCAGCGTACAAATTAATAAAACACAGTTTCGACGTTATGCTCATCAAATAAGTGATGCGGTTTATGAAAAACTAACAGGTACTCGCGGCGCATTTTTAACAAAAATAGCTTATGTTATTGTACGAGACGCGGGTAATTACCCTTATCAATTAGTGATTGCCGATTATGATGGCTATAACGAACACGTTTTGCTAAGTTCGAAAGAACCATTAATGTCGCCATCTTGGCACCCTAAAGGTGATAAATTAGCTTACGTTACGTTTGAAAACCATCAAGCGCAAATATATACCATTGATATATATACAGGAAAGCGCACCATGATCAGCTCTTTCAAAGGCATTAATAGCGCGCCAAGATGGTCACCCGACGGTAAAAAGCTTGCAATGGTGTTATCTAAAGACGGTAACCCTGAACTTTACGTGATGGAAGTTGCAACTAAAAAATTACGCAGAATTACCCGCCATAGAGCAATAGATACTGAACCAAGTTGGGCACCTGACGGTAAATCATTGATATTTAGTTCAGAACGGGGTGGAAAAGCGCAGCTATATCGCGTAAATTTAGTCGACGGTAAAAAAAGACGTCTTACATTTGACGGAGAAATGAACCTTGGTGGTTCATTAACACCTGATGGCCGTGAACTAGTGATGGTAAATCGTACAAGAGGCAAGTATCATCTTGCTAAGTTAGCGCTGGATTCACGAATATTTCAGGTGTTAACGAAAACGCGTTTAGACGAATCGCCAAGTATATCGCCTAACGGTGGCATGATTATTTATAGTACTTTGCATAATCAACGCCAAGTACTGAGTTTAGTTTCGGTAGATGGACGATTTAAAGCTCGCTTACCTGCGCTTAATGGGCAAGTAAAAGCACCAGCTTGGTCACCATTTTTGTAATAATATTTAAATTTAAAAATTGTAGAAATAATAAGGAAAAGAAAATGCGCTTAAATAAAACAATGAAAGCTCTCGCTATTGCGCTACCAATGATGACATTAGCAGCTTGTAGTTCAAACTCAGAAACTGACGAGCAAAGTCAAGTTGACACTAATGCACAAACGCAAATAGAGACAACAACACAAGACAATGTACAAGTTGCTGCTGCACAACGTGCTGCCGAAATTGAAGAGCAAAAACGTCAAGAACTTGAAAGATTACGTTCTGAGCACATTGTTTACTTTGGTTTTGACAAGTCAAGCCTTAGCAGCGAATATTCATCTGTGTTAGACGCACACGCTAAATTCCTTAATGAAAATACAAACGTATCAGTACTTGTTGAAGGGCATGCTGATGAACGTGGCACACCAGACTATAACATTGCATTAGGCGAGCGTAGAGCCAAAGCGGTAGTGACCTATTTAGAAAATATGGGTGTTTCTCCATCACAGCTTACTGTTGTAAGTTACGGTGAAGAAAAGCCGATGGTTAAAGATCGTAGCGAAAATGCATTTGCTAAAAACCGTAGAGCTGTTTTAGCTTACTAAAAATAGGGCGTTAAATGAAACTAACAAAAGTTTTATTAGGCGTAATGTCAGTTGCTGTTACCTCAATGGTAATAGCAGCTGAACCCGCTCCAGTTATTGATGTTAGCAATAACAAATTTTCCAATTCAAACTCCATTTCAGAGCAATTAGCGACATTAGAACGTAAGCTCGATACGCGTAATCGTGCTCAGGTTAACGTACAACGTCAACTTGATGAGTTGCAAAATGAAGTTAATGAACTGCGTGGCATAACTGAATTACATACTCATCAGCTTTCACAAATATTAGAGCGCCAGCGCGAGCTTTATCAAGAGCTTGACCGTCGTGTTAATCAGGCTTTAAAGCCAGCTACAGGCGTGCCTAGTGCAATTGTTGCACCTAATAAAGACGTTGATAGCTATAGTAATAACTTAACGGAAAATGAAGCTTACGATCGTGCTGTTAATCTTGTCTTGAAAGATAAGAATTATGATCAAGCGATCCCTGAGTTTAAAGCGTTTAATCAGCGTTACCCTAATTCAAGCTATTCAGCGAATGCACATTATTGGTTAGGCCAACTTTTATTTAATAAAGGAGAGCTAACCCAAGCAAAAACTGAATTTGAAGTGGTAGTAACACAATTTAGCCAATCAACTAAGCGTAGTGATGCATTATTGAAACTGGCGATGGTTGAACAAAAGCAAAATAACAATAGCAAAGCGGTGCAATTGTATCGTCAATTAATATCTGAGTATCCTGATTCAAGTGCAGCAAAACTTGCTCAACCAAGATTAACTGCAATTAAATAGTTGATAACTTGTGCTATGTGCTTTCTTTTTGCGCAAACAGTCAACATATTTAAAAAAACTTGAATTTGTTGTTGCACTAAAAAAAAATATAAGTATTATATGCGGCGCGTTGACCGAGACGGACAACGCGCATAAATGTCGGTCGTTAGCTCAGTTGGTAGAGCAGTTGGCTTTTAACCAATTTGTCGAAGGTTCAAATCCTTCACGACCGACCACTTTTTCTTTAGTAAATATTGAAAAGGTGGAGGTAACTCATTTATAAAATAACTTTAATCGGTCGTTAGCTCAGTTGGTAGAGCAGTTGGCTTTTAACCAATTTGTCGAAGG
>JBMZCX010000061.1:0-17296 GCA_049613795.1 Thalassotalea sp. | reverse complement strand
GTTCACTGCCGCACAGGCAGCTTAGAAATTGATTCGCTGAAATTGACACAGTTGTGCCAAGTTGTGGTGGCATTATTAGTTATCTGCTTCGGAGTACTTAATAAAATTGGCGCATTAATACGCCCTAGATTTATTATATTTATTGCGAAGCAGCCTATGTAATTCACATTTGCCTTTTTATTAAATATATGATTAAGTTACATTCACTTACAGTTTGATACAAATTGAATTACATATTTATTTGTATCAAAAACATTGAAAAAGGCAAGTATAAGGAAACTTATATACGCAAAAAGACCAGCCTAAGCGCATAGCGAAGGCGGGGGCTTTACCGGTGATTCCGATTATTCACTTACTTTTTCATTTTTAAAGGATTAAATATGAAAATTTTCAATTCTCTACTATTTTTTTTTCTGTTAGTTGGGTGTCAAACAACTGAACACAAACAGATTAACGAAGACAGCTTTTATACTTCAGCCGAGTTACTACCAAATGATATTGAATATAGTCCTTCGTTTATATTTAGATATAAAGATATATTGAACGCGGAGCAAAAAAGAGTACTTTGGCAAGTAGTAAAAAAAGACTTTGATATGCTAAATAAACAAGAGCTTCCGTTGGATTATAAGGAAAGAGGTAAAGAAATAAAAAACAATCAAGAATTTAGTTTTATTGGTAGTGTATTTTCTTCTTCGAGAACATCAAATTATGTATCCGGAATTATTAAATACAAAGATGATAACTTATTTAATAACCCAAAAAAATTCAAACTATTTGTTGCTTCTGTTTATGATAAAAAAGTCATCCCCGCCTTTAATACAATCAGTGAAAATTTTCAATTTAATTTTAAATGTGTGTATGGATGTGACGATAACAGTGCAAATAAAATTTATGAATTTACAAGCTTGAACGCTGAAATCCCGGCTAAATCTCAATACCTTCCTAATAAACTTTATGCATCAGTTTGTATTTCAAACCAGAACAAAATTCATCGTCTTAATTCCAATTTTTATGACGAAAATAGGATTAAAAAAGCCTTGTTTACGAACTCTAACGATGGATTTAATGTGGTATTCAACTTTTTAGAAAAAGGTACTCAAGCCGACTTTTCAAATTCGCAGAACTTAGTTTCCAATACAAAATATAATCGACATTGCCTTGAACACGAAGGCTCAATTAATGCTTTTAATTATTCCCGCGGTAGAGATTTTTACCGTTCAATATCTAAATCTATCCCTGAGTATTTTGCAACTTTAAACTTTGAAAATGAATACGCGTTATACAATGGTGATATATGGAAATTAAGTAATTTAGACGACGCAAAATTATTTCACGGAATTAAAACAATAAATTAAGGATATTATAAAATGAAAAACAATAAACTTGCCGCAATAGTTACCTGTCTTGCTATAACTTCAGGCTGTACATCGATACCTAGTTTAGATAGCAGTTCACCAGACTATCTCAAGACTATGAGTTTTCAGCCTATTGAGGATAAGGCGGTTCTTTACATGTACAGAACTAAACTATCTGACTTCCAAGGAGCTGTTACTACTGTTGATATTGGTGAAGTTGATTTAGCTATTTTTCCAAATTGTGTTCATAGATTTGAGCTTGCCGCTGGAAAGTATAATTTTGAACCTGATGGATTTGGAACTTTTGCAATAGAAAAAGAGATTGAGTTGGAATTGAAAAATGGAACGGTCAATTTTGTTGAGCTACATCACACCAGTCGCATCGCAATTCCAAATGTTAGTAAAGTAATGATTAAAACCCAAGATGACTTTGAAAAAGTAATGGCTACTGATGAACTATGTGTTACACCAATCAAAATGATTTAAGCGTTTGATTATGTCATCTCAGTATTAAACCATGTATTGATTGACGACCCTGTAACAAAATCTGTGTAAGTACCGATTTTAATTATAGTCCGTATACGGCCTTCGAATTCAATCATAAAACGATTCAAGGCCGATTTCCAAAGTGACATGCTGAAAAATTAGCTTTAATACCCGTAAAAGGAACTGATCAAAGTTCTTAATTTTTATGATTCGTATAATTGTTTTAGGCTCAATTACTACCTTGTGTACCCCAAAGCGTACACCAAATCATTTTTATGCCACACAGCCCTTTAAATTCAACGACGTTTCATAATCGTGCCACAAAATGGTAGGAGTGTTTTGATTCAAGTTAATCCTTTTAAATCATAAAAGAGGTTATTGATAATTGGTCTACCTCGCATAGTAGCAATATCAATAGCTAAAATCATTGAAAAAAGTGAACACCGTGCATTGAGGTATGTGAAATATTACTGATTGTAAAACTGACTATAAAATTAAGGCTGCTCTGTCATTAAAACGCAAACAACAAAGCAAATAGCACATATTGCAATCACTATAATACTTATGCTAATTACGCCCACGTTCGTACTCGTTTATGTCTTCTTTTTTCAGTTGATTGTGCAAGTAGCTAAAGCAAAAGCGTTACGCCAAATTACGCGATTGACCAATTTTTCAGCCATTGTTCATGATGTTGAGGTTTTGAAAAATAATAACCTTGTATTACATCGCATTTGTGCGCAGTTAAATAATTAAGCTGCTCTATATTTTCTACGCCTTCAGCAACCACTTTTAACTTTAACGAACGCGCCAACTGAATGATGGTATTGATAATTGGCACTTCATCAACTTCATTTTTGATGCCATCAACAAAACATTTATCAATCTTTAGTTCAGAAATCGGCAGGTGATGAATATAGCTTAAACTAGAGTATCCGGTACCAAAATCATCAATCGAGAAGTGTATGCCTTTATTCTTCAGTGATTGCATTTTATTGATAACTAAGTCGAAATCTGCAATTAAAGCGCTTTCAGTTAATTCAATAACCAATTCATTATAAGGAGTGTCATGCTCGTCGAGTTTGGCTAAAAGGTTTTCGCTAAAATTTGGTTGCGCGATTTGTTTGGCGCTAATGTTGACCGATATTGGTGATGAATTTTTGGAGTATAGGCGCCTTTGAGCTAATAATTCACAGGCTCTAGTGATGATCCAATTTCCTAATTCAATAATGCTGCCATTTTTTTCGGCAAGTGGAATAAATTCAGCAGGGGAAACAAAACCCAGTACCGGTGAATGCCACCTAACTAAGGCTTCTGAACCTACTATTTTACCCTCGGTGGAATATTGCGGTTGTAGTACCATAGCTAATTCAGAGGTGAAGTCAGCACCTTTCATCGCTACTGATAATTGAGAATGCCTTTTAAGTAGAGATGTGTCACTACTGTTAGCGTAAACGAAACAATTTCCGCCTTTTTGTTTTGCGTTAAATACCGCTAATTCGAGTAAAGGTTTAATATCTAGCAACTGAATATCGTGCGCAGCAGAGTTGAGTATACCTATGCTGGCTTGAATATTAATCGGGTTATTTTCTATGATGATTTCTTGATTGATTTCTTCAAAAATTTGTTGAACGATAACTCTATGGCTTATATTCTGGTCGCCTTCTAGTGCTGAGTTCTCCTGAAAATTCAATATAATATAAAAACTGTCAGCATTACCACGGTAGCTGATCGCGTATGTTGGTAAACGTTTTTTTAGTCGTTTTGCCATTTCTTTAAGTAAAGCATCACCAACACTTTCACCGTAGGCAAGGTTTATTTGAGAAAATTTATCTAAATTAACTAACAATACTGTGATATTTTCTTTTATTAATAACGACTTGTCGAAGTGCTTTTTTAAGTCACGCTCAAAAGAATATCGGTTAAGCGCGCCAGTTGTTTCATCGTAATAGGCTAACTGATGGATTTCTTTTTCTGCTTTTTTACGTTCGGTTATATCTCTAACAATGCCAATAAATACTTTTTCAGAGCCATTAAGCACTTCTGATATTGATAACTCCATTGGAAAGTGGCTGCCATCTTTTTTCATCGCAGGTAACTCTCTGCCGATGCCTATAATTTTGGCTTTTCCTGTTTGCAGGTAGTTCTGCATATATTTATCATGTTTTGAGGCAAAGGGCTCAGGCATTAATATGGAAATATTATTACCAATTAATTCACTGGGAGAGTAGCCAAATGTTTTCATAACCATGCTATTGGCAGAGCGGATAATCCCTTGGTCTGAAATGGTGACAATACTGTCATTTAAATTATCGACAATGATCTTTAAATTTTCACTTGTCGACTTTTGCCAATCCAATAGCCTTTTTTGCTCAGATATATCTTCAATAGCGCCATAAATATGAGTAGGGCCTTGCGCATTACTTCTGATACGCCCTGTTGTTTTTATCCATTTATGCTGTCCTTTAGCATCAATAAAAGGCAGTTCTATTTCATAAGGTTTTAATTCAGATAAGGCTAAATCAAAGGCATTCCTGATACATTCTTGTGCTTCAGGACTATAAAACTTTACCGCTTGCTCAGCGGTTTTTACTGATTTTTGACCTAATGGCACACCATATATACGGTATGTTTCGTCTGTCCAATTAATTTCTCCAGTAGAAATTTCATACTCCCAACCACCTATTTTTGCCAGTGTTTCAATTTCATTCATTAATTGATGTTGGTGTAAAAGCTGGCTTTCAATGGCTTTATTGTCAACTAATAAAATAGCATTACCAAATAGCTTTGCCATTAAGCGACAGGTAAAAGTCATATCTAACGACCAAGCCGTGCTTTTATCGCTGTTGCCTAAAAATATAAAGCCTTTATTAGTGTTGTTAACTTGCAGAGGAATTAACAGTATTGAACGCAAATGAAGTGTCAATAAAAGTTGTTGGGTGTATTCGTCAAGGGTAGAGTTGTTATCTACATCCTCAACTGTAATTTCCGAGCCAACGTTAAGGAGATTAAACAGCTCAGGAACATCAAATTTAGCAATACTTTTTTGTTCTGTATGACTAATAATTTCATCAAAATAATCGGCATGGCAAACATAGCTTTGTTGTGTATCATCTAAAATCCATAGGCCAGCTCTATTAATGGAAAATAAAGCCGGCGCCATATAAAGTCCAGTCGTTATCAACTGCTCAATACTGTTAGATTCTTTGTTAGTAGAGCAGGTTAATGACTCCAATAGTTCGCGATAATCAGTCATGTCATTTAGCTACCAAACGCTTGGCCTAGCGAACCTAGCGAATTTGCTCTGGTAGTAATTTCGCCGCTTTCTCTTTCAACGGTGTCAGCTGATTGCAGGTTATTTTGTGATGCATCACTGATATTGATAATGTTACGGCTGATTTCTTGCGATACCATGCTTTGTTCTTCAGATGCGGTTGATATTTGTACCGCCAAGTCAGAGATGTCAGTGATTAAGGTATACACCTGATTCACTATTTCATGCGCTTCTGCTGCTTTTTCTACGCAATTTACAGCTGACTCTTTTCCTTTCGACATGGTTTTTGACCATGACAGTAAGGTGTTTTGAATTTCAGATATTGATGTTTGTATTTGTTCTGTCGCGGCATGCGTTCTACTTGACAGTGCGCGAACTTCATCAGCAACCACTGAAAATCCTCGGCCATGTTCGCCGGCTCTTGCCGCTTCTATTGCGGCATTTAATGCTAGCAGGTTGGTCTGATCGGCAATCCCTTGAATTTCATGCATGATACTGCCCACTTTTTCTGCTTCAGCGGCTAGCTCGGTCGCGGATGAGGCTGAGTGCTCAACTTCATTCGCTAAAATATTAACGTGATCCATGGTATGTTGCATTGCGTGTGTGGCGTTTTCACAATCACTGTGTGCTTGACTCACTTTTTCAGAGGTATAGGTAGTGTTTTGCGCAACGTCGTCAATTGTCGCCACCATTTCTTCTACCGCGGTTGACACCTGATGAAGTTCGGATGTTTCTTGCTCAACGCCTTTTTTTGTTAATTTTGCCGCTTGCTCTAAATTCATCGCGCCAGAGATTAACGAGTTACTGCTGTCTTGAATGCGGCCTAAAATGGTTTTAATTTTTCCATCCGCTATTTTTAAGTGAAAGTCAGCAATACCTTGAGGAGCACTACCTGAGTATATAAGGCGCGAAACACTATCGTAAGAGTTTGTCAGCTTTTTGAAATATTTAGGTGTGCTAATTAATTCATTTTGATAGACGATAAAAGGCACTATAGGTAGTAAGGCGAGTATATATGGATAAGACATTGCGCCAGCTAAAACTGCGCAATTTATCACGGCGTAAGTAAAATGCTTAACGGTTGCGTTTTGATACCACTTAGTTAAAGGTTTTCCTTGCTGTATGTTTTTATATGCAGCGATGGCATTGGCTTTTATTTTTTCATCTAAACGCGTTCTAACCGATTGATAGCCAACTAAGTTACCATGTTCAAAAATGGGCGTTACAAAGGCATCAACCCAGTAATAACGGCCGTCTTTACACCTGTTTTTTACCACGCCACGCCATGGCAAGCCGGCTTTTAAATTTTTCCATAAATCTTTAAATGCCGCTGGCGGCATATCAGGGTGTCTAACAATACTGTGATTTTGCCCTAAAAGTTCATCTAATGAAAAGCCGGCAACTCGACAAAAAGCAGCATTGGCATAAGTGATCACGCCGCGCTTATCCGTAGCTGAAATTAATTCTTCACCGTGATCAAAATTAACTTCTTCATTTATTAACGACTGGCTTCTTCTATTCATTACACTTCCTGCGAGTAATAACAACCAATTAACATCATGTTAACTATTTGTTATTAAAGGTTTTTATAGGTTTAAAAAGTCGATGGATTATACAGAGGCTTACTACATATTGCAATCACGACATTATCAGTACGCGCTCAGTAGCTCAGTTAAATAACTTCAACTCGGGGTGTTCAAGGGGACTCAATACGTTATTTTTGCGTCTATCTACGTCGAATTTGATACCAATAGCTCACCTTTGGATAAACAAATTCGTCTTGATATACACAAAACTATCAATGCTGAGTCATTCAAAAACTATTATGTATAATGATTTTTTATAGTTCGCTGATAAGTAACGATTTTATCCTTGATGTCTGCCATTCATTAACCCGAGTTGAGGTTAAATAGTACTTAAGTGTGGACAGGGGCTGTAATTTATTTTACAAGCTTTTCATTTGTCGTAGTGAGATTGACGGGTGAGGGGGGAGTTTAGTGCTATAGCGTTTTACATCTAAGGTCACGCGTTGTAGTGAGGACGTTGGTTTAAAAAATATATGCTCGCGGCTATTAAGGCTTTGCGCGAGCATTGTATGTGGAAAAGGCTAGTGGTTTGTTATTTATCAGCTTGTTACTTAACGCCTTTTTCGATCAGCAGCGCACTATATTCTTTGTCGGTGCCATTAATATGATTAATCAGCCAATTCGAGAGAAAGTCGCTAATTTCATCTAGTGCATTGTGTCCTTGCTCGTTATACAAGTCCATAAAGCTATTTACTTGCGCAATCATTTTTTTAT
Source organism: Thalassotalea sp. (assembly GCA_049613795.1). Lineage (GTDB taxonomy): Bacteria > Pseudomonadota > Gammaproteobacteria > Enterobacterales > Alteromonadaceae > Thalassotalea_B. Next base: position 9,884 of record JBMZCX010000061.1, on the reverse strand, counting down.
GTTGCGCTTTATGGGCGAGTAAATCAGGAAAATGATGCTCAGCGAGCAATTGCTCTTCGCGCTGAAAATGATATTGGGTGTAGTCAATTAAATCTCGTAGCGCCTGGCGTTCGTATTCTTCACTCATGGCATAGTCGTAGGCGGTGGTAAATTGATTCAGTAAGTTGATCAGTTTTTTGTGATCGTTGTCCAAGCTTTCTATGCCTACGCTGTACGACTCTTTCCACACCATTTCATTTGTTTTCGCCATCTTTTTATAAAACACCGGAATAAGTATTAACACCACAATCAGGAGCCATGAGATGGGATTGGTTACGCTTGATAAAAAACCCAAAAATATCGCGACTATCAGTAGGCCAACGATGGCGGCGTATATTAACGATTTACTGCGGCTATTCATAACTAATGCTCATTCAAAGTTAAAAGTTCAGGGTTTAAGTTACAGGCAATTCTAATACGAATCATCGTCCGTGCGCGTAAAACCTGTTTATTTGTTGACCTCGATCAAGTTGTAAAAGCATTTGGTTTTAAAGCTTTTAAAACTTGATCTGCATCAGGTTTTTTCTGCGCCAAGTATTGAATAGTTGCACTACTTTATATTTGCGATCTGAATTTGAAATCTATACCTAGATTGAACACTCAGTTCAGCCGTTCAGAAAAACAATTGTAAGTAGCTCATTTGTCTAGCTATTGTCTGCATAACGCCAAAGTAGCTGATAGAAAACGTAGATAGATAAGAAAAACCGATATTAAAAACATAAAGCTCGTTAATTTGTAAATGGAGATGATCCTATGAAAACGATTAAAACTAGTCTTTCAGCACTTGGTTTAGCTATTGGTCTGGCAGCTACTGGTATCAGTATGTCCGTATCAGCAGCAGAGCCAACGTTATCAAAAGCAGACTTTGAAAAAGCGCAATTACATTACTTTCAGCGTTGTGCTGGTTGTCATGGTGTTTTGCGTAAAGGCGCTACCGGTAAAAACCTTGAGCCTGAAAACACCCTGAAAAAAGGCCAGAAACGCTTAGAGAAAATTATTGCGTTAGGCACTGAAGGCGGCATGAATAACTTTGATGATTTGTTCTCCGAACAAGAAATCAGCAACCTTGCTACCTTTATTCAAATGACACCACCGGTACCGCCAGAAATGTCACTAGAGCAAATGCGCTCTTACACCAAAGAATATGTTGCCCCGAAAGATTACCCTACTAAACCAATGCACGGTTTAAATTGGAAAAATTTCTTTGTCGTTATCGAACGTGACGCAGGTACTGCGGCCATTGTTGATGGTGATACCAAAAAAATCATCACCCATATTGATACCGGTTACGCCGTTCACGTTATTAAAGGTACTGAGCACCACAAAGTACAACATGCAAAAGATGTTGGCCGCTTTTGGTACACCATAGGTCGTGATGGCAAAGTAAACAAAATTGATTTATGGCAAACACCAGAGAAAATGCTGGTTGCTGAAACCAAAATGGCTTACGACGCACGTGATATCGCCGTTTCAGGTGATGGTAAATACGTAATTGCTGGCGGTTACTGGCCTGCGCATTTCGTGATTATGGACGCAGAAACGCTAAATCCATTAAAAATAGTTTCAACACGTGGTTATAACACCAAAGGCGAATTTATTAATGAAGCGCGCGTAGCGGCAATTTACACGGCACCCAATACGCCGTCATTTATCGTTGCGGTGAAAGAAACTGGCCAAATGTTGCAAGTTGATTATAGCGACTTAGACAACTTGACCATAACCACTATCGCGTCAGCTGAGTTCTTGCATGATGGCTTTTTTGACCCGTCAGGTCGTTACTTCCAAATTGCCGCTAATGCCTCAAATAAAATGGTCGTGGTTGACACCAAAGAGCGTAAGTTAGAAGCCATGATTGACGTTGACGCACTGCCACATCCGGGCCCTGGTGCTAACTGGGTTGATAAAGAATGTGGCCCTGTTGCCGGCACAACGCACTTAGGTATTGGCCTAGTGTCTGTTTGGGGGAACGACCCTATGGGCAACCCTGACAAAGCATGGAAACTTTGTTATGAAGTTGAAACCGATGGCGCGGGTGTGTTCATTCGTACCCACGAAACCTCTCAATACGTGTGGGCTGATCAACTTAAACACCCTGAGCCAGAAATACAACAATCTGTGCAAGTATTTGATAAAAATACCCATGAAATCGTAAAAACTATCCGTGTAACTGAAGATGAAGGTAAAGCGGCGCTTCACATGGAATTTAACGATGACGGTACAGAAGTTTGGGTGTCAGTTTGGAACCGTAAAGATGCGAAAAACCCAACCGGTGAAATCGTTGTTTATGATGCCAAAACACTGGAAGAAAAAACCCGCATCAAAGGCTTAACAACGCCAACGGGTAAGTTCAACGTATTTAATCGCATGAACCACAAAACCTAGAGTTGATATAGGTTATGAGGGCGATAAATTTCGCCCTCAATATCACCTTATCAAATTAGCTAGTAGGCAGCATGCCTACGCATTTCGCTTTATTGTGTAAGAGTCAATTATGGTAAATAACACAACAAATAAACCCAGCTTTTGGTCTCGTCGATTGGTGCTTGGCACCACAGTCGCCGGCGCTGTGATCTTCTTCGTGGTGGGCATTATTTTTTGGGGTGGTTTTAACACCGCCATGGAAGCCACCAACACCACCGAATTTTGTATTGGTTGTCATGAAATGGAAGACAACGTTTATCAAGAGTACAAACCCACGATACATTTTGCCAATAGAACTGGTGTCAGAGCCGGTTGTCCTGACTGTCACGTCCCCCGACCTTGGATCCACAAAGTGGTGCGAAAAATTCAAGCCTCAAAAGAAGTATTTTCATGGTTAACCGGTAAATTAGACACCAAAGAAAAATTTAATGAACATCGCTTTACGCTGGCTAAAAGTGTTTGGCAAGCGATGAAAGATACAGACTCGCGCGAATGTCGTAACTGTCACAACTTTGAATCAATGAACCCTGAGTTTCAAAAACCGCGCGCTCGCAAGCAACATTTAAATGCCTTTGAAACCGGACAAACCTGTATCGATTGTCATAAAGGTATTGCCCATCACGGTGTTCGAGATAAGTTAACGGATGAAGAGCTTGAAGCCATTGAAGCGCCAAACCCTGACTTTATTCGCGAAGTACCTCAGCTTTACTTAGACGGCTTAGCACGGGTTGAAGCTAAAGAAGCGGCAGAAAAAGCACAGCTCAAAGCTGAAAAAGCCGCTGAAAAAGCGAAAGTTCAAGCCCAAATCGAAAAAGCTGTTGCTGATGCCACCAGCAAAATGACCTCAGTCGCCAAAGTTGCAACAACAGCTAGCGCAAAAAGCAAAGCAAGTACGCCCGCTACTGCCAGCAATATTAATATTGATTGGGGCAAAGCGAATGCCACAGATATTAGTGTATTTTATCCTGGCACAGCGTCAATTGAATGGATTTTAGGCCGTAATCATGGCGGTAAACGCGCCTTTACCAAAGGTGATCGTTGTATTGAGTGTCATGGTGAAGAAATTGCCGATATTGGTAATAACATTGCCTCGGGTGAAAGTGAAAAAATTGCTGACCCAGCCTTAATTCCTGGTAAACGCGGTAGTTTTGACGTCACTATAAATGCCGCACATGACAGTGAAAATCTTTACTTGAAATTTAGCTGGCCAGAAACAGAACACACGCCCGCACCTTTTGTTGACGGCGGTAAAATGGACCCGGCTAACTCAATGAAACTTGCCTTTATGTTAGCCACTGACGAGGTTGAATATGCCGACCGTGCGGGTTGTTGGGGCACTTGTCACGCTGACGTTAATGGTATGCCGTTTGTGCCAGAAAAAGAAGTGTTAATGGGCTCTGATCTAGCCAAGCGTTTAGACTTTAGCAATGGCTTAACAAAATATGTTAAAGAGTCGCGCACTAAACTTGAGCTTAAAGGCCGTCGCGGTAAGGCGCTTGGCGGTTGGGATAAACTTAAAACCGAGGCTGATATACAAGCGGCTGAAAAGTCTAATAAGTTTATGGATATCATGCGTTACAAAGCCGGCGAAGGTAAAGTGGAAGACGGTTACATTTTGGCTGAGCGTAACATGCATGGCGGTCAAGGCGGCGAAATAACTGCAACGCTAGATAATGGTACATGGACAGTGCTCGTTAAGCGTAAGCTTAAGTCCGACAAAGCGGGCGATGTTAGCATTGAAGCTGGCGCCATTTATAACTTTGGCTTTGCCATTCATGATGATTATACTAATGGTCGTTATCACCATGTATCTTTTGGTTACAAGCTAGCGCTTGATAATGCTGACGCGGAAATTAATGCTGCTAAGTTATAATACACTAGCCCGTTGTAGAACGTTAAACTGACAAATAAGTCGAGCACGTTGGCAGCAATAGTAGCAGTGTAAACATAAGCACTGTCATTATTGCTGCTGTTTACTTTATCAAGCAAGGAGGTTTCATTATGAATATTGTTAAGCATGGATTATCAATCGGCATAGAGCGCGTTAATCAGGATGTTTTTCTAGCTATAAAAGCGGTTGGTAAGTTAACGCATGCTGATTACGAGGCGATCAGCCCAATGATTAATTCAGCGTTATCACAAGTCAAGCACCCTGAAGTGAATGTACTGATTGACGGTACCGAGCTAAAAGGTTGGGAGGCAAGGGCTGTCTGGGATGATTTTAGGCTATTGCTTAAGCACAATAATAAATTTCGCAAAGTGGCAATTTACGGTAATAAAAATTGGCAAGAAACGCTGAGTAAAGTGGGAGCTTGGTTTATCTCTGGTGAGGTAGAGTATTTCTCAGATCAGCAAGAAGCATTCAATTGGCTTAACCATAAGTAGCCAGCCCAACATCATAGGTTCGCATGATGATATTTATTTTTTAGACGAGGAAAGTTATTTATGCGCTCACTCATATTAGCTATTTTATGCCTGTGTTTTACCTGCATTGTAAACGCGAAAACAGTTACCGTTGAAATATTGAAGAAGAAATTTATTCCCGCTGAAATTACCATTGAAAAGGGCGATACAGTTATTTGGCGAAATATTGAAAAGCGCCAATATCATAATGTTTGGTTTAAGCAATTTGAATCAGAAGAGCCGGATTACATCTTCCCCGGTGAAAGCTATCAGCGTACGTTTAATGACAATGGTGAGTTTGCTTACGAATGTGGTCCACATCCAAAAATGACCGGCGTTGTCACCGTTAACTCAAACTAAGCTAATGGCAATAATGTGATTTATCGCACAAATTAGTCTTCGCTTGATCCGTATCAAATAGCCGGCATTCTTCTGGCTATTTCGCCATTAAGCAATTGCCTTAGCAACACCTTGAGCGTATTTTAGCCATAATATTATTTACTCCATGGTTATTTTCATAGTAAGCGCGATAAGCGCACATAGGACATTATGACTACACTCAACTTTAACGCCTCGGTCGCCGTCCAGGCTGACACTACCGAGACAGCAGCAGATGCACTTTATTATCAACAACAAGACAATGAAGTAGCATTATTTGAATATGCATATGGTCATCAGTTACCGGTTTTAATCAAGGGGCCAACCGGCTGTGGTAAAACACGTTTTGTCGCGCATATGGCAGAAAAACTTAATAAACCGCTATATACCGTGGCGTGTCATGACGATTTAACTGCAGCTGATTTAGTGGGGCGACACCTAGTTGGCCCACAAGGCACCTACTGGCAAGACGGGCCCTTAACAAAAGCTGTGCGCGAAGGCGGGATCTGTTATTTAGATGAAGTGGTAGAGGCGCGTAAAGACACAACCGTAGTTTTGCATCCACTGGCTGATGACCGTCGCATTTTACCGCTTGAACGCACTGGCGAACTGATTGAAGCCGCGCCGGGCTTTATGTTGGTGGTTTCTTACAACCCCGGCTATCAAAATCTATTTAAAGGCATGAAACCCAGCACACGTCAGCGCTTTGTCGCCTTACGCTTTGGCTACCCAGACCCGAAAATTGAACAAGACATTATTATTAAAGAAACTGGGGTAGAGCCGAGCATTGCTTTTAAATTAGTTGAATTAGCGCAAGCATTGCGCCGTTTAGAAGAAAACGACTTAGAAGAAGTTGCTTCAACACGATTACTTATCTACGCCGCTAAAATGATGTCGTCAGGCATGAACCCTATCGAAGTGTGCCGTTGCTGTTTGGCAGAGCCATTATCTGATGACCTACAAACGGTTAATTCTATTATGGAAGTGGTTAAAATTTACTTTGATGCCTAGCGATATTGCCACGCCAAGTCAGGTATTAATCACCAATACTAGCGCGACCAAAGACGATGAAATTAAAAAACTCCCCGGCGATTTGGCCATGTGGTTTTTTATTTTGGCTGAGCTAACGGTATTTGCGATATTTTTCATCGGTTTCGCCATTGCCGAAAATTTAAACCTCGCCATGTTTGCAGAAGGTAAAGCACAGCTGCATAAAGTTGCAGGGCTTATCAACACCATAGCACTGATCACCAGTAGTTATTTTGTCGCGATATCATTGCACTCAATGCGAGAAAATAACGATAAACAAGCCGTTACAAGGTTAATGTTTGCTTTAGTATTTGCCGCGGTTTATATCGTATTAAAGCTCTGGGAGTATCAAGCGTTATTCGCCCAAGGTATTGATATAGAAACCAATACCTTTTTTACCTTGTACTTTTTAATTACCGCCTTTCATTTTATGCATATTTTACTCGGCATGGTGATTTTGCTCTATATGGCGAAAAACGCTTATCAAGGTAAATATCGTGACCCAGCAACAGACAACGAATTTTCCGGCTTTGAATCCGGCGCGTGCTATTGGCATATGGTTGACTTGTTATGGATAATTTTATTTCCATTAATTTATGTTATTTAATTCAATTTCTATAAGAGGGCGTTGAAATGATAAAAGCTTGGCAGCGCTTTGCACTCAGTTGGGGCTGGCTAATATTACTCACTCTAGCTTCTGTCGCTATAGGTCAGTATTTTCAATCTTCAGCCTTTAACTCATTCACCTTTATTGCCATGATTATGTTGATAATTGCGCTAAAAGGGCAACAAATTATTGATGTATTTATGGAGCTGAAACACGCACCACGCCTTTGGCGAAATGTCATGCTCGCCTACGTGATTATCATACCGCTGATCATTACCATTATTTACCTGTAGCCTGACAAGGCATTCCCTTAAGCACACAAGCGTTAGTTTCTCGCTAGCTTACAGCGTTTTAAAATAGCGCCTTTTATAATAAAAAGGCGCTGAGTGACTTACTTAGATTGAATAGGTACTAGGTAAGGAAATTTAACAGGATGGCGGTCAAACGTATTCGCGTGGTCGGTCACTTCACGGCCAATAAATAAGCTTAAAACGGTATCCATTGCATCGTCTGTTGGTGCACGGCCATTGATTTTTTTAAATGTGTAGCTTGCTTTTGTACCCACGCTGTAAGGGATCATATCTGGCAATAATTTTGCGGCGACTGAGTCAGCATATTTAACGGGATCAGAGATTTTTCCATCAAGAGAAGCCGCACGTAAAACACGGCTTGAAATGGCGTAGCGTCGAGTTTGATCCATATCTGGACGATGCCCTACATGCTCCGACACTTCCATTTTGTTATCTGCCATAAATAAATGGGTAACTAATGGGTTAGCGAGGCGATTTACTTGTTCCCATTTGTCTACATTGTACATGGCACTGCTTGCATAAACATTAATCTGCTTTGGTAACATGGTATTGGGCACTTCTACAACAATGGCACTGGTATTAAAGCCAGCAAACAAGTCAACGCCTGCGTTGTAGGTTGTAAGGTCTAACTCACCTTTGGCTAGTTTTTGGCTAAAGGCAATTAATCCTGCCGAGTTACCGACAAAAGGGTCTCGCGCCGCACCAGCCCATACTCGCATGCCGTTGCTAAATTTTTGGCTTTTACCTAAGGCGGTACTACCGACTTTAGTGCCTTTTGCACCCACCGCTGGGTTAGCGCCGTTGGCAAGACCAAATACTAGCTTGCCGCCTTCAAGATGAGCTGTAATGGTTAACCCCTCGCCATTAACATCGCTACTGTTGGCAATATGAAAACTATAAACCCCGTTTTCACCAAACATGGCTTTGCCATCTCGCCCCGTGGTTGGATTAACATCCATCATAAAGGCAGTATAGCCTTGGGTATCCGCGTCGAATACATACATATCGGTTAAATCATATTGAGGATAGGTTTGGGCAAGCGAGCTTTCAAAATGGTGGCTAGCATATGCGATGGAAGTTGTAGCTGCAATACCTAGGGTTAATACTAAGGCACTTGTTGAGGCTATTTTTTTGAGTTGATGTCTAAAATTAATCATTTCATTTCCTTTTTCGTTGTGATGTTAAGGCGTATTGAGTGAATAAGTTGTGCGCGCTATTTGTTATCTTGTCTATTGTTAGGCAATATGTTCGTACTTAGTATGATTAATAGGGTGTATTTTATGTCTGTTAGTACATTTTTGTTTTGATAGGAGTATTTGTTTGATGTCGAATAACAACAGCACCTTTGGCAGCTATAGTAACACCAGCGAGGTAAGTGTAACGCAAGCCCCAGAAATTGACGTATTGTCAGACATACTACAAGCGATACGTCTTAATGCCAGTAGCTATTTTTGTGTTGAGTTCTCTTCACCTTGGGGGCTAGACGAACCAAAAACTGACTGTGGTACGTTTCATGTTGTGGTTAGGGGCAGTGCGTGGGTAAAAGTAGCTAGCTCAAGTGATGCTATTTATTTGTCTACTGGCGATATTATCGCATTTCCCACAGGGTTAGCACATCAAATAGGTGACGGTAGTGGCAACAACTATATTCCAGGTAACAATGCGCTAGAAATCATACAACAGGGCAGCAATCCTTTTACCGGTGGTGTGGAGGTTTCAACCTTGTTATGTGGTTATTTTCAATACCAATTACAAACAATGTTGCCGCTATTACGTGATATGCCACAAGTACTACATATTAAATCTGAGAATGCTCCAGAATTAAATTGGCTCAATTATCTGGTTAAAACCTTGGCCAACGAATCTCAAACCCGACAGCCAGGTGGTGGTGTAGTCATAGAGCGTTTAACAGAAGTGTTAGTAATTCAGCTGTTTCGTTGGTACATCAATAGCCAGAATAATACTCAAGGTTATTTTAAAGCCTTAGCGGATAATCAACTTAGTCGGGCGCTTAGTTTGCTGCACAAGCAGCCAGAAAAACCTTGGTCGGTAGAGCGTTTAGGAAAGTCTGTTGGTATGTCGCGTACCGCTTTTGCCCGCCACTTTAGTGACGTTGTGGGCATGACACCAATAGCTTATCTCACGCAATGGCGTATGCATATTGCCAATGAACTCTTGACTCATAGTAAAGAGTCAATGGTGAGTATTGCTGAAAAAGTGGGCTATAGCTCAGAAGCGTCATTTGGTAAGGCGTTCAAGAAAGTCACCGGTATGAGCCCTGGTCAATCACGTAAGAGAAATAAATGAGCCTATTGATATGAGTTTCATCATAGCTCTAGTGATTCAGGCGAATACAGTATTCGCCCAAAGGGTTTATATGATGTTGATGCGTGGCGAGACGGGTAAATTATTTTATCTTTTTTTCTCTAAGCCACTATCATATTCATAGCTAAAACCCTACAAAAAATAAGGATATAACCTTGCTGCAGCAGGCTTTTTTGCTTTAATTCACAACTATTTCGCCTTTTATTGTTCGCCATGGTCTAAAACTTGATTTTTATCAAAGAGCGCGTCTTTACATTCCCTTAAGATGAATTTGCTTTATTACATAACTCTAATAAGGGAAACACCATGTCAGAGCGTTTTACAAAAGGCATGGCTCGAAATATTTATTACGGTGGAAGTGTATTCTTCTT
>JBMZCX010000060.1:0-17388 GCA_049613795.1 Thalassotalea sp. | reverse complement strand
ATAATGGTACCGGTGGGCGGACTCGAACCGCCACGTCTTTCGACAGTTGATTTTGAATCAACCGTGTATACCAATTTCACCACACCGGCAAAAGCTTGTTTTTAAATCGCTAAATAAGCGTATTAAAGAGGCTGGCATTATACGAGATATCTTTGCTTGTGCAATAGTTTTTAACGCTTAGTTTTTTAATTGGTTGTTATTTGTGCTATTTGAAAATATTCCCTTAAGGCTGATATGCCTTAAGGAATAAATTAACGGAGCGATTAACATGCGCTTCTATTTCATCATCACTTATCGTTAATGCAGGTACTAAAAGCGCTCTAAAATGTAAGCGATCTTTGATCATTGCAATTAACATGAATGAAGCACTATTACAGTCATCTATGGCTAATATTCCTTCGTTATTCAAATACGTAAGATAGTCATTTAATGGCATCATTCCGCTTAACGGTCCCTTCTCATAAATTAATTCTCCCACTTCAGGCAAGTCAGGCACAACCTGTATGACTAAGCGATAGAGTGATATTAAGGTATCAGACAGTAAGCTTTGCATAAATTTCATTGCTATTTCTTTTAACGCGTCACGCGGTGCTAACGAGTAATTAATCGTCGCAATAGTATCAATTTGAATAGCTACCTTTTGCTGCATTACCGCTAACAGCAAACCTCTTTTATTGCCAAACTCGTTATATATTGAACGACGAGAGCCGCCAGCATCAGCAATAATCATCTCTAATGAGGTGCCTTCGTAGCCATGTTTTAAAAATAATGTTTGTGCGGCCGCCAAAATTAGGGTGCCCCGTTCACTAAGCGCTTTGCTCAAAAAGTTGTCGTCATGGATCATTATAATACTATAAAGTTTGCGTTTATTTTGCTTTAGGTACTGCATAGTACCAAACATTTTGGTACTATGCAGTACCTATTGAATTTATATCAATTACATAGTCGAATTTATTAGGTTAGCGACTATGATTAATTAAGCACTTTTTAGTTAGGATTATTATGCGCACCTTATATATATTGCTGTTTACTCTTTTTTTAATGGCTTGTAATAAGCAAACTGTAACAGCAGAAAAAGCAGTAAGACCTATTGATTGGACAACAGTATCTGAGTCACATATCAAACAATTACGAACCCTGTCAGGTATTGTTGCACCTGTAGAGGGCACTCAACTCAGCTTTGAAGTATTGGGTAAAGTGCAATCGGTTGATGTTCGATTAGGTGATGTGGTGAAAAAAGGGCAAGCGCTTGCTCAATTGAATCATCGCAGCTTCGAGCTCAGTTTACAGTCAGCCCAAGCGCAACTAGACAATGCCAATTCATCAATGTCTGAAGCTAAAAATACGTTTGACCGTTTCAGTCAGTTGATTAAACAAGGCTTAGTATCGCAGTCAGGTTTTGAAAACTCACAAACGAGTTACGAATCAAGTAAAAGTGCGGTAAATGTGGCACAAGCTCAAGTTGACATTGCCAATAAAAATCTTCAAGACAGTACATTAATAGCCCCTTACGACGGCATAATTACTAAGCGTTTAATTGAGCCCTCTCAGCAAATTGGTGCAGGACAAGGTGCATTTGAAATAGAAGGTAATCACGGCTTAGAAGTGAACGTTATGGTGCCTGAAACCTTGATAAGAGAATTAGAAAAAAACACGATTTTACCCGTTCGTTTCCCTGTGTTGGCAGGCACTGAAATGAAAGGGCGTATTACCGAAATAGGCACCCGCGCAGAAACCGCTAACGCTTTTCCTGTTACCGTAATTCTTCAAGAAAAAAATGCATTATTACGTGCAGGAATGACAGCTGAAGTAGACTTTTCGTTCGATGGTGTTGGTAAAACGGGTTACCAAGGGCTAACTGTTAGCGTACCCTTTTCTGCACTACGTGCGGGCACCCATCAAAAAACCTATGCTTTCGTTTATAATCCAAAAACGCAAACGGTTCATCAACGTGAAGTGATTGCAGAAAATGTGCTTAATAACAGTGTATTTGTTTCTTCTGGCTTAAAAGATGGCGAAATTATTGCTACCGCAGGCGTTGCCTTTTTACGTGATGGGCAAAAAGTAACTTTGCTAGACCAACACATTCAACGCTTTAATTAAAGGACAGATCAATGAACCTTACTCAGATCGCCTTTCAATACCGTAAAACTGTATTTTTAATTCTTACACTACTCTTAATTAATGGTGTGTTTGCCTATTTTACATTACCTGCGCAAGAAGACCCTACTATCACTATTCGAGAAGCGATAGTTGCTACCCAATTCCCTGGCATGGCACCTGAACGTGTTGAGCAATTAATTACCAAAAAACTTGAAGAAGAAATACGAAAAATTCCTGAAGTTAAGGAAATAAGGTCGTTATCAACTACGGGCAGTTCAACCATTCACGTAAAAATTTATGACCGTTATTTTAATCTTGACGATATATGGCAAGACGTACGTAACAAGGCGGCAGCAGCTCACAGTAAAATGCCAGCAGGCACTAGTCCTCCTTTTGTTAATGACCAATTTGGTGATGTGTCAGTAGTAACCTTAGCACTTACCGCTGACGGCTTCGATATGAGTGCTATGTACGATATAGCCCAACACATTAGAGACTCACTTTATGCGGTTGAAGGCACTAAAAAAATAGATATTTTAGGGCAATTATCTGAACGTATTTTTCTTGAAGTGTCGAACGCTAAACTGTCGCAATTAGGCATTTCACCCCGCGCATTAATTAATGAACTACAAAACCAAAATATTATTCGTTCGGGTGGAGAGGTAGACACTGGCGCTAAAAGCTTTATTGTAGAGCCTTCAGGTAACTTTGACAGCGTACCTGACATTGCAAACACTTATATTAACATCCCTAATTCTGAAGATTTTATCGCGCTAAAAGATATTGTTAGCATTAAGCGTGACTATATCGACCCGCCCGACAAACTCGCTTACTTTAATGGCAAGCCTGCTATTTTCTTTGCCATTTCAATGTTGCCGCAAAACAATATTTTAGAATATGCCCCGCGAGTTAATACTAAAATTTCAGAAGTAACCGCCAGCTTACCTATTGGTTACCAACTCGACATTGCAACTTATCAAGCAGATCAAGTTAATAAAACAGTGCGAGGTGTGTCAATAAACGTACTGCAAACATTAGCTATTGTATTAGTGGTAGTAGTCTTGTTTTTAGGCATTAGAACAGGGTTAATTGTGGGTGCCATTGTGCCTTTTGTTATGCTAACCACACTGTCGTTAATGCTCTTTTTTGATATGAAGCTAGAACGAATGAGTTTAGCAACCCTAATTATTTCACTCGGCTTATTGGTTGATAACGGCATTGTGATTGCCGAAGACTTTAAACGGAGAATTGAAGAAGGTACTAGTCGCTATAATGCCATGTTAGAAGGCTGTAAAGAGCTTGCAGTGCCTTTATTAAGCTCTTCTATTACCACTATTTTGTTCTTTTTACCGCTAATGTTGGCCGAGCACGTTGCAGGCGAATATACCCGCTCTATTTCATTGGTTATTTTAATTACCTTGTTAACCAGTTGGATGCTAGCATTATGTGTAACCCCAATACTGTGTTATTACTTTATTAATCCGACAAGCTCAGAAAAACAAAGCGATACTGCATTAGACAAGCTTTATCACTATTACGAAAAATTTCTTCATTCAATATTAAAACATAAATTACTTTTTATGAGCTTAATGCTAGTGCTATTTTTTGGGGCTATTGGCTCAATGAACTTTGTTGCTAAACAGTTTTTTCCTGAGTCAGATCGCACGCAAATATTAATGTATATCGACCTACCTAATGGCACATCTTCACGTGAAACTAACCGCCAAATGAAAGAAATTTTTAAGTGGTTAGACAATAAAGAGAAGTTTGCTTTTATTGAGAATTATTCAGGCTATGTAGGCTTTAATGGCCCACGTTTTGTGTTGTCACTAAACCCTGAAGATCCCGCTCAAAACAAAGGATTTATTGTATTAAATGTGGTTGAAGGAACCAACATCAGTAAGACGGTACTTGAACTAGACACTCAACTAGAAGCACAATTCCCTAATATTTCAGCTCGCGTAAAAAAAATGTTTTTAGGCCCATCAGATGCCAAAACCATTAAAATACAGGTAAAAGGCCCTGATAAAAACGTTATTTATCAAAAAGCCCAACAAGTAATGGACTTACTTCATACCGTACCTAATACCATTGATATTCGCAGCGATTGGGAAAACCTAATTGTTAAAATAGACGTACAGGTTGACCAACATCGTGCCAAGCGCGCGGGGCTAACCTCAAATGAAATTGCCGACTCACTACAAACCTACTTCTCTGGCGCTCAAATTACAGAGTTTAGAGAAGGCGATGAAATAATTCCGATTATTATTAGAGCCGAAGAGGCAGAGCGACATAACCTTGACCGCTTACGCACACTCAATGTGTATTCTAATAAAACAGGAAAAGCTGTACCGTTATTTCAAGTAGCGACTTTTGCTCCTGTTAATCAGTTCTCAGTAATACATCATGAAGATATGTTTAGAACCATTAGCATTGAAGCGCGTAACAATGATATGGCGGCAGAAGATTTACAACTAATAATTGATGAAAAAATTCAAGCGTTAGCCGCCGACTTACCCATTAACCATGTTATTGAGTACGACGGTGCAATTAAAGAGTCGAAAGCAGCACAAAAAGCACTAAGTGCAAGTATGCCAATGGTATTGGGTTTCATTTTAATATTACTAGTGGCTCAATTTAATTCGTTTAGAAAAGCCGCGGTGATCACCCTTACAATACCTTTATCATTTATCGGTGCGGTTATTGGCTTACTAGTGATGCAGGCACCCTTTGGTTTTATGGTAACCCTTGGTTTATACAGCCTAGCTGGTATTATTATTAACAATGCCATTGTCCTTATAGACCGAATTAAAATAGAAATGGATAGCGGAAAAGATGAATATCAGGCGTTAGTTGATGCTTGTTTAACGCGTTTACGCCCTATTGCTATGACAACAATCACTACCGTAATGGGGTTATTACCCTTAATTTTAGGTCAAGATGCCCTCTTCTATGGCATGGCTAATGTTATCGCCTTTGGTTTAGGCATTGGCACTATTTTAACATTGGCTGTAGTTCCTGTACTTTACTGTAGTTTTTATAAAGTAAAAGCACCTTAGCCAATACTTAATTAAAGCTCCTGCCTTTCAGGTGATACATAAACAGCCGAAGTCATTTACTTTCGGCTTTTATCAATAGCACTACTTAATATTGTTTGTGAGCTTTGTTACACTAGCCCAAATTATTTTGAGTACCCTCTGTTATGCCTACTTTTGATTTCACTAGCTTCCCTCGCGCTGGGTTATTTCGCCGATTGGCTTCTTGGGTTTATGACCTATTACTTGCCATTGCGGTGTACATGGTTGCTGGTGCGGGTGGCTTTTTAATCTTTGCCATATTTGCACATTTTGGTTTGGTTGACATGAATGGTCACCAACACCTTATTGAAGCTCAACAGTCATCACTTTTATATTCAGGGCTTATTTATTTTTGGAACTTAGCGTGGGTAGCTTATTTCTTTGTATATTTCTGGGGAAAAAGTGGACAAACACTCGGTATGAAAGCATGGCGTTTACGTTTACAAAATACTGACGGTACACTCATTTCGAAAAAAACAGGGCTTTTACGTTTACTACCTACCTTACTAGGTATTGGAAACTTTTGGCTGTTGTTCAACCGTAAAAATAAACAAAGTTTGCAAGACAAGCTAACCAATACCGAAGTGGTTTTATTAACGCTTGAAGCTAACCGCGGTCGGCTTTAGTTGCTAAAGCCAAACGCGTTAATGGGTAAAGGCTAGACTACTTTACGTTGGTTTTCGCCTAATTAAATAAACAGCTAAACAAACGAATAACAAGCTTGGAATAGTTGCGCCAAATATGGGGGGTAATTGATACACTAAGCTCATTGAACCAAATACTTCGTTAATTAAAAAGAACAGTATACCCGTACCCACACCCATCATAATTCGTGCTCCCATCGATACAGAACGTAACGGACCAAAAATGTAAGACAGCGCTAACAACAACATTACCGCTACAGCTGCGGGTTGAACCAGTTTACGCCAAAATGCGAGTTGGTAGCGACTTGGATCTTGGTCGTTTTCTTCAAGGTAGTCTAGGTAATCGATTAACCCACGAATAGATAATGATTCAGGTTTTACCGTTACCACGCCTAATTTGTCAGGTGTTAAGGTGGAAGCCCACTCTTTATGTTTAAGTGTATTCGTCGTAATTTTATCACTTTCAATAAAGGTTTCTTCTACCCGTTGTAATTGCCACGACTTCGACAAATAGTGGGCACTTTCCGCCGATAGCCAACTTGTCATTTCAAGCTGCTGGTTAAAACGATAAATTTGAATGCCTTTTAGTGTACCTCGATCTTCAACTTCAGAAATATGAACAAAAAAGTCACCATCTTTAGCCCAAATACCATTTTTAGCTGAAATTAAACTGCCCCCCGAAAGCGCTTGAGCTTTAATTTCTCTTGCGGCGGCTTCCCCTGATGGAGCCAGCCACTCGCCAACACACATGCTTAAAATAACCAGTATCGCCGCGACTTTCATTACCGACTTTATAATATTGAGTCGAGAAAGCCCTGCCGCCTGCATCACCACTAATTCACTATTACTAGCTAGCATACCAATACCAATTAAACCACCAATAAGCGCTGACCACGGAAAGAATATTTCAACATCTCGAGGAATCGCATACAGCACATATAGCGCGGCATGCGATAAGTCATAATGGCCATTACCAACCGACTTCATTTGCTCAACAAATTTTATAATGCCACTTAAACTGGCAAACACCGCTAAAGTGATAAAAGTAGTAGAAGCAACAATACGACCAATATAAAGATCTATTATCTTCATCAACGATTCTTCCCTATTGCTTTTACTTTTGGCAATTTAGCACGAATTTTTTTGCCACTTGAACGCTCTTGTAAAATCAGCGTAATACCTAAAACCAAGGCGATAAAATGAATCGGCCACAAACCTAGCGCCGCAGGAATGCTTTCGCGCTCTATTGCTGAGCGCATCGCCGTTAACAATAAAAAGTAACTTAAAAATAACAAGAGTGCTGGCAACATTTTTGCAAACTTACCTTGTCGCGGATTAACCACACTTAATGGCACAGCAACAAACGCTAAAATAAGACACGCTAACGGGAAAGCGATACGCCAGTGAATTTCAGATTGATAATCGGCCTGTTTGCTGTTTAATAGTTTTTTCGTGGATATTGCACTTAATTTACGGCGCTTTTGCGCCACTTTTTGATCTTGTATTTGAATATAATACTTGGCAAAAGCTACTTTTCTAAACTCATTATTTTCACGATCACTTTGATAGCGAATACCGTCGCTTAATACTAAGCGTTGAGAACCACTTTCTTCTTCAAGCACTTGCCCTTTATGCGCATAAACAATGCTTGAATTAATAATATTTTCTTTACGTGTTTTATTTTTATTATTAGGAAGTTGCGCCACAAATACTTTTTCTAAGGTGTTATCTTTACGGTTTTTATCATGAATAAAAACTACCGCTTTTTGATTGCCCGTTTGTTGAAAACGGCCTGACACAAGTGAACTTAAGCCTGAGTCGGCGGCAAGTTGTTCTTTAAATTGGTATTCGTATTCCGAAGCAAGGGGGGATAAATATAAAGTAAATAACCCCGTTAATGCGGCAGTTGTAATGCCTAAAATTAGCATAACCCTAACGGTATACCACTCACTTACGCCACAGGCATGTAATACCGTCATTTCGTTATCAGCGTATATACGACCATAAGCTAATAAAATACCTAAGAAGAAGCTTAAGGGAAGTATCATTCCCGCTAAGTCAGGGACTTTTAGGCCAATGAAAATCATCACCATATGACCCGGAATGCCCCCTTCTGAGGCGTCATCTAATACACGCACAAATTTTTGGCTAATAAATATCGTCATTAAAATCGCAAATACGGCAAATTGCGTTTTAGTGACTTCTTTTAATAAATAACGAAATATGATCACAAAGAGATCCTATAAAAACTTAGTTTTTTTCTGACATTTTGACATTTTTTAAGTAAACTTGTCGTTTTCATAAGTATAATAATTTATAAGCCTTTAGCTAAATTTGCTGTGTGCGGCTATAATTATAGCCTTTAGCAAAAAAAAATATAGAGAAAACTCAGTTTAAATTTGCAGATAATGCCAAGTTATGACTGATATTTTTTAAAAAAGTGCCTTATAAAGGCAAAATTAGGAGAATTCATGGAGTTCAGTGTAAAAAGTGGCAGCCCAGAAAAACAACGTAGCGCCTGTATTGTTGTCGGTGTATTTGAACCTCGTCGTCTTTCTGCAATAGCTGAACAACTTGATGAGATCAGCGAAGGCTATATTAGCAATTTACTACGCCGTGGCGACCTTGAAGGTAAGTCTGGCCAAATGTTATTACTTCACCACGTACCTAATATTTTAAGTGAGCGAGTTTTATTAGTTGGCTGTGGTAAAGAGCGTGAATTAGACGAACGTCAATATCGCCAAATCATCAGTAAGACCATTAATACCTTAAACGAAACAGGTTCAATGGAAGCGGTATGCTTTTTATCTGAATTACACGTTAAAGGGCGTGATACATACTGGAAAGTACGTCAAGCTGTTGAAGCTACACAAGACTGTTTATACAGCTTTAATAGCTTAAAAACGCGTATTGAAGAACCTCGCCGCCCGTTGCGCAAAATTGTATTTAACGTGCCCACACGTCGTGAATTACCGCTTGGCGAACGTGCTATTGCTCATGGTTTAGCCGTATCTGAAGGCATTAATACCTGTAAAAATGTGGCTAATATGCCGCCTAATATTTGTAACCCTGCATATTTAGCTGAGCAAGCACAAATACTTGCTAACGACTATGAAAATGTAACCACCCATATTGTTGACGAAAAAGAAATGGAAGCCCTTGGCATGGGTTCATACCTTGCTGTGGGTCGCGGTTCTGAAAACGAATCAATGATGAGTGTAATTAATTATCAAGGTGGCGACGCCAACGCTAAACCTATTGTTCTTGTCGGTAAAGGGCTAACTTTTGACACCGGTGGTATCTCTATTAAGCCGTCTGAAGGTATGGACGAAATGAAGTACGACATGGGTGGTGCAGCAGGTGTTTTAGGTGCCATGCATTCGTTAGCTGAACTTAATTTACCCATTAATGTTGTTGGTGTATTAGCGGGTTGCGAAAACATGCCCGGTAGTAACGCTTACCGCCCTGGAGATGTATTAACTACAATGTCAGGCCAAACCGTTGAAGTATTAAATACCGACGCTGAAGGCCGCTTAGTATTATGCGACGCCTTAACCTATGTTGAACGATTTGAGCCAGAAGCCGTAGTTGATGTTGCCACATTAACGGGTGCTTGTGTGGTTGCCTTAGGTAAACATGCCTCAGGGTTATTAAGTACACATAACCCACTAGCACACGAATTATTAAATGCGTCAGACCAAAGTGGCGATAGAGCTTGGCGCTTACCGTTATGGGAAGAGTATCACGAGCAATTAGAAAGCCCATTTGCTGACTTTACCAATTTAGGGGGGCGTGGTGCTGGTACAATTACAGCGGCTTGTTTCTTGTCTAAATTTACCAAAAAATATCATTGGGCACATTTAGATGTTGCAGGTACGGCATGGCGCAGCGGCGGTAAAGACAAAGGTTCTACTGGGCGTCCGGTAAGCATGCTAACGCAATTTTTACTTAATCGCGCGGGTGCTGAGCAAGGCGAATAGCCTTATTTAATATACCAATAACGTTAGAGAATTATTACCGCTAATGAACACCCAAGCCATGTTTTACATTTTAGAACAAGCAAATGCTGATGCTGAACCAATGGCATTAGCAAATTTGCACGGGTGTTTTCAAGCGGCCTATTTCTACCGCCAAAACCAGCGCGTATTTATTTATACGAGCGATCAAGCACATGCACATATTATTGACGAATTGTTATGGTCGTTTGAGCCCAACAGTTTTGTTGCTCACAATTTAGTGGGTGAAGGTCCTAAAAATGGTGCTGCAGTTGAAATTAGTTGGCAAGTACCCACTAATCGACGTTCAGTATTAATTAATTTAACGAGCACAGTGCCACACTTTGCTCACCAATTTTCACAAATTGTAGACTTTGTTCCAAGCGATGAAGACTTAAAGCAATTGGCAAGAGAGCGCTTTAAAGGCTACCGCCAATTAGGCTTTAAGGTTGACAACCAAACAATCAACGCTGAAAAAGTTAACAATAATACAATCAACAATTAAGTAGCTATTCTGATGGAAAAAACATTTAATCCCACCGACATTGAACAATCGCTCTACCAAAGCTGGGAAGAGCAAGGTTATTTTAGCCCAACTGAAGAAGGTGAGGGTTACTGTATCGCTATTCCGCCACCGAATGTCACAGGTAGCCTACATATGGGGCATGCTTTTCAACAAACCATTATGGACACCTTAACGCGTTACCAGCGTATGCAAGGCAAAAGTGCGTTGTGGCAAACAGGTACTGACCACGCAGGTATTGCAACCCAAATGGTCGTAGAGCGTAAAATAGCGGCGGAAGAAGAAAAAACACGTCACGACTATGGCCGTGATGCTTTCATTGACAAAGTTTGGCAGTGGAAAGAAGAGTCAGGTGGCACTATTGGTAAGCAAATGCGCCGCTTAGGTAATTCTATTGATTGGCAACGTGAACGCTTTACCATGGACGATGGTATGTCTGAAGCCGTACAAGAAGTATTTGTGCGCTTATTTGAAGACGACCTTATTTATCGCGGTAAGCGCTTAGTTAATTGGGATCCAAAATTCCATACTGCTATTTCAGATCTGGAAGTAGAAAATAAAGATAAGAAAGGCCATATGTGGCACTTGCGCTATCCACTAGCGAATGGCGTAAAAACCGCTGAAGGTAACGACTATTTAGTTGTGGCAACCACTCGTCCTGAAACCATGCTTGGTGATACTGGTGTTGCTGTTAACCCTGAAGATCCTCGTTATAAAGACCTGATTGGCCAACACGTGTTATTACCATTAGTTAATCGACTAATTCCTATTGTTGGCGATGACCATGCAGATATGGAAAAAGGCACCGGCTGTGTAAAAATAACACCTGCGCATGACTTCAACGATAATGAAGTGGGTAAACGTCATAATTTACCCTTAATCAACATATTAGATAAAAACGCCGCTATTCTTAACTGCGCTGAAATATACAGTACCAACGGCGAACCTTCTGACGCATATAGTACCGAATTGCCTGCTGAATTTTCAGGTATGGACCGCTTTGTTGCCCGTAAAGCAATTGTTGCCGCCTTTGACGAACTCAACTTATTAGTTGAAGTAAAAGAGCACGACTTAGTTGCGCCTTACGGAGACCGTTCGGGTGTAATTATTGAGCCTTTGTTAACTGACCAATGGTATGTACGCACAGCACCATTAGCAGGCCCCGCTGTTGAAGCCGTTGAA
This sequence comes from Thalassotalea sp., assembly GCA_049613795.1. Classification (GTDB taxonomy): domain Bacteria; phylum Pseudomonadota; class Gammaproteobacteria; order Enterobacterales; family Alteromonadaceae; genus Thalassotalea_B. Next base: position 5,864 of record JBMZCX010000060.1, on the reverse strand, counting down.
AATGGTGATATTGAATTTGTACCGAAACAGTACGAAAACATGTACAACGCGTGGATGCGAGATATTCAAGACTGGTGTATCTCACGCCAACTTTGGTGGGGACATAGAATTCCAGCATGGTACGACGACAATGGTGGCGTTTATGTCGGCAGAACTGAAGCTGAAGTACGTGAAAAACATAGCCTTGCTAAAGATATTAACCTTCGCCAAGACGACGACGTATTAGACACTTGGTTTTCATCAGCATTATGGACCTTTTCTACACTGGGCTGGCCAAATAACATTGAAGATATGAAAAAATTTCATTCTACCGATGTATTAGTGACTGGCTTCGATATTATCTTTTTCTGGGTTGCCCGCATGATCATGATGACCATGCACTTTATTAAAGATGAAAACGGCAAACCACAAGTACCGTTTAAAAAGGTCTATGTAACAGGTCTTATTCGCGATGAAAATGGCGATAAAATGAGTAAATCGAAAGGGAATGTGGTTGACCCGTTAGATATGATCGACGGCATTTCGCTAGACGATTTACTTGAAAAGCGTACCGGTAATATGATGCAACCTCAGCTTGCTAAGAAAATTAGCAAGCTTACTAAAAAAGAATATCCAGAAGGCATTGAAGCCCATGGTACCGACGCTCTGCGTTTTACGCTAACTTCTGTTGCCTCTACTGGTCGTGACATTAGTTGGGACATGAAACGCTTAGACGGTTACCGTAACTTCTGTAATAAGCTCTGGAATGCGAGCCGCTACGTGTTAATGAATACGGAAGAGCAAGACTGCGGTAAAAAGGTTAATGGCCAAATAGCTGAAATGGAGCTTTCGTTAGCCGATCGTTGGATTTTAGGCCAATTTCAGCAAACCGTTAAAACTGTACACGAAGCATTTGACAGCTTCCGTTTTGACTTAGCGTCACAGGCGCTATACGAATTCACTTGGAATCAATTCTGTGACTGGTATTTAGAACTGACTAAACCTGTGCTATTTAAAGGGAGTGAAGCGCAGCAACGCGCCACTCGCCATACCTTAGTTACCGTATTAGAAGGTTTGTTGCGTTTAATGCACCCAATTATGCCATTTATTACCGAAACCATTTGGCAGCGTGTAGTACCGTTAACTAACTTTGAAAAGACAGCTGACAGTATTATGGTACAAAGCTTTCCACAATATGATGACAGCTTAGTTGACCAACAAGCAATTGAAGACCTTGAGTGGGTAAAACAATTTATTATCGCCATACGTAATATTCGTGGTGAAATGGATATAGCCCCAAGTAAGCCATTGCCTGTGCTATTAAAAAATGTAAACAGCAACGATCAACGTCGCTTAAACGAAAACAATCAATTTTTAAGTGCATTAGCTAAGCTAGAGTCAATTAATGTATTAGCCGAGAACGAAGAAGGACCTGCTTCAGCGACCGCCGTTGTTGGTGATTTATCCGTACTTATTCCAATGGCAGGCTTAATTGATAAAGACGCCGAATTGGCTCGTTTATCAAAAGCGGTTGAGAAACTTGAAAAAGAAGTGCAACGCGTAAGTGGCAAGCTAAGTAACGAAAAGTTTGTTAGCAAGGCTCCTGAAGCTGTTATCAACAAAGAAAAGGCTAAGCTTAATGATGCAGAATCAGCATTAGCTAAATTAGCAGAGCAAAAGGCACAAATTGCTGCTTTATAAATAAGCTAAATATGCCGCATTAACCAAAAGCCAACAATTTGTTGGCTTTTTTGTTGCTTTCATTTGTCTGTAACACTAAGAAATTAAAGTTTTTCATGCTTATTTTCAAACTATGTGATAGGCTATGTTCGCGTTGAGTTTGTGCGTTTCGGGAGAAGGATAGGTTATACTATAAATTAGTGAGCAATTACTAACCTAGTTAACCAACCTAGACGCTTTAGAATTGTGTTATTGGATACCTTTCTCTGTCTGTACTATTAAGGTAGAGAGCATTTACTCCGTGAGATTGGTCGTTTTGACCACAACAATTTATTATTAATATTATTAACTACGGGAAATGTAGGTATGTCTGATTCAGTATCTGGTAAAGTAAAATTTTTTAACGAGTCTAAAGGCTTTGGTTTCATCGAGCAAGAAAACGGTCCTGACGTTTTTGTTCACTTCAGCGCTATCACTGGTGACGGTTTCCGTACACTAACTGACGGTCAAGCTGTTACTTTTACTGTTAAACAAGGTCAAAAAGGCCCTGAAGCTGAAAACGTAACTGCAGCTTAATTCAGAATTTTTTTAAAAAGCGAAACATATGTTTCGCTTTTTTTATGCCCAAATTTCACCTATTATTCCATGCTATCCCAGCTCAACGTCATTATGTAAACATTTTGTTAATATACTTTCGGTAAATTAGCAAAAATATGTTTGCATCGCTCTACAATTACCCCATAGAATAACAGCAAGAATAGCAAAGTGGTGCACCTCATGACGTTCACGCCAGAAAATACCAATCAGCGAATGACGAATCGCTCTTTTGGACAGCTCTCCAACGGTACAGAGGCTCAGCTATTTACGCTAACCAATAGCCGCGGCACGCAAATAAGTATTAGCAATTATGGCGGTATTATTACTGCCCTTTCAGTTATTGATCAACATGGAGGTTTTGACGATATTGTACTCGGTTACAATAGCGCAGCTGATTATGAGCAAGATACTTATTATCTCGGCGCAATTATTGGTCGTTACGCAGGCAGAATAAAACACGGTAAAATTACGCTTAACAACCAAGAGCATCAATTGACGCTGAACGCCCCTGATAGCCAATTACACGGTGGTAAACAGGCACTTAATAAACAGCTATGGCAGGCGAGTACTCAAGAAACCAACACAAGCGTAACTTTGCTACTTGAATATACCAGCCCAGATGGCGAAGAAGGATACCCTGGCACTGTTAATTTTAAAGTTCATTACACGCTGTCTGATGAAAATGAGCTTACCGTTGAATACTTTGCTGACACCGATAAGCCCACCATTATCAACCTCACGCAGCATAGTTATTTTAATTTAGCCGGCCACACTTATGGCTGTATTAATGATCATCAACTCACTTTGAATGCCGATAGTTACTTACCAATGAGCGAAACGGTTTACCCAACAGGGGAAATAAAGTCAGTTATTGGTGGCGCCCACAACTTTTTACAAAGTAAACGTATTGGCGATGACATTAACGGAAACGATAAACAAGTGCTTATCGGTAAAGGTTACGACAATTATTGGTTGCTTAACGATAGCGCTATTAATCAACAAACATTTTCAGCACAGGTAGTTGAGCCGAGTTCGGGACGACGGATGACTATTTATACCGACCAACCCAGTATAATTTTATATACAGCCAATTACATTGACGGCTCACAGGTAGGAAAAAACAACACCGGTTATCAAGCGCGCAGTGCCTTTTGCTTAGAGCCGGTGCGCGCAGTAACTAAAGAGCATATTAACGACTTAACCCCAGTAACATTATTACCAGAACAATCATTTTACGGTAAAACACGCTATCTTTTTGATACGGTTATACCGTAAGACAATGCTCTTTAACGATTAATGCTAGACGAATTAATTAAGCCCTAATTTTTTACGAATATCAGCGGTAATTTCATCTATTTTATTCACATCTGACGGCGCTATAAATATCGTGTCGTCGCCTGCTAATGTACCTAAAATACCAACCGATTCACCAAGGCTGTCAAGCATACGGGAAATAAGGGGCGCTCCACCAATGCCTGTTTTTACAATAACTTGTACATTGTTATGCTTTACACTCATCACCACAGACTCTATTGCCTGCTTTGACTTAGGAATAGCCAGTTCGTCGGGTAGAATATAAACCACTTGGCTATTGGTATTACGCATTTTTACCGCACCAAGCTTTGACAATAAGCGAGAAATTTTCGCTTGTGACATATTGATAAAGCCTTGCTCAGCAAGCGCATCAGCAAGTTGGCCTTGTGAGCCGTAGCATTGTTCATTTAATAACGCTTTAAATGCGGCAACAAGTTCCGCTTCATTCTTTTTACGCGTAGACAACATTAAGAAAAGCCATTAAGTGTTAATTACCTTGATTTTACCGAGTTAGTCGACAATATCCTAGCGATTTTATTACTTGAGTTACATCAAGTAGAGAACGCCAAAATTCAGGCAATAAAAAACCGCCATAGTGGCGGTTTTCAATGGAACGGAGAATAAATTAGCCGTTGATGAAATCAACACCTTCTTTAATATCTGCGTTCAAAGTAGCTAACATGTCATCTTTAGCTTTTTGTTCAAATGCACTTAACTCGCCGTAAGGTAAAATTTCTTCAACACCATTTTTACCTAAACGTACTGGGTGAGCAAAGTATGCTGCATCGCCATTTTCAACGTCTACGTATGCGTAATCAACAACACTCTCACCTTGTAAGCCTTTCACTAAAGACAAACAAAAACGTGCAGCTGCTGCCCCCATAGATAAAGTAGCACTACCGCCACCCGCTTTAGCATTTACTACTTCAGTACCTGCGTTTTGAATGCGTGGTGTTAATGCTGCCACTTCTTCATCTGAGAAAGTAACGCCTTCAACTTGAGAAAGTAATGGTAAAATTGTTGTGCCTGAATGACCACCAATCACTGGAATTTTAACGTCGCTTACGTTTAAGCCTTTTAATTCAGCAATAAACGCTTCACTGCGAATAACATCTAACGTAGTTACACCAAAAACGCGGCTTGCTTCATAAGTACCTGCTTTTTTGAATACTTCAGCCACAATAGGTACTGTGCCATTTACAGGGTTAGTAATAACACCCACTAATGCTTTTGGACAGTTAGCAACAATGCCTTCTGCTAACGTTTTAATAATGCCTGCATTTACTGCAAATAAGTCTGCACGGTCCATACCTGGCTTGCGAGGCATACCTGCTGGAATAATAACAATGTCAGCGCCTGATAAAGCATCAGCTAAAGCATCAGCCCCAAAACCTTCAACTTTTACCGCCGTTGGTATGTGGCTTAGGTCTACTGCAACACCTGGTACAACTGGTGCAACGTCGTATAAAGCTAACTCAGAACCTGCTGGCAATTGAGTTTTTAATAGTAATGATAACGCTTGACCGATACCGCCAGCTGCGCCTAAAACTGCTACTTTCATGGGTAGTCTCCGAAATTTGAGTAATTACGTAAATATTTTGGTGCCCAAAAGATATAGCATAAGGCAGCAAAAAACAATTATTATTCACCTGTTATGGCATACAAGGATACCGTATAATGACATTTATCAAATAATACTATGGTATTATAGCAAGGCAGTAAGGAATTCCAGCCTCATTTAACTTAATAATTAGTGAATTTTATGTCAGGACAACAAAAACAAGAAGCCTTAGTACAAGCGTTTAAAGATCTTTTAAAGCAAGAACAGTTTAGCTCTCAAGGTGAAATTGTTGACGCATTAAAGACCGAAGGATTTGACAACATTAGTCAGTCTAAAGTTTCACGTATGCTGAGTAAGTTTGGCGCAGTACGAACACGCAATGCCCGCCAAGAAATGGTTTACTGTTTACCCGCTGAATTAGGTATGCCTACCGCTAAAAGCCCACTAAAACAGTTAGTACTTGATATTGAACATAATAATGTAATGATTATTGTGCGTACTAGCCCAGGCGCTGCGCAACTAATCGCAAGGTTATTAGACAGTTTAAGTAAGAGTGATGGTGTTTTAGGCACAATAGCGGGTGATGATACTATTTTTATTGCCCCTACAGATGTGGCCGATATTAAGCAAACCATTGAAAAGCTTGAATTGCTTTTTTCTAAAAATTTAAGCTAAATTTAGGTGCTAGGTGCTAGGTAAAATGCTTCCAGATAAAGCTGCAATGCCAATAGCT